>NZ_JBITEO010000026.1:0-103187 GCF_044455245.1 Streptomyces sp. NPDC051310
CGACGTCATGTCCCGGCCCCTGTTCCAGAGCACTTCCAGCAGCTCGATGACCTCCCGGGCGGCGTGTGCGGCAGCATCCCGGCCGGGGCCTGAAGAAGTCTCGGAATGCATGCCCTCAACTGTGACACTTCCCAACGGCCTTGTCAGTCCTTGCGACATCAGGGGCCATCCGGTCCTTTCCCGCATTCATCCTGAACAGGTGGTAATCGAACGGTGGACAGATTCTCGGCTGTGGAACGCGCGCTGCGCGGGGCCCCGCCCCACGCCCTCTTCGAAGCAGTGCGGGACGCCCTCTCCACCCATTACACGGCCGGCTCCGTCGACCTGCTCATGGCCGATTACGCCACGACCATGCTGCAACCGGTCAGCACCCTCCCCTCCACGGGGGACCCGGTCCCCGTGCACGGCAGCGCGCCGGGGCGGGCCTTCGGAGCGCAGAGGCCCCATGTGGAGAGCCGCCCCCACTCCACGGACGTGACGGCGCACTTCCCCGTGAGCGTGCGCGGCGACCGCATCGGCGTCCTCTCCGTCCGCCTCCCCCGCGAGTGCTACACCCCGCAGGTCGAACGAGAACTCCAGGAGGTCGCGGAGGTGCTCGGGCACGAGATCGTCGTGGCCGAGCGGGACACCGACCTGTACCTGCAGGCGCGCCGGGCCAGCCGGCTCACCCTGGCCGCGGAGATGCAGTGGCAGCTGCTGCCCGGCCGTGCCTGCTCACGGCCCGAGTACGAGATCGGGGCCCAGCTCGAGCCCGCGTACGCGATCCACGGCGACAACTTCGACTGGTCCACCTCCGCCGACCGCCTCACCCTCACCGTGACCAACGGCATGGGTGAGGGCATCGAAGCGGCCCTGCTGACCAGCCTGGCGATCAACGCGCTGCGCAACGCCCGCCGGGCCGGCCTGTCCCTGGCGGACCAGGCCTTCCTCGCCGACCAGGCGATCTACGGGCACTACCGCGGCTCCGTCCACCTGTCGGTGCTGCTCCTCAGCTTCGATCTCGCCACCGGTGAGGCCGAGGTCGTGGATGCCGGATCGCCGAGGATGTGGCGCCTGAGACGGGGGAAGGCGGAACCCGTCGCACTCGAGGCGCAGCTTCCCCTCGGCATGTTCGAGGACACCAACTACACCCCCCAGCCCTTCCGGGTCGAGCCGGGTGACCGGCTCTTCTTCCTGAGCGACGGCGTCTACGACGTCGCCTCCCCGGCCGGCGAGCGCTACAGCGAGAAGGCGCTCACCCGGGCCATGACCGCCACCCGCCTGCTGCCCCCCTCGCAGGTGCCGCATGCGGTGCTCCAGGAGCTCGCCGGGCACCGCGGCTCCCTCGACGCCGACGACGACGCCATGGTGGTCTGCCTCGACTGGCACGGGCGGCAGTGACGCAGCCGCCGGGCAGCGGGTCCGCGGACCGCGGGGCGCCCCGCCCGCCGGCGCGGGGCCGCAGCCGCCGGGCGGGGCGCGCAGGCCGCTCGCCGCGGTCGTGCCGCGCTGCCTAGACTGAGGGTGAGCCGACGTCGTGCGAGTGGCGAGGTCACGTGAAGTCCCTGCCGCCGCACTCGTCGAAGGGGTGAGACGTGGACCGATCCACCGCTGTCGAGACGGCCCTGCGGGCCGGCGCGCCGCACACCCTCCTGGAGATCGTGAAGACGGCGATGGCCGAGCAGTACGGCGCGGACCGGGTGGAGCTGCGGCTCGCCGACTACGCGATGCGGTCGCTCCAGGTCGTCGCGCCCGCGCCGTCGGCCGGGTCCGTACCGATCCACGACAGCCCGCAGGGCCGTGTCTTCGGGACGCAGGAACCCCTGGTCGTGCGGGACGGTGCGACGGGCAGGGCGGACGTGCACCTGCCCGTCACCATCCGCGGCGACCGCATGGGCGTGCTGACGGTCGGGATGCCGCAGGACCGCCTGGGCGGCTCCGTGCTGCCGGAGCTGCAGAACATCTGCGAGGCACTGGGCCACGAGATCCTCGTCGCCGATCGCGACACCGATCTCTACGTCCTGGCCCGGCGCGCCGCCCGGCTCACCCTGGCCGCGGAGATGCAGTGGCAGCTCCTGCCGGGCCGGGCCTGCTTCCGTGCGGAGTTCTCCCTGGGCGCGCACCTGGAACCGGCCTACGCGGTGCTCGGCGACAACTACGACTGGTCCGTGTCGGCCGATGCTCTGACCCTGACGATCACCAACGGCATGGGGCAGGGCATCGATGCCGCCCTGCTGAGCAACCTGACGGTGAACGCGCTGCGCAACGCCCGGCGCGCCGGCCTCGACCTCGCGGGCCAGGCCGCCCTGGCCGACCAGGCCGTGTACGCGCAGCACCAGGGCCGGGTCCATGTGTCGGTGCTGCTGCTCCGCTTCACCCTGGCGACCGGCCAGGTCGAGGTGATCGAGGCCGGCTCGCCCCAGGCGTGGAGGATGAGCCGGGGAGTCGTGACGCCGCTGGCCTTCGACGCGCAACTGCCCCTGGGCATGTTCGAGGACACCGAGTACGTGCCGGAGTACTTCACCGTGCGGGAGGGGGACCGGCTGCTGTTCGCCAGCGACGGGGTGTACGAGGCGCAGTCGTCGGCGGGCGAACGGTACGGGGACCGCGCGCTGGCGCGTTCGCTCGCGGCCACGCGTCTGCTGCCCGCGCCCCAGGTGCCGGACGCGGTGCTGCGTGAACTCCGGACGTACCACGGGGACGTACCTCTGGACGACGACGCGCTCGTGGTGTGCCTGGACTGGCACGGCCCGTCGGCCGGGAACGCGGGGCCGCAGGGCCCGCGGTAGGGCCCCGCTTCCGCCCGGAGCGGCCGCCGCGGAGTGCGTGTGAGGTGCGGGCCGGCGGCCGGTCCCCGGCTCAGGCGTGCACCTGCCGGTGGGTGCGGATGATGTCCGCGTACCGGCGGCCGCTCGTCTTGATGGTGCGGGACTGGGTGGTGTAGTCGACGTGGACGAGGCCGAAGCGCTTGTCGTAGCCGTAGGCCCATTCGAAGTTGTCGAGGAGGGACCAGGCGTAGTACCCGGCGAGGGGGGCTCCCTTGCGCACCGCGCGGGTGCAGGCGGCCAGGTGCTGTTCCAGGTACCGGGCCCGTTCGGGGTCGTCGACGGTGCCGTCGGGGCGGACGGTGTCGGAGAAGGCGGAGCCGTTCTCGGTGACGTAGATCCGGCGTACGCCGTAGTCGTCGGTCAGACGCATCAGGAACGCCTCCAGGCCGTCGGCGTCGATCTGCCAGTCCATGCCGGTGCGCGGTACGCCGGCCAGGCGGACTTCCCGGGCGTGGGGGACGGGGCCCTGGGGGTCGTCCGCCACGGTCACCGGAAAGTAGTAGTTGAGGCCGTGCCAGTCGAGCGGGGTGGCGATCGTCTCCACGTCGCCGGGGCGCTCGGGCAGCGGGACGCCGTAGAGCTCGCGCATGTCGGCGGGGAAGCCTCGGCCGTGGACCGGGTCGAGCCACCAGCGGTTGGTGTGGCCGTCCATGCGGATGGCCGCCGCGAGGTCCTCGGGGCGGGTGGAGGCGGCGTCCACGGTGGAGTGGTTGGTGACGAGCCCGACCTGGGCGCCGGGCGCCGCGGCGCGGATCGCTCGGGTGGCCAGTCCGTGGCCGAGGAGCAGGTGGTAGGAGGCCTGCACGGCGGCGGTGAGGTCGGTGAGGCCGGGGGCCATCCGGCCTTCGAGGTGGCCGATCCAGCCGGAGCACAGCGGTTCGTTGAGGGTGGCCCAGCGGGTGACGCGGTCACCGAGCCGTCCGGCGACGACGGAGGCGTAGGCGGCGAGGTGCTCGGCCGTGTCGCGGGCCGTCCAGCCGCCGCGGTCCTGCAGGGCCTGGGGGAGGTCCCAGTGGTAGAGGGTGACGTTGGGGGTGATCCCGGCGTCGAGGAGCCCGTCGACGAGCCGGTCGTAGAAGTCGAGGCCGGCGGGGTTGACCGGCCCGTCGCCGGCGGGCAGGACGCGGGGCCAGGCGATGGACATGCGGTAGGCGTCGGTGCCGAGGCGCCGCATGAGCGCGATGTCCTCGGGCCACCGGTGGTAATGGTCGCAGGCCACGTCGCCGTGGTCGTCGTTGTCGACCTTTCCCGGGGTGTGGGAGAAGGTGTCCCAGATCGACGGTGCCCGGCCGTCCTCGGCGACGGCGCCCTCGATCTGGTAGGCGGAGGTGGCCGTGCCCCAGGTGAAGTCGGGCGGGAGGGCGGCGAGGTCGAGCGGTGCGGACACGGAGGGCCTCTCTGGCGTGAGCGGGCGGGGCGGAGGGCGCGGAGGGGGGCTCCGGCGGCTACTTGACGGCGCCGGCGGTGAGGCCGGTGACGAGGTAGCGCTGGAGGAGGAGGAAGCCGGCGACCACGGGCAGGCTGACGACCAGGGAGGCGGCCATGACCTGGTTCCAGTAGACGTCGTTCTGGGTGGAGTAGCCCTGGAGGCCGACGGCGAGGGTGCGGGTGGTGTCGTTGGTCATGACGGAGGCGAAGAGGACCTCGCCCCACGCGGTCATGAAGGCGTACACGGCGACCGCCACGATGCCGGGGACCGCGGCGGGCACGATGACCCGGAAGAGGGCGCCGAGCGGCCCGCAGCCGTCGACCTTGGCGGCTTCGTCGAGATCGCGCGGGACCGAGTCGAAGTACCCGATCAGCATCCAGATGGAGAAGGGCAGCGAGAAGGTGAGGTAGGTGAGGATCAGGCCGCCGCGGGAGCCGAACAGCGCGATGCCGGTGGCGTTGCCGATGTTGACGTAGATGAGGAACAGCGGCAGCAGGAACAGGATGCCGGGGAACATCTGGGTCGACAGGACCGTCACCGTGAAGACGCGCCGGCCGCGGAAGGTGTACCGGCTGACCGCGTAGGCCGCGAACACGGCGATCGTGACGGAGCAGACGGTTGCCGCCCCGGCCACGACGAGGGAGTTCATGAAGTAGTCGGCCAGGGGGACGGTGTCCCAGATGTCGACGTACGGGCGGACGGTGAGGACCGAGGGGATCCACTGGAACCTGCCCGAGACGTCCTCCAGCGGCTTGAGCGAGCTGGAGACCATGACGTACACGGGCAGCAGCACGAAACCGGTGAGGAGCGTCAGGAAGATCCGCCGGCTCCACAGGAAGGACCGCGGGGCGGCCATCGGGGAGCGGGGCCGCCGCGGGGGGTGGCTAGGCACGGGGGGCCTTCCTTCCTCGGGAGGTTAGCAGGAGGTAGGTGCCTGTCACGAGGAGCAGGAACAGGAGCAGCAGGACCGACATGGCGGAGCCCGTGCCGAAGTTCCAGGTCTGGAACGAGGACTGGTAGATGTGCAGGGAGACGAGGTCGGCGGCCTGCGGTGCCGCCCTGCCGAAGAGGACGAAGGGGGTGTTGAAGTCGTTGAAGGTCCACAGGAACAGCACCAGGACGAGGACCTGGTTGACCGGGCGCAGCGACGGCAGGGTGATCCGGCGGATCTGCTGCCGGACGCCGGCTCCGTCGAGGGCGGCGGCCTCGTAGATCTCCCGGGGGATGTTCTGGAGCCCGGCCATGATGATCAGGAAGGCGAAGGGCCAGCCCTTCCACACCGAGACCACGAGCAGCGTGAGGAAGCTGTTGTCGCCGATCAGCCAGAACGGCGGGCTGTCGGTGAGGCCGAGCTGGTCGTGCAGGACGTGGTTGATCAGTCCGTTGTCGCGCTGGAACATGAACGCCCAGGTGATGACGGCGGCGTAGACGGGCAGCGCGTACGGGACGAGGAAGAGCGTGCGCAGGAGGCCCCGGCCGCGGAAGCTCTCCTGCAGGAAGAGGGCGGCGGCCGTGCCGAGCAGCCAGCACAGCCCGACCGAGCACACGGTGAACAGGCACGTCGTGAGGAAGGAGTGGAGCAGCGCCTCGCCGACGGGGGCGTCGAAGTCGATCGCGACCGCGTAGTTGCCGGCGCCGGCCCAGGGAGCGGTGCCCCAGTCGCGGAGGTAGAACTGGGTGAGCTCCTTGAAGCTGACGACGATGCCGATCACCATCGGCACGAGGTGGACCAGGAGTTCGAGGAGGAGGGCGGGGAGCAGCAGGAGGTACGGCAGGGCGATGCGGCGCGGCTTCCCGGAGCGGCGCGTGCGTGGTGCCGCTCCTGGTGGGTTCTTCGTCCGCACCGTCCGCTCGGCCGTGCCGGGGGCGGCGGTGGTGGTCATCGGGGTGTCCGTGCTCACTTCTTCGGCATCTGCTGCTGGGCCTTGTCGAGCTTGGCCCGTACCGACCCGGTGGTGACCGGCCGGCCGGCGGCGGCGTCGGCGAAGAGTTCCTTGACAGCCGTGCCGACGAGGGTCTCGAACTGCGACTCCTCGGGGACCTGCGGGAGGGCGGTGGCACTGGTCGCCAGGGTGTCGCGCAGCACGGCGAGCGCCGGGGTGTCGAAGGCGGGGTTCTGCTGGGCGGTCTTGACCGGCGGGATGGAGCCGTAGGCCTTGTTGAGGATGACCTGTTCTTCGTCGCTGGTCATGAAGGCGACGAACTTCTTGGCGCCGTCGATGTTCTTGGTGTTCTCGAAGACGGCCAGGTTGATGCCGGCGACCATGGAGTTGGTGGCGGCGCCCGGGCCGGGCTTGCCCGACTGCACGGGGGCGGGTGCCACTCCCCACTCGTCCTCGTCCATGCCCTGGGACGTGAAGGTGGCCGACGCGGTCTGCCACAGGACCATGGCCGTCCTGTCCTTGGCGAAGTCGCTCAGGGACTGGTTCTGCGCGTACTCGGCGTTGCCCGGCGCGATGACCCTGTCCTCGGCCATCAGGTCGACGTACTGCTTCACGGCGGCCACGGCGCCGTCGGAGGTGAAGTCCGGCCGGCCGTCGGGGGTGAAGAAGTCGGCGTTGTGCTGCTTGGCGAGGACGAAGACCTGGTGGATGTTGTTGGAGAGGTTCGATCCCTCGGCGCCGAGTCCCCACTTCCCGTCCCGGGAGAGCCTCTTGCCGACGGCGGCCATCTCGGCCCAGGTGGCGGGCGGCTTGCGGACGCCTGCCTCGGCGAACATCTTCTTGTTGTAGTAGAGGGCGTACGCCATGGAGTACAGCGGTACGGCGGCGGGGTCCTGGCCCTCGGCGCCGGTGGAGCCGAGCGCGGACTCCACGAAGCGGTCCTTGCCGCCGATCGTGGCGAAGTTCTTCTCGTCCCAGGGCAGCAGGGCGCCGCTGGACTGCAGGGAGGCGCTCCAGGTGTTGCCGATGTTGAGGACGTCGGGGCCCTGGCCCGAGGTGGTGGCGGTGAGGATCCGGTTGAGGAGGTCTCCCCAGGGGACGACCTCCAGTTTCACCTCGATGCCGGTCTCCTTCTCGAACTTGTCGAGTTCGGGCTGGAGGACCTTCCTGTCGACCTCCAGGTTGGCGCCCTGGTTCGAGGCCCAGTACGTGAGCGTCTTCGGCCGCTCGTTGGAGCCCTCCGTCCCGGACGTGCCCCCGCCGCAGGCGGCCGCGGTGAGGACGAGCGAGAGAGCGACGGCGCCGCAGGCTGCGGCTCTGATTCTGCGCATGACTCCAGGGGCCTTCCGGGGCAGGTGACGGGCCGGGCTGTGGGGGGCGGGACGGGAGCGGCGTCCCGCGTTCGGGTCCTGAAGCCCCCCGCTGCTTAATTTAGGATGTGAGTTAAACCTCAAGCGAAGGTCGCGTCAAGGGCTCCGTCGCATGTAAGTTGCCTGCAGGACAACGGAAATGAGGGGGCAGGGTGAAGGTGCGCAGCGGCCGTACCGTGCGTGACCTGCGGCGGGAGAACCGCACCGCGGTACTGCAACGGTTGTATTTCGACGGGCCCTTGAGCCGCTTCTCGCTCGGTCCGGTCACCGGGCTGAGTTCCGGCTCGGTCAGCAACGTGGTGTCCGAGCTCCTCGCCGAGGGGCTGGTGGAGGAGGCCGGCAGCGTCGACTCGGCCGGCGGCCGCCCCCGCACGCTGCTGCGCATCAGCGCGGACAGCGGCTACATGATCGGCGTGGACATCGGCGAGACGCGTGTGCGGATCGAGCTCTTCGATCTGGCCCTCACCGAACTGGCCCGGGTGGAGCGACCGCTGGGGACCGAGGGTCCCCGCCGGGTCGACCGCTACGACGTCGGCGTCGTCGTCGGCCATCTGCGCGAAGGCATCCCGGAGGTCCTGAGCCGGGCCGGGATCCCGGCGCAGCGGCTGCTGGGGGTCGGGATCGGTGTACCGGGCATCGTCGCCAGGACCGCCGAGGACGGTGCCGTGGTGCACGGCCAGACCATCGGCTGGGACGCGGTCCCGCTGGAGCGGCTCCTGCGCGAGGCCCGGCTCCTGCCCGAGACCGTGCCGTACCACATCGACAACGGAGCCAAGACCCTCGGCCAGGCGGAGATGTGGTTCGGTGCCGGGCGCGGCGCTCAGAACGCGGTGGTGGTCCTCTTCGGCTCCGGTGTCGGCGCCTGCCTCGTCACCGACGACATGCGCTCGGGCCGGGCCGTGGAGTGGGGCCACTTGACCGTACGGGTACGGGGCCGCCGGTGCCGCTGCGGCGCCAAGGGCTGCCTGGAGGCGTACGCGGGGGCGGAGGCCCTGCTGGAGCGCTGGTGCGAGGCGGGCGGGCAGCCGCCGGCCGGGGTGGACGAGGAGACCGCGCTGACCGCGATGCTCGACGCCGCGTACCCCGCCGCGACCGCCGGCGGAAGGGCGCCGGAGGCCGATGCGACCGCCCTGGCCGTGCTGGAGGAGACCGCCGAGTACCTCGGCGCCGGTTTCTCCGACCTGATCAACCTGTTCCAGCCGGACCGCATCCTGGTCGGCGGCTGGGCGGGGCTCCAGCTGGGCCGGCGCTTCCTCGACTCCGTGCGGACCCACGCCGCGTCGTACTCGCTCAGGTACCCGGCGGCACGCGTGGACATCGACCTCGGCACCCTCGGGCCGGACGCGGTGACCGTCGGGGCGGCGATCCTCCCCCTCGCCGCCTTCTTCGCGCGGGGCGGCCGCCAGGAGGCGGGCGAACCGGAGGAGCAGGGCCCGGTATGGCAGTCGAGCCTGCGGGAGCGCACGGCGCAGTGAGCCGTGCGGGCCGCCGGGCGCCGGCACTCCCCCACGGCCCTGGCGGCCCCCGGGTGGAGCCGGCGGCCGGCGCACGGCGGACGGGTGTGTCAGGGGAAGGCGACGACGGTCGACGGCACGGTCGAGGTGCCGGAGGGCACCGTGGACGCTCCGGTGTCGTTGATGACGTGGTGGTAGTGACCCATGCCGCCGAGGGACACCACCAGCAGGCTGTGGAACTTCACCCCGGGCTTGACGGGGGTCTTGAATCCGTGGTCCTGGCGGATGCCCGGGTCGACGTTGTAGTTGCAGTAGCTGCCCAGGCCCCATGCCTCATGGGTGTCCACCGAGTCGTCCACCCGGTAGGCGGCGTACCCCTTGGTGGCACCGTTCTGGATGGCCGCCTGGTCGGGGGCGTCGTAGGCCTTCTCGTTCTGGTAGAAGATCGTCCGGCCGCGCTCGCCGTACCACTCGACGTCGTACTTGTTGAAGTGCTCCACGAACAGGCCGGTGGCCAGGACGTCGTCGCCGTTGACCCGTACGCCGTAGTCGGCGCGGTTGGTCTCCCAGCCGACGCCGTCGCCGTGGTCGGCGCGCCAGACCCAGGTGTGGTCGATGATCGTGTCGTCGCTGTTGACGACCATGCTGGTGGTGGCCTTGCCGGGGCCGGCGCCGCCGATGCGGATGTAGACGTCCTGGACGGTGGTGGGGTTGGCCGCGTGGTCGGCGGAGGCTCCCTGCGGCCCGACCTCCAGCAGTGTCGGGGAGTTGACCGTACCGGCGTCGATGAGGAACCCGGCGAGCCTCACCCCGTCCACGTCGGCGACCTTCATCGCCGTGACCCCGTTGTCGGGGATGATCGTGGCCAGACCGAGGCCGAGCACGATGGTGTTCGGGCGGCTCACCTCGATGGTGCGGTCGACGTGGTAGACGCCCGGGGTGAACAGCAGGTGCAGGCCCTGCTTCAGGGCGGCGTTCATGGTGGCCGCGGTCGTTCCCGGCTTGACGACGTAGAACCTGCTCAAGGGGATCGATTCACCCTGCGGGGTGCCGTTCGCCCAGGTGGTGCCGCGGGCGTTGGTGCGCTTGGCCGGGGCGAACACCTTGTACTCGTTGCCGTCGAGGTACAGGAACGGCTTCTCGCGGGAGATCGGCGTGGTGGTGAGCGTGGTGTAGCGGGGCTCGGGGAAGGAAGTGGCGGGCGCGCCCTCGACGCCGGAGAACACCTGGTTCCACACGGAGTTGGACCAGCCGCCGATGGCGCTGTCGCGGGTGTACCACTGCTGCTGCGAGTAGTTGCCGATCTGGCCGTCGACCTTGGTGTCGGCGATGTAGCCGCCGCTGGCCCAGCCGTAGCCGTTCGGTGCCAGGTTCAGCCCGCCCTTGACGTGCATCCGGCGGAAGGAGGCCGCCTGGGACACCGCCCAGCGGTTGGTGCCGTTGACCGGGTTGAGCGCCAGGTTCTCCGCGGCGCGCCAGAAGTTCTGGGTGGCGTTGCCGTTGAACCAGCCGGCGTCGACCGTCACGTCGCCGTTGATGGTGGTGTCGTCGGGACGCAGGCCCAGTCCAGCGATCTGGGTGTAGAAGCCGATCTGGGCGTTGAGGCCGTGGTACGTGCCCGGCTTGAAGAGGAAGGCGTGCCGGCCGCTGCCGAACTGGGCCGACTCCTGCCGGCGGAACACCTCGTCGAGCTTAGCCTGGATGCCGGGTGTGGACGGGTCGAAGACATGCACGTTGGGGCCTAGGTCACCGCCGCCCGGCAGGGTGGGACCGCCGTCGCCGCCCATGGAGCCGTACACCTTGAACTCCCAGAGCGAGTAGCCGTATCCGGTGGCGCGGGTGGTGCCGAGCATCCGGACGTAGCGGCCCGTCCCGGAGACGTTCAGCGTCTCGGTGCCGCCGGTACCGGTGGTGGTGGAGTGGACGGCCGTCCAGTCCGTTCCGTTCTGGGACGTCTCGATGCGGTACGCCTTGGCGTACGCGGTCTCCCAGCGCAGCTCCACGTGGCTGAGGGTGGCGGACGCGCCGAGATCGACGCGGATCCACTGCGGGTCGGAGGCGGCGCTGGACCACCGCGTGCCGTTGTCACCGTCGACGGCCGCGGTCGCCGGGGTGCCGGAGTGCTCCTGGCTCGACGCGGTGACCGGCTTGCCCTGGGACAGCAGTACGGGCGCGGCCTCGGCCTCCCGGGCGGGGGCGAAGGCGAGCAGGGCGGCGGCGAGAGCGGTGACCACCACGCCGATGACTCCTCGGCGGGCAGGTCCGTGCGGTGGTGGGGCCACGGGTGGTATGCCGACTGCGGGCATGTGGGGGCTCCTTGGGGATGGGAACGACGCTGGAGAGCGCTCTCCGGAACCTTGCCCGCAGGGGCACGGGGGGTCAAGGACTCTGTCACTACTTTTCTTTTGCCTTTCATTAAGGGGAGGTTGACCTGAGGGGCCGCGTGGTGGCGGGGCCGAGGGGGCGGCGTGCGGTGCGGGAGGTGCGGCACAGGCGCGCGGCTGCGGAGCCGTCGGCGTGGTGGCGTTGGGGTTGTCGGCGCGGTGCGTTGCATTGCCGGCGCGGTGCCGGGCGCGCCGCGCCGGGGCCCGACCGGGTCACGGCATCACGCGTTCGACCGGCGTGAGCCCGGCGCCCGGCCCCGGCTCGCTCCGGTGACGACGGCGACGGGTGTGGCGGGGCCGGGCGGTGGTGCCGGCGGCGCCGCACAGCACGAGGACACGGGTACCGCTCGGCGCGGCCGTCAGGACGGGAGGCGGTCGAGGAAGTCGGCGATGAGCGGGGCCATCCCGGGGAGGTGGTCCTCCAGCGCGAAGTGGCCCGTGGGGAAGAGGTGGAGTTCCGCCGCGGGTACGTCGCGCAGGTAGGCGCGGGCGCCGGGCTCGGGGAAGAAGGGGTCGCCGGTCCCCCAGGTGATGAGGGTGGGCGGGCGGTGCTCGCGCAGCCACGCCTGCCAGTCGGGGTACGCCGCGATGTTGCTCTTGTAGTCGTACGCGAGGGCGAGTTGCGCTTCCTTACGACCGGGCTGGTCCAGGAAGTACTGGTCGAGGAGCCAGCCCTCCGGTGCGACCAGCGTGGGGTCGGCGGTGCCACCCTCGTACTGGGCGCGGGTCGCGGCGAGGGTGAACAGGTTCAGGATGGTCTGCTCGGCTCCGGGCGAGTCGGGCGTGAGAGCGGTGAACTCACGGGCGGCGTCGGACAGTCCCTCGGTGTAGGCGTTGCCGTTCTGCACGACGAGTCCGGTCACCCGCCCGGGGTGGCGGAGCGCCAGGCGGAAGCCGACGGGGGCACCGAAGTCGAAGAGGTACAGGGCGTACCGGGTCAGCCCGAGCCGCTCGGTGAAGCCCTCGACGATGTCGGCCAGGCGCTCGAAGGAGTAGGTGAAACCCTCGGGGCTGCGGGTGTGTCCGAAGCCGGGGTAGTCGGGGGCGATCAGCCGGTACCGCCTGCCGAGGTTGTCGATCAGGCGCCGGAACTGGTGCGACGCCGACGGGAATCCGTGCAGGAGCAGGAGGACGGGCGCGTCGGCACGCTCGGGCAACGACTCCCGGTAGAACACCTCCACCCCGTCGACCTCGACGAAGCGATGGGTCGCGCGGGCCGGGAGCGCCATCGGGGGCAGGGCTGTGGGGTCCGTCATTTCACATGCCTCTTTCGCTCGATGTCCCATTAGATATAGCGGCGAGCGTTCTAATGCGTCAAGGGGCTGCTGTACCGTTATCCGTATGCGCGACACCGAACCGCTCACGGGAGAGCCCCTCGCTCTGGACCTCGTCAACACCCGCCCCGCGAGCGCCGAAGGCCGTACGGACCTGCTGGACACGCCGGAGCGCCTGGCGGCGTGGCTTGCGCTGGAGGAATCCCGGCTCGGCTCCGAGACCGGCGGCGCCGTACCCACGAAGGCCGACCTCGCGGCCGTCCACGCCGTACGGGACCACACCGAGACGGCGGTGCAGGCCCTGCTGCACGGGCAGGAGCCACCTGCCGCCGCACTGCGCGCCCTCACGCAGGCGCAGCGCGCCGCACCCGCTGTCCGTGAACTGACCTGGAACGGCGAGGCGGTCACCCCCGCGGTGCGCCGTACCGGTCCACTCGGGGTCCGCCTCGCCGCCGTGCTGGCCGAGGCCGCTGCCGACCTGCTCACCGATCCCGCCCTCGGCAGGCTCAAGGAGTGCGAGGCGGACGACTGCGTGATGCTCTTCCTGCCCGCCCACCCCCGCCGCCGCTGGTGCTCCCCCGCCCGCTGCGGCAACCGCGCCCGCGTCGCGCGCTACTACCAGCGCCACAAGCAGCCGGCTTCTGTTGCCCGGACGGGCGAGGCACAGTAAGCCGCACGCACCCGCCCCGGTGGACGGCACCCGCGGAGGCCGGGGGATGGAGTGGTCAGGTGACGAGGGGAGGCGCGTCCGCTTCGGTCAGCTTGACCGTGCACAGCCCGCCCCGCTCGGCTTTCACCTCGGTCACCTCCAACTGGGTGCCCGGCGCGAGGATGTACTCCTCCTCCCCGGTGAAGGCGGAGAAGTTCCGGATCCCCACCGCCCGCGCGGGGGTCACCTCGAAGAGCGTCCGCTTGCCCCGGCTGCCGAGGAAGGACCGGGCCACGCTCAGCTCGGAGGTGCACGAGGAAACGCCCCACCAGGTCACCGTGCGCCCGACCGGGTACTGCGCCCGCAGATCCAGCGACACGCCGCGCCACAGGGGCCGGGTGTGGGCCGGCAGCCCCGAGACCGCCGAGAACAGCAGCCGCAGGTACGGCAGGTAGGGCACGACCTTGGCCCGCTCGGGGGAGCGGAGCACGGCGTTGATCTCACGGTAGAAGGCGGACTCGCAGGTGTAGAGGTAGAGCGCGGCGATCGCGTCGGCGGACAGGTCGCCGGCCGTCTCGTCCGCCCGCCGCTTGCCGAACTCGCGGGACCGCTCGATGTGCCGGCCGAGTCCGGAGAGCACCTTGGTGACCGGCGCGAGGGCGTCCGGGAAGTCCATCAGCGGGGTGTCGAAGACGCCGGTGATCGCCGGGAGGACGAGCCCTTCGTCCTTGACGCTGGTGAGCCGCTCCAGGTACAGCTGGTGCAGTTCCATGGTCGACGCGATGAAGGCGCCCATCCGCGCCGCGACGTCCCCGTCCGTACCGCCGGTGCCGGCCGCCCCTTCGTTCCACCCCTTGCTCGGCAGCCAGTCGATCTCGTCGGCGCCCAGTGAGGCGAGGGCCGCGTTCACCGTGGCGAAGTGGTCGCCCTGGCAGAAGATGTCGCCCTGGGCGGCCGGGTTGGCGTGATCGATGTGCCGGACCTCGACGTCCGGGTACTTCTCCTGCAGCCGCAGCACGATCTTCTTCAGGTTGCGGGCGTGCGCCCCCCACCAGGCGAAGACGACGCCCCGGTCCTCCTCGTCCGCGTCCTGCTTCGCCTTCAGGATCTCCTCGACGATCCGCTCGGCGACGGGCCGCCAGAAGGCGGTGTGCCGGTCGGCGCCCATCGCGCCGTCGCTGCTGGCGGTGAGCGAGGCGTTCAGCAGCAGCACGCCCTGTGTGAGCATCGCCTGGAACCACTCCGGCGGCTGGACCGTCTCCCGCTCCTTGAGCAGGGCCCGGACGTCGGCGATGGGCGTCTTCTTCGCGATGCCGTACTTCCACATCGCCGCCGCCTTGATGATGCAGCGGATGCTGACGACCCGGCCGAACTGACTGTCCTTCCAGTCGTTGAAGGTGTTGTCGAACATGGCGATGCCCGTGGCGCTCTCCGGGCGCGGGTACGGGTTCTGCCCGAAGACGACGACCTTCCACTTGTGGGGCGGGTTGGGCTTGAGCGCCTGGAAGGTCAGTTCCCGGACGGGGACGACCTCCGGGCTGCGGCCCTGGCCGATGAAGTCGGCGGCGTCCGGCTGCGCCTCGATGACGGGCCGCAGGAGCGGCAGCCAGGGTTCACCGCCGCCCTTGAAGAGTTCGGTGAGCCCCAGGGGGTCGTTCGCGTCCGGCTGGGCCGGGGTGGTGGTGGAAGAGTCGCTCATGGGCGGAGGGCTCCCGGTCGTCGTACCTGTGGGATGGAGATGGCCGCCGGTCTGACCGGCGCAGTGGCCTGCGGACTCACCGGCCGGGTGGCCGGCTGCGGGGGCGGGGTCAGGGACGAAAGGAATGCCCTTTCGGCGGCGTGATGCGCACCCGCTTCTCGGCCGGCGCGTTCTCGATGCCGTCGAGCTGCGAGATGATCGTGGCGCGCAGCTCGTCGTCGTCCTCGAACCAGTGGTCGTGGAAGAGCGTGTAGCCGGTCCACATGAGGTTCGCGCAGACCCGGGCCGGCACCCGGCCGGTCCGCGCGCCCATGCCCACCAGCGCCACGGACCGGATGCTGCCTGGCACCTGCCCGTTCTGCCGGTGGACGGCCTGGAAGGCGGCGGCGCACGCCATGGCCACGTTCAGTGTGTCACTCACGTTCTGCGAGGACTGCACCATGGTCGGCGTCGATATCAGGTACCGCGGGACGTCCGCCCCCGACGGGACGCAGACCGCGCTGCCCACCGGCAGGCTTCCACCGAACCGGTCGCGGATGGCCCGCTGCACCCTCAGCTGGATGCCGGCTCCGAGATGCCGCTTGATGACGGCGTCCGCCCCGCCGTCCATCCGCCCGCGGGAGTTGGTCGGGGTGACCCAGGCGTCGACGTTCTCGTCGAGGATAGAGCCCCGGCGGATCTCGATCCCCGGAGTGTCGGCGAACGCCGCCCGCCACGCGTCCACCACGCGCTCGTTGACGTCGGTCAGCACCACCCTGAGCGCGGTCTTCGTACGGTTCTCGGTCATCGTCCACTCCTGTCGGCGAAACGGCCCTTCCAACACCACGACGCTATCGGCCACCACTGACAACGCCGCTTCGCCGGAGCGGACATGAACGGCCGTCAGGGCGACGCGACAGGACGAGGCGTACGGCCACCGGGACCTCGGAGCCGCGGGGCAATGGCGGCCACGGGACGCGCACGGTCCGGGAGTGGCCGGTACCGCGGGGCGACCCGCTCGTGGAATCGCCGCGGAGCACGTCGAGTGATCCGTACCACGACACGCTGCTGAGCAGGGCCGCCGCCTCCCATGCGCATGCCAGGGCCCGGCGGCGCTCCGGTACGTCTACCGGGTGGGGAACCAACGCTGACCGGCGGCGGTCACGAGTCCGGGTCGGCCGCACAGGGCGGGATCTCGACGCCCGCCACGGCGAAGGGCCGCAGGAGCACGTCGTAGTGCTCGTGCGCGGCGCTGTCGCGGCGCTGCACCGCCCGCGCGGCCACCACATACGCGGACTTGACGCCCGAGAGCAGGCCGGAGCGGAACGCGTTCAGCTCGTCGGCGCGCGGGAGCAGGGCCGAGCGGACCATGGCCTGCAACGCGGACTCGTGCGCAGCGGAGAGCTTGAGCGCGCGGCTCGCCTCGCGGCCGCCGTGGCCGCGGAGGCGCACCATGTGGTCGTAGACGAGCGCGAGCACGTCAGGGGCCAGCGTCGCCGCTGTCCCGATGAACCGGGTGGTCACCGCATCCAGCATGTGCTCCTCATCGCACCGGAACCGGCAGAGGGAGCAGCATATCCTCAGCCGCTGCGGTGCGTTGCCGGCGGTCCTCGCTGCGGTGCGGCCAGGGGGCCGTTCCCGCGCGTACGGAAGGCAGTGCGGAATCCGGAGGGGCGGCCGGGTGACGGTTGCGTCCCTGAACTCCGCGATGGCGCCGCTGAGCTGACGCATCGGCGGGTGTTCTCGATCCGGTCGAGGTGGAGGCCACCGGCAGCCCTTCGACGCGCTGAAGGTGAGGTTGGCCAGGTGCACCTCCTGGCCCTGGTGCATCAGGTCGAGGGCGATCGGCAGGCCGGAGCGGATGTCGAACCCGCCTCCGGCACCGGCGACGAGTACACGCCCGGCACCCAGGAGGCGGGCGCACAGGCGGATGGGTGTGCAGGGCCGTCATGTCGATCATGGTGCGCACGCCGCTGATCGCGCACGGTACGGAGCGACGAGCCGCCGGGCCCGTCGCTCCGTACCGGACTACCGGATCGCGGCGAAGGACTTCCAGCCGGAGCCGATCTTGATTCCGGCGCCGATGGTGCCGGCCCCGGTGCCGTTGTACCGGTAGAGGTCGCCGTTGGTGTGGCGTCCGAGGATGTCGTCGTTGCCGTCCCCGGTGAGGTCCCCGATCCCGACGAAGTTTGCGCGAGCCGATGTGCGAGATGTGTGATCCCCGGCCCCCCGGCCGATTCCGCCATGCGCTTCCGGATCATGACGACCTCAACAGCCGGCACCGCGCGCGCCCGAAGTGGTTTTCCTCCCGGGCGACCCGCTCCACCTGCGCGAACGCCCCATAGGCACGTGTCATGACGGGTGAAGGCACCTCCTTCGGGAGGCGGCGGCGGAGCGGGCGGCGACGCCGTGATGCGGCGTGCGCGCGGCTGCCTGTGCGCACCGTGCCTGGTTGACGGCAGCACGCCGGCGGTGGACGCTGAGTGACAGGACGGTCACGACGCAGAGCGAGAGGTGGACACAGGCCGATGGGAGACCGGTGAGGACGCCGGACGGGTTCGTGCCGGTGACCGTGGGCGTGGAAGAGGAGTACCTGCTGGTGGACCCGGTCTCCCGGCAGGTGAGCCCGGAAGCCGAGAAGGTCGTGGCGCACGCCGCCGTGGAGCTCGGCGACCGCGTCACCACCGAACTCACGCGGTACCAGGTCGAGGTACGCACCGACCCCCACACCACCCTGGCCGACCTGGGAGACCAACTGTGCGCCACTCGTGCCGCCGTCGCGAACGCCGCCGCCCGCCTGGGTCTTCGCGTGATCTCGAGCGGAACCCCCGTGCTGGGCCAGGACACCCCGCCCCCCTTCACACCCGGCCACCGCTACGCGCGGAGCATCGCCACGTTCGGCGCCCTGGACCACGAGCAGAGCGCTTGCGCCTGCCACGTCCATGTGGGCGTCCCCGACATGACCACGGCGCTGCGCCTCAGCAACCACCTGCGCCCCTGGCTGCCGGCGCTCATCGCGCTGGCCGCCAACTCGCCCTATTGGCACGGGCAGGACACCGGCTACGCCAGCTGGCGCACCATGACGTGGGGGCGGTGGCCCGTGGCGGGCCCGCCCCCGTACTTCACATCGCGGTCCCACTTCCAGGACCTGGTCGACCGTCTCATCGCCTCGCACACCATCATCGACCGCGGTGGCCTCTACTGGGACATGCGGCCCTCGCACCACGTGCCCACACTCGAGGTCCGGGTCGCCGATGCCATGCCGACGGTCGAGGACACCGTGCTCCTCGCGGGCACCGTCAAGGGCCTCGCCGCCGCGGCCCTTTCGGCCATCGGCCGCTCCGAACCCCCGCCGTGTCCGGGCCCCGAGATGCTGCGGGCCGCCTGCTGGCGCGCCGCCCGTGACGGTCTGGCCGGTGAGGCCATCGATCTGCACACCGGCCGGCTCCGACCCGCCACCGAGCTCATCGACCGCCTCTGGAAGACCGCGGACAACGCCCTCGACGCGGGGGACCTCGCGCTCCTCCACGCCGTACGGGCGCGTCTGGGCGCTCATGGCAACGGCGCCGACCGGCAGAGAGCCGCGTTCCGTCGGCGACGCCACCTGCCCGACGCCGTCGACCACCTCATCGGCACCATGACCGCCGCCCCTCGCTGCTGAGACACCACGTGTCCGAACCCGGCCGCCAGGGCTTCACGGGGACGGCCGCTCTCCGTGGGCCTCGCGCCCGCCCTCCGGCCGGAGACGACCGAGGACGGCATCGAAGAGCCGCCACCCGTCGACGTCGACGGCGTGCGACCCGAACGGCCGTCCCTGCGCCACGAGTTCGTCGATCACGGCGCGCACCGTCGCCGGCCGGTGCAGATTGAGGTATCCCCGGTCCCGGCTGACGCCGCCCTCGTGAGCCCCCCAGCCGCCACCGCCCACCACGCGCCCCGGGCCGGAGGCGAAGACGACGCGGACCACGCCCGGCGACCCCTCGCGCACGACCGCGAGGACCTCGCGGCAGGCGCGCGAACGTCCGGGCGGATCGTCGGGGCCGGCGTCCGTGACGTGCTGATGGCCGACCCACCAGCGGTACCTCTCCGAGCCGGCGACCAGGCGGCGATGACGACGACGTCCCACGCGGGCACCGTATCAACGTGCCCGGGGTGGATCAGGCGGGCAGGTGCCGGGCGAGCTCCAGTGCCAGGCGCAGTTCCAGCGGGTTGCCCGCGGTCGTGGCCGCGGGCAGCAGCTCCTCGGCGCGTCGGACCCGGTAGGTGACGGTGTTGCGGGCCACGTGCAGGAGCTCGGCGGCCGTGCGCAGGCTGCGGTCCGCGGCGAGGTAGGTGCGCAGGGTCTCCCGCAGGTCCCGCACCCGGTCGCCGTCGGAGGCCAGCGGACCGAGGACGTCCTGCACGAACCAGTGGGCGTGTTCGGGGTCCGCTGTCGCCAGTGCCGCCAGGCGCACTTCCCGGTGGTCCCACAGCCACTCCCCCGACCGGCCGAGGTGGGCGATCCGCTCCGCCTGAAGGGCGCTCAGGTGGCTGCGGCGCATTCCCGGTACGCCGGGCGCGGGCGGGCCGATCGCCACGCGTACGCCTTCCGGCCGGTCGAGGGTGTGGCGCAGGTGTGCTGCCAGGCCGGCGCTGTCCTCGTCGGCGACGGAGAACCAGGCCCAGGCGGTCGAGGTGTGGGCGGGGATGAGCAGCATGCCGGTCGCGGTCAGGGCGCGTGCCAGCGCCGTGGCGGCCCGGTGCAGTCGCTCCGCTGCGGGCCGGGCTCCGTCGGTGCCGGTGCCGTCGCACCACAGCACGGCGGCCAGGTGGGTACGGGAGGTGTCGTAGTGCAGACGCCGCGCGGCGGCCCGGGCGTCCACCGGCCGGCCGGCGAGTACGTCGTCGACGAGTGCGCGGCGGGCGGCTTCGTCGCTGCCGCGCCAGCGGTCGCGTTCGGCGATGTACTCCTCGGCCATCATGCTGGCGTGGGCGTCGGCGTAGGCGAACAGCAGGTCGTTGACCTGGCGCAGCTCCGTCAGGCGCCGGCCGGCCGGGACGTGCTCGTCGACGGTCGCGGCGAGCTCGTGGGCCAGCCGGGCGTGCCCGAGCCGGACGCCCCGCAGCACCAGGTCGAGAGGGATCCCGCGGCGCGCGAACTCACGGCAGCCTTCGCGGGTTTCGCCGGTCAGCGCGGTGATGCGGCGTGGCGCGTCCGCGACCAGGAGATGCAGTGCTGCCAGGACGGCCGACTCGGTGGAACGGCGCAGGGTGGTGACCGGACCCCGGCCGCCGCCGTGTTCCGGTACCTGCTCCAGGATCTCCCCGGCGATGGCCTCCCCCGCCTGCGCCGCCCACTGGACCGGCCCCGCACCGAGGACGCCGGACGTGCCGGCGAGAGCGGCCGGCGGCGTCACCGGGTCGGCCGCCCGGTGAGGATCCGGCTGCAGCCGGAGGATCCAGGGTCGCGTCATGAGCCGTGCCCTTCGTTGCCGTGTGTACGTCCGTGTTTACGCGTGCTCAGGTGCGGACGTGCGTGTGTAGGTCAGTGTGCGCGCCGGCGGCCACGGCCGGCTCCCCGGGCCGGCCACGACCGGGTGACTCAGGTCGTCGGCGGTCAGGCGTGACAGGCGGTGGGACCGGCGGGGGCGGCGAGCCCGTCGCGCAGGGCGGTGACCAAGGCTGGCACGTCGTCCATGGTGGCCGCACCGCCGAAGACGTAATGGTCGGGACGTACCAGGACGGCCTGTTGTCCGGCCTGGTGCAGGTGGGCGAGGCAGGTGCCGTCGACGTCCACGACGACGCCCGGGCCGCCGGCGGCCGGGTCGTCGGTGACCCGCAGGAGCCGTATGCCGAGCCGCTCGCACCACGCGAGGGCAGCACGGCCGAGCACGCTGCGCGGATCCTCGACCGCGAGCAGGGTGAGCCCCGTGCCCACCACCTCGTCGAACAGTCCTGCGCGGCCGTGGAAACGCACCCGGCCCTGGGGGCCGAGTTCCCCCGCCGGCTCCACCGGTACGCCGTCGGCGTCGTGCATCAGCAGTCCGCCGGTGAGGGTCCGGGGAGGCAGTCCCGCCAGGGGGTCGCGGCGGGCCGCCCGGTCGGCGAGCATCCGTGCGTCGCGTTCCGCGGCCGCGTCCGGGTCCGGCTCGCAGATGACGCGGCCCAGCTGGACGGAGAGCTCGATGGCGTGCTGGAGGTGCTGCGAGCGCTCGGTGGTGTAGGTGTCCAGCAGCGCCCGGTCCGCGTGGCCGGACAGCACGAGGTCGAGCTTCCAGGTGAGGTTGGCGGCGTCCCGGATGCCCGAGCACATGCCCTGCCCGGCGAACGGGGGCATCTGGTGGGCGGCGTCCCCCGCGATCAGGAGCCGGCCCTCACGCCAGGTGTCCGCCCACCGGGCCTGGAAGGTGTAGACGGTGTGCCGCTCGAGGGTGGCGTTCCCCGGGTGCAGGTCCCGGGGCGCGAGCAGCTTCCACGCCGTCTCGGGGCGGCCGAGTCCGGCGACGGTCTCACCCGGGAGCCGCATGAACTCCCAGCGGCGCCGGCCCGGGCCGCCGGACACGACCGTGCTGGGCCTCGCCGGATCGCACAGCTGGAGGTTGCGGGGGGACCAGGTCCGGTTCCGGTCGTGGGGGATCACGTCGAGGACGAGCCAGTCGTACCGGAATCCCAGGTCCGTCATCGTCGTGCGCATACGGGAGCGGACGAAGCTGTTGGCCCCGTCGCAGCCGACGACGTACGCGGCCCGCAGTGTGCGGTGCTCCCGCACGCCGTCGCGGAGCAGCGGCTGATCGCCGGCGCCGGCGGCGACGGTCAGCCGTACGGACGCCGGGTTCTCGGTGAGGTCGACGGCCTCCCAGCCCCGCAGGATGTCGATGCCGGGAAGGGCGCGGGCCCGTTCCTCCAGCGCGGCTTCGAGGCGCGGCTGGGTGAAGATGCTCATGAACGGCCAGCCGGAGTGGCTGGTGTCGTCGAACGCCAGGCGCAGCAGCGTCTCGCCCTTGCCGTTGCGCCACTCGTAGTCCTCCGCGGGCTCGCTGAACGCCGGCAGGGCGTCGGCCAGCCCGAGCGAGGCCAGGATGCGGGCGGTCTCGTGGTCGAAGACCACGGCGCGCGGCAGCGGATACGGCCGGGGCCAGCGCTCCACCACGCCGACCCGCCGGCCCCGGGAGGCCAGCTGGATCGCGGTGGTGAGCCCGACGGGCCCCGCGCCGACGACCAGCACGTCGTAGTCGTGGTTCATCCCTGTGCCCTTGTCGTGTTCGGTCCGCACGGCTCTCCTCCCGTCAGCTCGCGTCGTGGGCGCCGGTCATCAGCGCGGCGAGGTCCTCGGGGTGGAGGAAGGACGGTGGCACGGGCGGGCCCCAGCTGAAGAGGGCACGGGCGTCCTCCCATACCCGCGGGGTCCACAGCTGGTCCTCGACGATGCAGTCCATGTCGGCGAAGTACTCGGAGAAGTTGCCCGCCGGATCCTTGAGGTACCAGAAGAAGTTCGATCCCAGGTGGTGGCGGCCCAGGCCCCACACGTGCCGCTCGGGGTGGCCCTCCAGCATCCGCGTCGCGCCGCGGCCGACCTCGTCCACGTCGTCCACCTGCCAGGAGGAGTGGTGCAGGAAGGCGAGGGGGGCCTGCTGCACGAGGACGTTGTGGTGGTCGGTCGAGCAGCGCAGGAACGCCGCCCCTGGGACCAGGTCGCTGGCCTTGAAGCCGAGCCCTTCGGTGAAGAACCGCTGCGACGCGGGCTGGTCGGTGGAGCCGAGGACGACGTGGCCGAGCCGCCGGGGCCGTACGGCGTCCTCACGCAGCACCCCGGGAGCCCGCGCGCCCCGGCGCTCGGCGCGGCCGGGCGCGTTGTACGCCACCGGCGGGGGCGGATCCTGGGCGACGCGTGCCTGGACCTCGACGGTGACGGTGACCTCGGTGCCCGGGTCGACCGCCCGGAGCGAGTGTGCGCCGCGGACGAACGGTATGCCGAGCCGGCCCAGGGCGGCGCCGATGCGGGCGAGGTCGTCGGGGTCGTCGGCGCCGACGACCAGCTCCTCCAGACGGCGGCGGTCCGTGTGCACGATCCTCAGCTGCTCACCACCGTCGGTGGAGGCGAACCGCGCGCCGCCCAGGGCGGTGAGGCCGAAGTCCGCGTAATAGGCCGCGGTCGCCTCGACGTCGGGAACGCCGATGGTGACGCGGGCGAGTCGGTGCAGGGGCATGGTGGGCTCCTCGGGAGGGTGACGTGGCTCGGTGGCCTGCCTCAGGGGCAGGCGGCCGGTGGTTGTGCCCGCGCCGGGTGGGCGGTTACGGGTGGGCGGGGCGGCCGTGCGGGCCGTGGGGGTACGCCGGGCCGGCGATCAGGGGGTTGCGGAGTTCGCCGACGCCTTCGATCCAGCTGTGCAGTTCCTCGCCGGGGGCGAGGAAGCGGCGCGGGTCACGCGCGCCGCCCACACCGGCGGGGGTGCCGGTGAAGACGAGGTCACCGGGGAGCAGCGGGCAGATGCCCGAGATCCAGGCGATCTGCTCGGCGATCGGGAAGATCATGCGGCTGCTGCGTGACTCCTGCACCGTCTCGCCGTCCACCGCGCAGCCGAGGGCGAGGTCGTCGGGGTCCGCGAACGCGTCGGGGGTGACCAGGACCGGACCGGTCGGGCTGAACCCGGGGAACGACTTGCCGAGCGAGAACTGCGGCGCCGGCCCTTCCAGCTGGATGCGGCGTTCGGACAGGTCCTGGCCGGCGGTGAGCCCGGCGATGTGGCTCCACGCGTCGGCGGCCGTCACCCGGTGGGCCCTGGTGCCGATCACGGCGACCAGCTCCACCTCCCAGTCCACGAGCGCGCTGGGCAGCGCGATCGTGTCGTAGGGCCCGGCCAGGGAGGTGGGGTACTTGGTGAAGACGGCGGGCCGGGCGGGTGCCGTGGCCGCCGACTCCTCCACGTGGTCCGCGTAGTTCAGGGCGACGGCGAAGACCTGTCGGGGCCGCGGCACGGGTGCGCCTGTGTCCCGCTCGTCGAAGGCGACGCGCTCGTGGCCGGCCGCGACCGCCGTCGCCGCCCAGGCACGGAACTCCGGCCAGCGCTCGAAGACGGCCTGGGGATCGGACGAGAACTGCCCGTCACTGGCCCTCTCCACGTCCACCGCGCCGTCGTCGAGGACGAGGACCAGACGGCCGTTGACATTGGCTGTGCGCATGACGCACCACCTCCACATTCCATGGGGACAGCACAGGGATCGAGCACGCGGGAACGGTCCGGTGTGCGCGCTGGAGTCGGCGCACGGGGCGGTGCCCGGAGGGCCGGACCGTGTGACCGGCGTCCGCCGGCCACGCACATGAGTCAACCCGTCGGAGGGGAGGCGGCTCTCGGTCCGCGGGGCCGAAGAACGGGTGTCTTTTTGGGCCACCGGCGCAGGAGAGGAGGTCGTACGCCGGTGCCGTACGCGGTGCGTCGCCGCTGCGCGGGGTGGTCTCCCGCGGGCGGACCGGCGGGAGACAAAAACAAAGGCGAGGAGCCTGTCCGCTCCTCGCCACTCTCAACGTATAGCGCACCGGGGGCCTTGCGGCAAGACCCCGGTGGTGGCGCAGAATGGCCGGCCAAGGCCAGAACCAGCGGAAATGACGGGTTCACAAATCCCGTGAGCATTTGTCAGCGTATGAGTCCGGGCGTGCGAGGGATGTGCGTCACCGGGCCGTGCGGAGCGGCTGGCCGAGAAGCCGACGTCGTGGGAGGGGGTTCCGATGATTGACGTGATCGTGGTCGGGGGCGGGCCGACCGGCTTGATGCTGGCCGCCGAGTTGCGGCTGCACGGCGTGCACGTGGTGGTGCTGGAGAGGCTGGCCGAGCCGACCGGGCACTCCCGCGGGCGGGGCCTGCACACGCGCAGCGTCGAGATGATGGATCAGCGCGGCCTGCTGGACCGGTTCCTCGCGGTCAGTGAGAAGTTCCGGATCGGCGGTCTCTTCGGCGGCATCATCAAGCCGTGGCCGGAGCGGTTGGACACGGCTCACCCGTACGGCCTCGCCACCCCGCAGCCGGTCACCGAGCGGCTGCTCCAGGAGCGTGCCCTGGAACTCGGTGCCGAGATCCGGCGCGGGTGCGAGGTGGTCGCGGTGAGCCAGGACGAGGAGGGGGTGAGCGTCGTGACGGCGGACGGCAGGCGGCTGCGCTCGCGCCACCTCGTGGGGTGCGACGGTGCCCGCAGCGTGGTGCGCAAGCAGCTCGGCGTCGGTTTCCCCGGTGAGCCCGCCACGGTCGAGACGCTGCTGGGCGACATGGAGCTGACCGAGGATCCGGCGACTGTCGCCGCCGTCGTGGCGGAGGTCCGCAAGACGCAACTGCGGTTCGGGGCCATCCCGGAGGGGGACGGGGTGTACCGCCTCGTCGTGCCGGCCGAGGGAGTGGCCGAGGACCGCACGGTCCCGCCGACCATGGAGGAGTTCACACAGCGGCTGCGGGCCGTCGCGGGCACTGACTTCGGGGCGCACTCCCCGCGCTGGCTCTCACGGTTCGGCGACGCCACCCGGCAGGCCGAGCGCTACCGGGTCGGCCGGGTGCTGCTGGCCGGCGACGCCGCGCACATCCACCCGCCGACCGGCGGTCAGGGGCTGAACCTCGGCATCCAGGACGCCTTCAACCTCGGCTGGAAGCTCGCCGCCGCGGTCCACGGCTGGGCACCGGAGGAGCTGCTGGACAGCTACCACACCGAACGGCACCCGGTCGGGGCCGGCGTGCTTGCCAACACCCGTGCCCAGATCACACTGCTCGGGACGGATCCGGGTACGACCGCGCTGCGGGAGCTGTTCGCGCAGCTGATGGAGTTCGAGGAGGTGAACATGTACGTGACCGGGATGATCACGGCGGTCGATGTGCGCTACGACTGCGGCGAGGGCCACGAACTCCTCGGCCGGCGGCTGCGGGACCTGAAGCTGGGGCGGGGGCTTCGCCTGTACGAGCTGATGCACGGCGGCCGCGGACTGCTGCTCGACGGGACCGGCCGGCTGTCGGTGGAGGGCTGGGCGGGCCGGGTGGACCACGTCGTCGACACCGGTGGGGAGCTGGACGTGCCCGCGGTGCTGCTGCGGCCCGACGGACACGTGGCGTGGGTCGGCGAGGACCAGGAGTCGCTGGTCAGCCGGATGTCCACCTGGTTCGGCGCGCCCGCCGGCCGAACGCACCGGCCGACGGGGTGACGCGAACGGCCGGGCGGTGAGGCGACGGCCGGCCGGGCCGGTGGTGAGGCGCCACCGGCCCGGCGCGACCGCGCAGGTCCTCGTCGCCGCGGCCGCCGCTGCCTCGGCAGCGCCGCACGCCCCTCGCCGGCCGCTGCGGGGGCGAGAAGATCGAGTGCCTGGCGGAGCAGGGTGCTCGACGTGTGCGCGGTGCAGGGGAAGTGGACGACCTCGACACCGATCTTCGCGAAGTGCGCCTCGAGCGTGTTCCACACCTCCGTGCCCAGCCAGTCGTCCCCCTTGAAGATGACGTCGAACCCGACGTCGTTCCCGGACGGCGATCTTGTCGTCCGCGGTTGCGACGTAGGTCTCGTCGACGTAGCGGATGCTGCGGACCATCTCCAGCCGCTCGGTCAGCGGTACGACCGGCGGACTGCCCTTCAGGAGCACGACCAGGTCGTCGGAGCAAACCCCCGCGACGAGCCGGTCGCAGTGTTCCCGGGCCCGGCGCAGGATGTTGAGATGGCCGACGTGGAAGCAGGTGTCCCTCCACACCATCTCGTCATCGGCCAGCCGGCCGTCGAAGATGCCCGTCCCCCTGCCCTCGGCCCCCACGTAGAAGTCGGCCGCGTCGCGGGTCAGGGCCTTCACCGAAACGACCTCTGCGGAAGCCAGCTCGGGAAGGCGGCCACCGTCGAGCCGGTCGAGGGGTTCAGCCCGATCAGCGCATGATGGTCCGCGCCGTTCACCACGTCGAAGCTGCCGCCGACGATGCGCTTGCCGTGGTCGGGCGCCGCCATGATGGCCCGTACCGGAGCATCGATGTCCGCACGGAACGGCAGCAGCGAGCCGCTGGGGCTGAACGACGGGAGGCGCCTGCGGCTCTGGCCGGCCGCGTACAGGAAGTCGCCGCCGAGGTGGACCGCGGAGTCCGGCGTCTCGATGGCCGCACGAACGACGACATGGCGGGCCGGCAGTCCCGGCGGAGCGAGCAGTCGGCCGTGTTGAGCGCGACCGCGCTGGCGGCCGGGGTCTCCCCGACCTTGTTGAACGAACCGCCGGCGTACAGAACCGTGCCGTGGCGGGACGTCTTCAGCGCCCGTACGGTGTCACCGGCGCCGGAGAAGGACTGGGCGCACGGCAGCAGTTCGCCGGTGGCGGCGTCGAACGCGGCGAAGTTCTTGCGGGCGATCTCCTTCTCGCCTGGCTCGGCGCCCGGCGGCCGGCCCCTGCGCATGTCCGGCCCCGGCGGCTGCCCTGCGGGAGGACCGGCGGCGAGCCGATCCGTGTCCACTGTTCGTCCGTCAGGCCGCCGCGGGCCATTTCGCACCGCGTTCGCCTTCGACGCGTTCGGGCCACGACAACGGGTTCGGCTTCCGCGGAGGTCGGCCGCTGCGCTTCGACCCGGTCGACCGCCGCGAGCGTCACGCGGTCGAATGCGGGACCAGACGCGACGTGAGCCGGTCTACTGGAGGTCTGTGCTCGGTTGGCGACGCCGATCCCGTCCGGGATAACGGTCCACCAGCGTGAGGAACTCGCTCACCGGCAGGATTTCGTGATGGTTCGTGTCGACAAGACCGTCCACGCCAGGCAGGACATCACGAAGGAGGGCCCGAGCCGCATCCATGGACTGGCACGACACATAGACCGCGAACGGTTCGCCGATCCGGGTCCTCCCCTGCTCGAGCTCCTCCGGCTCGTACTCCGCCAGGATCCCGCCCGAACGCTCGTCATCGCGCAGTTCACTCGGGCTCCCGACCCCGGTGAAGCTGCCCGGTCACAGCACTAGTTCTGCGTCGGGTTGCTGTGCAGCTTGCGCCGTTCCCGGTGGTTGGGGTGGCGGATGACCACTCCCCCCATGCCGCCGGACCCCGTGAGCCGGACCAGCGGAGTTCCCGGCAGCCGGTCGGGAGTTGTCTCGTCCCTCAGGCCGCCGACGCCGGGGTCCATGCCGCTGGTGTCCGCTGCCCAGCCGTCGGGGATGACGATCACGACACCGGATGTGTCCCCGTACGCCTCCACTGCGACCTCCGTGAGGCGGCACGCAACCCGGGTGAAGTCGACCTTCACACCCCCCACGCCTCCGTGAGCGATCACGCGCCCGGGAACCTCCCAGCGTCCGGGACCTCGGGACGCGCCGGAGATGCCGCCCTTGAGCACCAGCGGTGCCTGGCTCCCGGGGAGGTCCGGCCGCGGCAAGTCGGCGGTCAGGACGGCCAATTCGGCGTGGGTCCTGGCCGTTAGGGCCTGCTCCAACCGTGCGTCCAGCTCATCGAAATCGATGCGCCCCTCGGCTGCCGCATCGCGCAGCTGGTCCACCACCGCTTCCCGGTCGTCGTGAGAGGCGCGGAGCTCTCCTGGTGGAACAGGGCGCGGCGAGGGCTTCTGAGGCTGGTGGGTCATAGCCGCAAGAGTAACCAGCCGGTGCACGGAGCGGACCGGGACCGCACATCCCGAACACCGCCTGGTCCGCGGTCACTCGGCCGCGCTGCCGGTGAGGCCCCCGGGGGTCCTGGAGCCCACCTCCACCCGCGCCCTCCGTCGGCGCCGCGCCCGTCGGACTCCCGGTGACTCGGCAGGACCACCGGATGTCCGCAGCATCCGTAACCGCGCTGCCGGAGGCGGACAACCGGCTCGTCCGGGGCCGCTGGTACGGGTGCTTCCGTCCGCGACCGGCAACAACGTGATGCCGGCTGCGTGACGAAGAATGGCCGGGTCCTACCCATCGGGTTTCGGCCACGCTAGGTTTCGCGGGTCGTATCGGACGTGCAGGGGCGGGAGAGCGGGATGCAGCGGAGCGTGGGCCGGAGAGGCCGGAGAGCCGGGTTCGCGACGGCGGCCGTGGTGTGCGGGGCACTGGTGCTGAGCGCGTGCGGCGCGGGTGATGACCCCGGCGGGGCGTCCGGCGGCGGCGCGGCAGCCGGTTCCTCCGGCGGAACCAGCGCCTCTGCCCCTCCCGCCAGTGGGCCTTCCGCCGTCGCGACCCCGGCGGGTGGAGGCACCGCGTCGAAGCCCGCCGCGACGGCAGCGGCGACACCCGGGGCGAGCGCGTCGGCGGCCGCCTCCGGGAAGCCGGGCGCCGCGAAGCCGGGCACCGAGCCGAGTGCGGCGCCGGGCTGCGACCACAAGATGCCGATCTCACCCGACGAGATCGCGGTGCAGCGCTACACCCCCGAGGGCGGCTTCCTCAGCCTGATCGTGCAGCACGGCAACTGGGGCTGTGGCGCACCGGACACCGACGGCGCGCCCTTCGAGACGGTCGGCGTCGAGACCTTCATCCCGCTGGATCAGGCGGCGTCCATCACCGTGACCGACCCGATCGTCCAGTCCACGGAGAACCAGCCCATCGGCGTGCAGGAATTCCTGGACTGGCTCGACGCCCACCCGGACTCCGGGCTGGTCTTCCGGTACAGCCTGGGCAAGGACGGCGCCATCGACCGGCTCGACCAGGTGTTCACGCCCTGAGCCTCGGCGGGTGGGACGAACCGACGGGCGGCCGTACGCCGGAGGCGGGCGGTGCCGTGACCGGGCGACCGCCGTCCTTCGCCTCGTGGAACCCGTGACCGCTCGGGACCGCCGTCACCACTTGTGCGCGACGTCGATGATCAGCTTGTCGCCGGACTGCGTCACGCGGAACGGCAGCCGGGCCCGGACCCCCAGACCGATCTGCGTCTGGCCCTCGAAACTCGCGCCGAAGCGGGCGTCCCGGAAAGTCTTGTATCCGGTGAGGTTCACGCCGGGGAGCGGCTTGCCGGCCTTGCCGTCGTAGGTCGGCCGCGACGTGGCCGGGTCGTAGCTGGGCGAGGAGACGAAGACCTGCAGTATGGCGCCGCCCTTGACGGCGATGGGCGTGCCGGAGCCGTCCTGGTGGAAGGTGCTGACATAACCGACGTGGTAACTGAGCCCGCCCGTCACGCCGCCGGTGTCGAACACCATGCGGTCGAAGCACCTGTCCTGGCTGGTCGTGATGGCTTTCAGGGGCTTGGCCTGCTCCTCACCGCCCGCCTTGGTACCGCTGCCCCAGGCGGTCGAGCAGGACGCCGCGGGGCCGGCCGGCGCGCTCTCCCGGGCCTGGGCGGTTCCTGCCGCACTCAGCAGCGTCGAGGCCGCCAGTACGAACACGGCAGCGGTCCTGGACTTCCTCATGGTTCCTCCTCAGGGAGCTGTGGATGACAACACCGGAGCAGGTCGCGCGGCTCACGGGCAAACCCGGCAGCGTCAACCGGCCACCCTGCTCGGGCGCTCCCCACGCCTCATTCTGCTCCGCGTGCCACGGTTCCCACAGCAGTGACGCGGCGGCGTCTCATGAACGGGCGGCTGCTCCGCCGCCTCGCTGTACGTCGCCCGGCCGTCGTGACGGGTGAAGCAGACCGGTCCTGCGGGCGGCCCGCCCCACGCCCGCCCCACGCGTCGACTTGGGCACCACGTGCCGCTGCCGTCGGCCTGGCGGCCCGGACGACGATCCGCCTCCAAGGACGAGGCGCTGCGTAGCGCGTCCCTCGTGGTCGCGGGACGCCAGGAGAGGACACCGGCGTCCGTCGTCGAACATGACGGAAAAGCTGCTTGCCGAGGCGTCAGCGCCCCGCCCTCTCGGCCGCGCTGCGCTCCACGCAGAACTCGTTGCCCTCCGGGTCGTACAGGGTGACCCACCCCGTCCCGTCGGGCTTGCGGTGATCGCCCTGGAGGGTGGCACCGAGGGACAGCAGACGTTCGACCTCCTCGTCCCGGCTGCGGTCCTGGGGCTGGAGGTCCAGGTGCACGCGGTTCTTCACCGACTTGCGGTCATCGACCCGGACAAAGAGCAGCGTGGCCGTCGCACTCGTCACCGAGGCTTCCGGATCACCCGGGAGGTCGTCGTCGGCGAGCGTGCCGTTCAGGGCCTGAGCCCAGAAGCGGGCCAGGGCATAGGGGTCGGCGGAGTCGATGGTGATGTGGCGGATCAAGGACGTCATGCCCATAACCGATCATGGATCGCCTCCCGCCGTCCAGGTCTCCGGTCACCGCGATCAGCTCCGCCGGCTCCGGGACCGCCGCCCCGAGGCGCCGGAACGACGTCGAGTCCGGGGCGCCCACTTCACCGTGTGCGTCCGGTGTCAGTGCTGTCGGCGTGAGTAACGCCGCTCGCAGGATCGGTCACCGGCCGGTGGTGGCGACACAATGACGTCATGGATGAGGACAGTCGCATCATCGTCGCCCTGGATTGCGACAACCGCGCGGCCGCCGACGACATCGTCGACCGGCTGGGCGACGAGTGCCGTTTCTACAAGGTCGGCCTGGAGCTTCTCACAGCGGTCGGCCCCGATGTCGTCACCTCCCTCGTCGCCCGGGGCAAGGAGGTCTTCCTCGACCTCAAGCTCTTCGAGATCCCCAACTCGGTCGCCGGTGCCGTACGCGCCGCGGGGGCACTTGGCGCATCCCTCGTCACCGTGCACGGCATGGGCGGCCGGGGCATCATGGCTGCCGCTGTCGATGCGGCCCGGGACTTCCCCGCACTGCGAATCCTCGCCCTGACCGTGGTCACCAGCATGACCGACGAGGATCTCGCCGACATCGGCGTCGGCAACCCGGCCGAGGAGCAGGTGCTCCGGTTGGCACGCCTTGCGGACAAGGCCGGTTGCCATGGCGTGATCGCCTCGCCTCGGGACGTAGCGGCTCTGCGTGGCGCGCTGGGCGCCGGTGCCCTGATCGTCACCCCCGGCGTCACGCTGCACGGCGAGTCCCCGTCCGAGCACGCCCGCCCCGGCACCCCGCGAGCCGCTCTGTCCGCCGGTGCCTCCCACGTCGTGGTGGGGCGAACCGTCACGCGTGCCACGGACCCGGCCGCGGCGTTCCGTCTCGTACGCAACAGCCTCGCGGTGTGAAAGCCGATGCGCCGTACGGGCGCGGGGCGGACGACAACGCGTCTGCCGGGTAACGGCGTTGCCCGGCATACGGGGCTGGGAGCGTCGCGCGCACGGCCACTGATGCCGGGGAAGCCGTCGGGATGCACGTTACGTCCATCGACGCGGAACCTCGCCGACGGTCCCGGTACGTCCCCGTACGGCAGCCCCCGGTACGTCCCCGTACCCACAGTCTCCGGTTCCCCGTACGGCCACCGTCCTCGGCGTCCGGAGGCGGCCCGCGGCCGTCGCGGTGGCGGGGACGCGCGCGTCGGGCAGGGGGGAAAGGCGCAGGTGGCAGAGGTGGTGGCAGGCCGGAACGCGGCGCTCCCGCGTTGCGGGATGCTCCGAGTGGGGGAACAGTGGGTTCTGTAGTGCCTGTGCATCGTCGAGCTGTGGATCTCCGTGACCGCAGGCCGCAGGCCGCCGCCGCCTTCAGGGGCTGAGTTCCGCAGGGCCACAACAAGTACGCGGACAACACATTTGGAACAGCCATGTCCAGAACCGCCCAGAGACAAGTCTTCCGTTTCGTCGGTGCCTCCTGCTTGGCTGCGGCGCTCGCGCTGTCGACCGGCGTGTCCACCGCCGAGGCAGCGACCCCGACAGTGGCTGCGGCCACGACCGCGGTACCCGCCCAGCCAACTCCTCCGCCGCCTCCGCCGCCTGAGGAGGAGGAACCGCCGCCTCCACCTCCGCCGCAGGAGGAGGAGGAGCCTCCGCCGCCGCCTCCGCCGCCGCCTCCCCCGCCACCGCCCCCACCCCCGCCGCAGGAGGAGCAGCCCCCGCCTCCACCGCCGAAGCAGGAGGAGCCCCCGCCTCCGCCGCCCAAGCAGGAGGAGCAGCCCCCGCCTCCGCCGGCACAGCAGAAGGAGCAGCTGCAGAAGCTGACGCCTGAGCTGAAGGAGGACGTTGCGGGACTGGCGGATCAGCAGAACGCCTCCCAAGAGGTGAAGGACACGGCGGGCAACCTCAACGAGACGCTGAAGACGGTCGAGGACCCGAACACACCGGTGGCGGAGCGTGTCACGCTCGCGAACATCGTGAAGCAGTCCACGGACGTCCTGGCGAACGTCGACAAGGCGGCCGCACCGTCGGAGGTCAAGGTCGCGGTGACGAACACGGTGAAGCAGTCCACCGATGTCCTGGTCGAGACCCTGAACTCCAACGCACCGCAGGCGGTCAAGGTCGCGGTGAGCAACACCGTTGAGACCTCGACGAACGTCCTCGTCGAGACCCTGAAGTCCAACGCGCCGCAAGAGGTCAAGGTCGCCGTCACCAACACCGTTGAAACGTCGACGAACGTCCTCGTCGAGACCCTGAACTCGAACGCGCCGCAGGCGGTCAAGGTCGCGGTGAGCAACACCGTTGAGTCGACCACGAGCGTCCTGGTCGACGTCCTGAAGTCCAACGCGCCGCAGGCGGTCAAGATCGCCGTCACCAACACGGTGAAGACCACGACCAACGTCCTGGTCGACGTCCTGAAGTCCGGAGCGTCGCCGGCGATCAAGATCGCCGTCACGAACACCGTGAAGACGACGACGACTGTTCTGGTCGACGTCCTGAAGTCCGGGGCGCCGCAGGCGGTGAAGATCGCCGTCACCAACACCGTGACGACGACGACCAACGTGCTGGTCAACGTGCTCAAGTCGGGGGCGCCGCAAGCCGTCAAGGTGGCGGTCACCAATACGGTGAAGACGACGACCAATGTTCTGGTCAACGTGCTGAAGTCCAACGCGTCGCCGGCGGTCAAGATCGCCGTCACCAACACCGTGAAGACCACGACCAACGTGCTGGTCAACGTCCTCAACTCGGGAGCGTCTCCGGCGGTCAAGGTCACGGCCACGAATGTCGTCAAGACGACGACCGACATCCTGGTGTCCTCGCTGAAGCCCGGCACGAAGCCGGCGCAGCAGACGGCGGCGACGAACTTCGCCAAGCAGGTGAACGACACGCTGAAGGTGTCCCAGGACCAGGGCGCCGCGGCCGCTCAGCGGAACGAGGCGACTCAGAAGCTCTCCCGGTGGGAGGACACGCTTCCGAAGTGCCTGCAGCAGAACCCGTTCGACCAGTGCGTGCGGACCGCTGCGAACGCTGGTGGGTGAAGACTGAACAAAACCATGGTGTCAGGGCAGCCAGCGGAAGCAGTCTCCGAGGCAGGTTCCTGAGCCGGTGACCCGGGAGCGGCCCCCTGTAGCGCGCCAGTAAGGACGCTGCAGGAGGGCCGCTCCCCCATGGGGGAGCGGCCCTCGGCTCCGGTCGGCCCGATCGCCTCAGAGGCAGATGTGGTACGCCTTGCGCAGCGTCTCGTGCACCGTCCACGTCGTCCGGTCGCCTTCGCGCAGAACGCCCGCGTCCCCCGGGCCGATCTCCAGGGTGTCCCCGCCCTCGACCTCCACGGTGGCGCGCCCGCTGACGACGACGAACAACTCGTTCGCTTCGGTGTCCCTCACCACGCCGGGGGTCATCTGCCAGATGCCCCGCACCTGCGTGCCGTCCGCGGACTCCCAGAGCACCTTGCCGGTGACCACCGGATCACCGGAAACGATCTGCTCCGGATCCAACGGCTCGGGCTCCAGCTCGACATGCGGGATGTGCACCACGAAGGAGGCCCGGCCGTCCGTCGTCTGCGTCGCCATGTGCGTCATGGGCACCGACTGTACGCACCGGGTGTCCGCAGTGTCCGGCAGGGTCTCTCCCGGCCGGACCCTGCGGCGGAGTCGAGGCGTGGAGGGCACCTGTGTCATGCGGCGGGCCGGTCGCCGTCCTCGACCGGCCGGCCGCTGCTGTGCCACGGAAAGGGGGCGCGGTCGGGCGCGACCCGATGATCACCGCCCTGCGGTCGCCGGGGTGCGCGCTCCGCGTGATGTGACCGCGCCGCTCCAGCCGGTCCAGCACGCTGGTCAGCGTGGTCGGCCGGGTGCCGGCCGCGGCTCCGAGTTCGGAGATCGTGCGGCCGCGGCCGTCCGCGAAGGTGGCCAGGGCGTTGGTCTCGGAGGCTGTCAGGTCGAGATCGACGAGCTCCGCGGCGAGGAGTTGCGCCCGCCCGGCTCGCGAGGTACGCGCCGCACACCGCGGACCGTCGGACTCAGCGCTTCGGCCGCCCCTTCACCGCAGACCGCGGACCCGGCGGACCCTCGGCCCTTCGGCCGCCCTTTGACGGCCGAGCGGGCGCCGGGTGCGGGTACGGGGGGACGGGGGACGCTCAGGGTGCGATCACGTCGCGCCGGCCCGGCGCCGCGGTGTCCACGTCCGCGCGGGTGGTGAGGCGTCCGCGGGCCGCGATGCGGGTGAGGCGCCGCCCTTCCCGGGCCGCCCAGCGCCGTACGCGGTCGGGGTCGAGCGGCGTGCCGTGGCCCACGTGGAGGAGCGTGGGGTCGAGGGCGAGCATCTCCCGCAGGCTGGCGAGGTTGCCGAGCGGATCGTCGTGGAACGGCGGGTTGGCCGGCCTCCCTCGTACGAGGCCCATGAAGGAATTGGCCACCAGGTCTCCGGCGACGAGGTCACCGGTGCCGGTGAGGACCGAGACGGAACCGGCGGTGTGCCCGGGGGTGGGCATGATGCGCGCGTCGAGCCCGAAGTCGTCGAGGCTCGTCTCGCCGCGTACCAGGATGTCGGGTTCGAGAGGCTCGACCTGGACGTGCAGGTTCCTGTTGCGGGCCATGAGCCGGCCCATGGGGCCGTTGGGCAGGTAGGGCGTGCGGACCCGGCCGGTCCGGTAGGGCTCCAGGTCGGCGATGTGACCGGCGACGGGAGCTCCGGTGAGCCGGTGGAGCTCGGCGGCGGAGCCGAAGTGGTCGAGGTGACCGTGCGTGAGGACGATCACCGCGATGTCCGCCGGGTCCACGCCGTACGCGGTGACGTGCTTGAGGATCCGGCGGGCGCTGCCGGGCATCCCTGCGTCGACGATGACGGGACGCCGGCCCAGCAGCAGGTACGCGTTGACGGCGTGCCGGCCGAGGACGGGAATGGGAAGGATCTTCGTGCGGGGCATGGCTTTCTCCTTCGTACGGGGGTGTGGTGGCTTCAGGGCAGGCCGGTGCGGGACACGAGCCGGCGGGCGGGCCGTGTCCTCGGGCAGGTGGGGTAAGTGAAACGCCTAGCGGAAGCGGCGGCGGTATTCGGCGGGAGTGGTTCCCAGCCGGCGCTGGAACGACCGGTGCAGGGTCTTCACCGACCCCAGGCCGCTGGCCGCGGCCACCTCCGGCAGGGGCAGGTCGGACTCCTCCAGCAGCCGGCGGGCCGCTTCCAGGCGCGCGGTCTCGACGTACGAGGCGGGAGTGGCGCCCGTACGCTTCGCGAACATCCGGGAGAAGTGGCGAGGGCTCAGACTGACCCGCGCGGCCAGGGCCTCGGCGGACAGGTCCTCGCGGGGATGCTCGCCGATCCACCGGCACAGCGCGTCCATCGGGTCGTCGGGGCCCGGCCGTACGGAGAGCGGCACGCTGAACTGGCTCTGCCCGCCCGATCGTTTCACGTACATCACCATCATGCGTGCGGTGGCGAGCGCGAGGGCGTGACCGTGGTCCTCGGCGACCATCGCCAGGGCCATGTCCATGCCCGAGGTGACCCCGGCGCAGGTCCACACCCGCCCGGACCGGACGAAGATGGGATCGGGGTCGACGGTGACCTCCGGATGGTGGGCGGCCAGCTGCCCGGCGGTGAGCCAGTGGGTGGTGGCCCGCAGACCGGTCAGCAGTCCGGCTTCGGCGAGCAGGTGCGCGCCGGCGCAGATCGAGCCGACTCTGCGGGCCCGGTGACCGCCCCGGCGCAGCCATGTGCTGACGGTCTTGTCGATGACCGCCTTCACCTTGTCCCCGTCCTCGGCGATGGCGCCGGACACCAGCAGGGTGTCGATCCGGCCGTCCACCTCCTCCAGGGTCAGATCGGACATCAGCCGGACACCGCTGGAGGTGACCACTTCTCCCCCGGCGGCGGTCGCGATGTGCACCCGGTAGCCGGGCCGCTCCGGCCCCAGGACCCGGGACGCCACCGAGAACACCTCGGCAGGCCCCGTGACGTCGAGCAGTTCGACGCCGGGGAACGCAACGATGACGACTCTTCGCGGTGCGGGCATGCACCGATCATTCGCCCCGCGGCCCGCGTCCGCAATGACGAGGTTGTCTCACATCCGGACACGCGCCGCGGGCCATGGCTCTCGGCGGCTCGCGTATCGACGGCCCCGGTCCCAGGGCTCGTGAGGGCGGGCCGGCGCGGCGGTGTTCAGCCCAGGATGTGCCGCAGGTAGGACTGCGGGTCGGCGAGGTAGCGGCGCCAGTGGTCGACCAGGGCCAGCTCCTTCCAGGCGACCCGGCGCATGCCGTGCTCGCCCACCTCGATGACGTCGGCGCCGGGCAGGGCGGTCAGCAGCGGGGAGTGGGTGGCGCAGATCACCTGTCCGCCGTTCCTGACCAGTCGGTCGACATGACCGAGCAGCTCCAGGCAGGAGGCGAAGGACAGCGCGGCTTCCGGCTCGTCCATCACGTAGAGACCCGGCCGGAGGAAGCTGCCGCGAAAGGCGGCGAGGAAGCCCTCCCCGTGACTCACGCTGTCCGGTGCGAACCCTTCGCGGTCCAGGGCGTCCAGCGCGGTCTCGGCCCGCAGGAAGAAGCCCTTGCGGGCCGACCAGCTGCCGAGCATGCGGCGCCCGCGCGGGGCCGCCTCGAAGCGGATCCACTCCCCCAGGACGGACTTGGGGCGATGACTCGCGTAACGCCAGTCGTGCGACCCGCCCCAGGAGTCGAGGCCGAAACCCTCGGCGAGCGCCTCGACGAGGGTGGACTTGCCCGAGCCGTTCTCACCCACGAGAAAGGTCACCGGCGCCCTGAAGCGCAGGCCGTCCTCCAGCAGCTCTCGCACACAGGGGACCGACCAGGGCCATTCGTCCTGTGCGTACGAGGGCACGTGTGCGTACGCGCGTTCGATGATCACCCGCCGAGGTTCTCATACGCGCCGGCCGCCATGACCCGTGACATTAGTGTGTGCCGCACAGTATCGTGTGACACATGTCCGCTGAAGAGCTGATCGCCGCCCAGGCCCAGGAACTGCGCCGCGGCACGGTCGTCCTGGCCTGCCTGGCACTCCTGGAGGAACCGCAGTACGGCTACGCGCTGCTGGAGACGCTCGGGGACGCCGGCGTCGCGGTCGACGGCAACACCCTGTATCCGCTGCTGCGCCGGCTGGAGAAGCAAGGGCTGCTCGTCAGCGAGTGGAACACCGACGAGTCGAGGCCGCGCAAGTTCTACCGGGTCAGCCCGGAAGGCACCCGGGTGCGCGCGGGCCTGATGCGCGAGTGGCAGGACCTCACCGACTCGATCTCACGACTGACCAAGGGGGACCGTTGAGCACACCGAGCACACCGAAGGCATCGAGCACACCGAACGCTTCGGGCACTGCGCACCCATCAAGCACGGCCGGCACGTCCGGTGCATCCGGCGCCGGGACGCTGACCGACCGCTACGTCGACGAGGTCGTCCGGCACATACCGGCCGGTCAGCGCGACGACGTCGCGGACGAGTTGCGGACCACGATCGCCGACACCGTCGAGGCCCGGGGACCGGCCGACCGGGAGGCGGCCGAGCGCGCGGTGCTCACCGGACTGGGGGACCCCATCCGGCTCGCCGCCCGGTACGCCGACCGGCCGCTCACGCTGATCGGGCCCGCGCTCTATCCGGCGTACGTACGACTTCTGGTGCTGCTGCTCTCCACCGCGCTGCCCGTCGTGACCGCCGTGACCGTCGGGCTCGACGTCCTCGACGGGAAGGGCCTCGGCGAGGTGATCGGCAAGGGCGTCGGGACGGTCCTCACCGTCGGAGCGCAGATGATCGCCTGGCTGACCGTGGTGTTCGCCGTGGCCGAACGGACCGGCAAGCGGGTGGGAGCGGTCGGCCGGGAGTGGACACCCGACGACCTGCCCGAGCGCCGCGCGCCGGGGAGGCACCGCACCGAGGCCTGCGCCGGGGTGGCGTGGCACGCGCTGCTGCTCGCCCTGGTCGTCTGGCAGCACACCGCGAAGCCGTACCGTACCGCCGGCGGCGAGCGCCTGGAGGTGCTCGACCCGGGCCTGTGGTCGGGCTGGATATGGCCGGTCCTCGCGGGGCTCGCCGGGCTCGTGGTGCTCGGCGTGATCCGGGCGACGCACCCGTGGACGTTGCGCCTCGCCGTGTGGGGAGCCGCCGTCGAGGCCCTGTTCGCGCTGCCGCTGGCATGGATCCTGTACCGGCAGGAGTTCTTCAACCCGGCCCTGCTGGCCGCCGTCAACGGCTCCTGGCGGGCGCCCGACGCTTTCTACACCGTCGCGGCGCTGGGCGTGCTGGCCGTGAGTATCGGCGAGACGGCGAAGCACTTCCGCGGAGCACGCGGCAGGGCGTGACGCGAGGCCGTGGCGGGCCGGCCCCTCTCAGCGGGGCCTGTTGTCGGCGTACTCGGTCAGGAGCGCGAATCCGTGACGGTCGACCGGCGCGGTGGTGGCCGCCAGGACGACGACGCCCGTTCCGGCGGCGCGGTCGAGCCCCAGCCAGGACCGGAAACCGCCCGTACCGCCGTTGTGCCAGGTGATCGGGCGGTCCTTCATCGGGATGGTGATCCATGCGGCGCCGATGCGGGCGCGCGCGCCGAAGGGGGTGACCGGGTCGAGCGCGGTGGCGCCCGGTGCGGTGCCGTCGAGCAGCGCCGCCGTGAGGCGGGCCATGCCGGTGATGGACGCGCGTATGCCGCCGGCCGGGGCGACTGCCTCGCCGGTCCAGGGTTGGCGCGGCCGCCCTCGGCGGCTGGTTCCGGTGACGGCCCCCGGTCGGAGGTGGTCGGGTGATGCGGGGGCGTAGAAGGGGTCGAGCCGCAACGGGGTGGCGATGCGCACGTGGAGGAGCTCGGTGTACGTCATCGCGGCCGCGCGGGCGAGGGCGTGGCCGAGCAGTTCGAACCCGAGGTTCGAGTAGCGGGGTCGCGGGCTGCCGAGCGGCACGCCCCGGGCCTGGTCGAGAAGCTGCTGGAGGTCCTCGCCGTAGGGGTTCGTGCCGTGTCGCCACAGCGCGACGGTGCGCCGCCAGGTCTGCGCCGAGGCCGGCAGCCGGGGCAGGCCGGACCGGTGGGTGCTGAGTGCCTCCAGCGTCACCCGTGCGGCGGGGGCGTCGCCGAGGGGCAGGAACGTGCCGAGTGTCGCGTCGGGCTCGATCTCACCTCGTGCGAGTGCGTCGGCGTACAGCAGGCCGGTGACCCCTTTGGAGATCGAGCCGATCTCGAAGTCGTCGTCGGGGCCACTGCCGCGTCCGGCCACGATCGTGCCCCGGGGCGAGACGACGGCGGCGGCGGCCGGGACGCCCGGACGCAGCAGTTCGCCGAGCCTCGCCCCGAGCCGGTCGTCGCCATGGCTCCCGGCGGTCATGAGCGACCGCCGAACAGGCCGCGGGCTGCGTGCTTCTTGTGGACCGCCTGCTTCGAGACGCCCAGGGCGGCGCCGATCTGCGGCCACGTGGCGCCGCGGTGGCGTGCGCGGCGCACCAGAACCGCCTCGATGCGCTCCGTCTCACCGCGCAGCCGTGCCACGGCGGCCAGGCCCGCCAGCGGGTCGTCGTCGGCCGTCGCCGATGCCAATTCGGTCAAGTGCTTGAGGTCCATGAGTCAACCCTAGTTGACCACTCGACGGGGATCAACGATCAACCGGAGTTGACGCGCGGATCCGCGGGGAGGGCGCCGCGGGGCCGGTTCGGACGGGAAATTGCGTTGGCAGTGCGCCCCGCGGCTTCTACCGTCGTCACGATGGAGATCGCCTTCCGGAAGTTGCCGGACAACCAGCACGACATCATCGTGCGGGACCGAAAGGGCCCGGACGTCCGGTTGCCCGCCCAGCCCACGGGTCCGACCATGCCGCACGACCTGGTGCATGCGGCCGTCGAGACCGCCCTCGGGCTGGAGGACGGGTTCTGGGGCGCGATGGCGCGCGGCGCGACGTTCCAGGGCTTCGAACTCGTCGAACCGGGCCGGCACCGCCGGTCCGGGCTGAAGGTGCTGCGCCGCGGTGGTGACGCGGTGCTCGCCGCCGAGCTCGCCGTGAACTGGGCCTACCGCGTGTGGCGCGGACTGCCCACGGAGGGCCGCGGTGTGGGCCGCCCCCCTGTGTCCCAGGAGGCGCTCGATCGCACGACCGCGCCCCTGGACCGGGCGGCTGCCCGCTGGTCGGCCCTCGCGGAGGGTGACGTGCTGGTCTGGCGCTGGGGCACGGACCGCTAGCCTTCGGCCGGGCGGCCGGAGCGCCGGGAACCGGATCCGGAGGTCCTGGTCCGGTTCGTTTCCCCGCGTCACGCCGACCTCCGCGCCCCGCCGCCACGAGCGCCGTCCCGGGCGCCCTGTGCCCGAGGGTCTCGCCTGTGATGTGCTGTGCGGAGCCCTGCCGGACGAGCTCGGTGGCCTCGCGGGCCATGCGGCTGCCGGACACGGTGACGGCGGTGTACGACGTCCTCCGATGGAGGGCGTGTGCCCCACCCGGCCTCTGGCGGGGCTGCCACCCTAAGTGGCCGCGAGGACACACGCCGTCGGTTGCGGAAGTGGTGCGTGTCGGCACCCGAGCTCGGGGCAGACGTCTCCGGCGCACACTCACGCGGTCGCGCGAGCGTGGGAGAGTAGACACACAGCTGCGGGATCTTGCGTGTGGAGGAGGCGGGCGTGGTGGCGGGTGCCGACGGCGATGCGGGCAGAGCGGCGGAGCCTGTTGCGGCCGACATGTTCGACGGTCTCGAGGCTGCCGCGTACCTGGTGGACGAGCGAGGTGTGATCGCCAGGGTGACCGCACGGGCGGAGGTCCTGTTCGGGCGGTCGGCCGGGGAGATGATCGGGCAGGACGCACACGCTCTGCTGCACCGGGACAGCCGTGGACGCACGATGCCGCGTGCGCAGTGTGCGATGATGCACGCCTTTCTGGGCCGGCACGTCGAGTACAGCGATCGTGGCTGGTTCGAGCGGGCGGACGGTGCGCTGCTGGAACTGTGGTGGCTGGTCGTCCCGTGCTCCTTCGACCGGGCCGAGAAGGGCGCGCTGGTCGTCCTCCGCGAGTCGTCGCCCGTTGAGGCCGCACGGGGCGCGGGCACTGCTTCCGCGGGTGCTGCTCTCGCGGGCGCCCTGACGGAGCTCGACCGGCTCGCCCTGCTCGCCGAGACGACGACCCGCCTGACCTCCACACTGGACGTGGAGGAGGCGCTGAGCCGGTTGGTCGAGCTCCTCATGCCCCGCCTCGCGGACTGGGTGGTGATCGACCTGCTGGGCGAGACCGGAGATGTGCGGCGCGCCGCCGTGGTGCACTACGACCACGGCGTCCTCGTCCACCGGCGGGACCTGGAGGGCATGCTGCCCCCGGTGCCGGAGGAGTCGCCGATGCCGCTCTCCCGTGCGCTGCGCGGCGCGGCGTCGGCGCTGGCCGGGCCCGACACGTACAGCGTCGAACCGGACTCCGGCATCACCGTGGAGCAGCAGCGGCTCTTCAAGGCGACCGGGATGCACTCGGCCGCCATCGCGCCGATCCGCACCGTGCGCGAGGTGCTCGGGGCGCTGACCCTGGGCCGCTCCGGGCAGCCGGCCTCGTTCACCCCCGCGGATCTGTCCCTGCTGGAGGACATCACCCGCCGGGCGGGTCTCGCCCTGGACAACGCGCGCCTCTACCAGCGCCAGCAGCGCGTGGCCGAGACCATGCAGCGGCATCTGCTGCCGCACCTGCCCACCGTGCCGGGTCTGCTGATGGCGGCACGGTACCTGCCGGCCCCGCACGCCTCCCAGGTCGGCGGTGACTGGTACGACGCCTTTCCCTTCACCGACGGAACGACGGCCCTGGTGATCGGTGACGTCGGCGGCCACGACCTCGACGCGGCCGCCGGCATGGCGCAGTTGCGGAACATGCTGCGTGCCTTCGCGTGGTCGCAGGAAGGCCCGTTGAGCCATGTCGTCCAGCGGCTCGACGATGCGGTGGAGCACATCGTCGAGGCGTCCACGGCCACCCTCGTCCTCTCGCGCGTCGAGAAGCGGGCGGGAGAGGGCTGGCGGCTGCGGTGGACGAACGCGGGCCACCTCCCGCCGCTGCTCGTGGAGCAGGACGGCCGGGGGCGTTTCCTCACCGCCGGTGGTGGCATCATGCTCGGCACCCGGGCCGCACTCCCCCGGGCCGACGCCGAGACGGTGCTGCCGCCCGGGTCGACCCTGCTGCTCTACACCGACGGCTTGATCGAATCGCGCAGCCACAGCCTGGACGACGGGCTCGCCCGCCTGCTCGCGGAGGCCACGGCCCAGGCCGGGCAACCGCTCGACGCCTTCTGCACCGAGATCCTGGAGCGCGTACGGCCCGAGGACAACGACGACGACGTCGCCATCCTCGCCCTGCGCATCCCTGACAGCGAGGACGCCGGGCACGCCGAGCACGCCGTCGCCCCCGAGGCTCCGGTCGCGCCCTGACGCGGCGCGGCTCAGCCGCTCGTCGGCCGCAGCACGAGGCAGACGAAGCCCATGACGTCCCGGTAGACGCGCAGCCACTCGTCGCGGTGGACGGCGGCCGTGTCGAGCGCCTGGGGGCTGTCCGGGTCGCCGGGGTGGTCCAGGGCCCATGAGGCCAGCGAGCCTGTCCACGACCACTCGTAGTCGTCGAGCTCCCGGCGGGTACTGACGTGGCCCTGGACGGGTGTCCACCCGTCCGCGACGACCCGGTCCACGGTGGTGGGCAGGTCGGCGAGGTCCCCGAGCAGCTCGACGGCCTCGGGAGAGGGCTCACGCTCCCAGAAGCCGTCCCCCACCAGGACACGCCCTCCGGGTGCCAGGTGGGTGCGCGCCGCCGCGAGGGCCGGGAGCAGACCACCGAAGGCGTGCGTGGCGCCCACACAGAGCACCAGGTCGAAGGTGTGGGGCGCGGCGAAGCGTGCGGCGTCCTGGTGGTGGAGGACCAGGCGCTCCCCGACTCCGCGTTGCAACGCCGTCCGGCGTGCGCGCGCGAGTGAGCTCTCGGCGAGGTCGACGCCCACGGCCCGCGTGCCCGGGCGCATGTCCAGGGCGCGCAGGAGCCACTCGCCGCCGCCGCAGCCGAGGTCCAGTACGCACTCGTCGCCGCGCGGGAGACCGTACTCCAGGAGTCGGCGCACGGAGGCGTCGTCGAGCGGGGCGGCGATCGGATGATCGGCGTGAGCGAGCCGGGAGATCTGTTCACGGTCCATCGGCGGAGCCTGACACGTTCGGCGAGGCCCCCGCACCTGATTTCCGGCGGAGCCGCCGGGACCGGGAGCCGTATGCGGGCACCTGTGCCGGGGCGGTCGGGTGGGGCGTCCCGCGACGGTCGCGCGACGGTCCCGGCGGTACCGGGCATAGGGTGCTGCGTCGTGAACCGACACATAGCCGCCGATCCCGCAAGCACCCGCTCCGACCTGCCCGTTGACCCCACGCCACAACAGGACCCGCTGTTCTTCCGGAGGGCCGGCGAGCACGACCTGCCGGAGCTCGTGCGGCTCCGCGACGACGCGGCCCGCTGGCAGATCGACCGCGGGATCGACCAGTGGAAGCCCGGCGAACTGCGCGAGGACCACTTCCGCGCACGCCTGGAGGACGGCGAGGTGTGGATCGCCGCTCTCGGCCCGCGGGGTCCGGTGGCCGGAGCATTCGAGTTGTGGTGGGACGACCCGGCGGCCTGGGGCGTCCAGCCCCCGACAGCGGGCTACGTCCACCGGCTGATGACCGACCGCCGTACCGCGCCTCCGGGCACCGGACGCCGGATGCTCACCGAGGCGGAGCGCCGCATCGCCGCCGCCGGCCGCAGCGTGTGCCGGCTGGACTGCCTCGCCACCAACCCGCGGCTGCGGGAGTACTACCGGGCGGCGGGATACACGGTCGTGGGCGAGCAGGGCTCCAAGGACGGCGGGCTCGGCGGAACCTACGCCGTCACGCTGCTGGAGAAGCACCTTACGTAAAGCCCGGGCGCCCTCGTCGGGGTCCCGCCGCGGCGGCTCGGCCCCCGCCCGGCCGTGGGCGCCCGAGGCCGGCCGTGGGCGTCACCTCCGGCCTTATGCGCCGGGGCGCACCAGCCCACGGTTCCCGGGGGTCCGGCTCCGAGCCTCGCCCACCGGTGCCGTGCACTCGCACCGACACATTCGAAGAAATGTTTCCGGCCACACCCCTGTACCGGCGACTGGTTCCGGTGCATGCTGTGACCTGCGCTGCTGCTCGCAACCCCCGTCGAGCAGCAGCGCAAACCGGCCTCGCCCGCGCTCGCGCCGGGCGGGTCGCGCCGCACCTCCCGGCTCCCCACGGGAGGCCCGGCGCATGTCCCTGCACAGACGGAGGGCCAGATGAGCGACGAGCACACGACGCGGTGTCTCACCCTGCCGGACGGATCCGTGATCCGTACCGCCATCCCTTCATCCGACGTGGACCTGCCCGACGAGCAGTTCTTCGGCAGGTACCCGGCGGTCCGGGACCTCGCGGAGCGCTGGGCCGCGGAGGCGTGGGACCCCGGCAGCTAGGCCGTTTCTTTCGGATCACCGGATCTCTGGGACGTACGCCCGGTCCTCGTCGGACTCACCGGCGCCGGCCGAGAAGGGCAGCCTGCTCCTTCTTGAGTCGTGCAAAGCGGGTGGTGGTGTACTCCTTCAGCCCAGGCCCCGGGAACTGGATGACGGACTTGTATTCGCCGAACTCGCCACGTGCCCAGCGCGCCGCGGTGATCTCGTAGCCGGAGACGTGGGCGCACAATTCGAGCAGGACAGGCGGCACCTCCTCCTCGATGAGAAGGTCGGCCTTGGTGACGACCACGTCGCGCATCTTCTGGATGTTGGGCAGGAATACAGTCGTGGCCCAGGTGCGCCACTCGGCGAGCTCCTCCTCAGTGGGGGGAACGTCGTGGTCGAAGGGATGGACCCCATCGGGGCGGGCATATCTCTCGCAAAACGCCTCATAAGCACGTCTGTTGGCCTCCATGAGCGCGAAAAGTGGGCCGTAGAAGTCGCTCAACTGCTGGTTCACTCGGGCGAGCCGGGCCTGTCTCTGCGCGAGCCTCAGCCCATTGAGGTACGTCGTCAAGTAGCCGGCGAAGGCCAGACTCACGGTCAAGATCACTGTGCCCATGGAGAGGATGGTAGGCCCGCTTCTTTCGGATCATCTGATCGTTGGTCTCGCTATGCCGTTGACTGACGCCCAGTGGGCGCGGATTGAGCCTTTGCTCCCGGACGGACACCGCGGCGGGGTGGCCGGTGGCGGGACCACCGTGAGGTGATCGATGCGATCGCTTGGAAGTTCCAGACGGGATCTCAGTGGGTCCACCTGCCCGAGAAGTACGACAACTGGAGGGGTGTCTACAACCGGCTTCGCCTGTGGGCCGTCAACGGCACCTGGGAGCGCGTCTTCACCGCAGTCATGGCCCAGGCCGACGCTGACGAGGACCTGAACTGGGTAGTCTCGGTGGACTCCACGATCGTGCGGGCCCACCAGCACGCGGCCGGGGCCCGCAAAAAGGGGCCCCGGCCAGCGAGCCGGATGGCCACGCCATCGGTCGTTCTCGGGGCGGACTGACCACGAAGATTCACCTCGCAGCCGATGCCCGCTGCCGGCCCCTCACCTTCGTTCTCACCGCCGGACAGGCGGGTGACGCACCCGCCTTCGCGCACGTGATGGCCCGCCTGCGAGTTCCCCGTCGACGCGGACGGCCCCGCACCAGGCCGGACGTGGTCCTGGCCGACAGGGTGTACTCATCACGCGCCATCCGTGAGCACCTGCGCAGGCGCGGTATCCGGGCGGTGATCCCCGTACCGGCGGACCAGCGGGGCCACCGGCTGCGCCGAGGCAGCCAGGGCGGGAGGCCACCCGCCTTCGACCGCGAGGCCTACAAGCAGCGCAACACGGTCGAGCGATGTATCAACCGAGCAGAACGATGGGATCCCCGACCCGCACCTGTCCCGGCGAGACGACTGTGGCGAGCCCATCCAGCCGTGTGTCGTGCGCTTTCGCGATGGTTCGCAGTACCAACGGCGAGTGAGGCAGGTCCTGCTGTGCCTCGTTGGTCATCACGCATCGCTCGCTCGATCGCACGAACTCGATGCACACCGCGTCGCCGATCCGCGCCTTGCTCCCGAACCACTCATCTTCCACGAACGGAGGGGTGCCCGGCGGGGTGCGTACCAGGAGATTCGGGCGGAAGCGTCGCTCATCGACCGGAACATCGGGCACCGCCGAGCGCACCCAGTCGAGGGTGGCAGTGGTCAAGACGCTGATAGGCAGCTGGTCGAAGTGAGAGATGCTTCCTTCGCGTGTTACCTCGACGTCCTCGCGACCGAGGTAGCGACGCAGGTAGGCACTCGGGTCCGGCACGACCACGCCTTGCGGGTCAAACAGTTCAGCCTCATCAGCGCCATCGACGTAGCGGGAACGCAGATGCAGCAGGCCCGGCATCCTACGGAAGCGGCGAGTGTTCTTCCCCGAGCCGAACTTGCCCTCAGCGTCGCGCACCGCGAAGAGACGGTCGCCGACAACCCCCCTCGGGTCAACCTTCACCCGCTCGAGCAGCTCACCGCCTGTCGACTTGATCGGATACCGATAGATTCGTTCGACCGCGCCCACCTCGACCATCATCCGAAGAGGCTACAAGAGCGACGGCGCACGAACTTTCGAAACACGCCCTAAAGCGTGTTGCATCAGGCAACGTTCGGAACTCCTCCTGGTTGAACCGGATCGAGGCCCAGTTCACGGCCCTGCGCTACTTCACGCTCGACGGCACGGACCACGCTGACCACAAGGAACAGGGCGGCATGATCCGCCGCTACGTCATCTGGCGAAACCGCCACGCCGACGACCGGCACCTACGCGCCGTCGTCCCGGGCCAACACTGCCTGATCCGGAAGCGCTATACGCCGGTGGTGCCGTCGATGCGTTCCCGGAGCAGGTCGGCGTGGCCGTTGTGGCGGGCGTACTCCTCGATCATGTGGACGTAGATCCAGCGGAGGCTGACGTCCTGCTCCATGAAGCGGCCGGTGTCGGTCAGAGCGCGGTCGGCGCAGTGCTCGCGGGCGCGGGCGATCTCCGCGTGCCAGGTGGCCAGAGCGTCGTGCAGGGTGGCGCCCTCGGCCAGCTCGAAGCCGCCGTCGGAGCCATCGGGGTCAGCCTGCGGGTCGTAGATGGGCGGGGCCTGTTCTCCGGCGAACACTCGGCGGAACCAGTTCCGCTCCACCTCCGCCATGTGCTGGACGAGGCCGGTCAGTGTGAAGGCGGACGGCGGCACGGATGCGACGGCGGCCTTCTCATCGTCCAGGCCCTCGCACTTCATGGCGAGGGTGGTGCGATGAAAGTCGAGCCAGCTTTCGAGCGTGGTGCGCTCGTCGGCGTTCAGGGGTGGCATAGGGCGTTCGATGATGGCCATCGGTCGATTATCGCCAGCGGCCGAATCCGTCGACAGGCAGGACCTCACAACGGGGCGAACGTTGCCTGATGCGGCACCAGGGTTGTTCGTCGGGATCGTGCCGGGTTCGCGCGGCGTGATCCCAGACGTGCCCCGGCTCCCGCGGCGCCGCGGAGGACCCCGTCAGAAGAGCGTGGGGGGCTCGGTGCCTTCGGCGGGGGCGTCCTTCGCCCCCTGCCCGTCGGGCAGTTGCTCCTGGTACATCGTGGCGTCGACCGCCGGCACACGCCGCATGCTGCCCTCGCACAGGACGAGGGAGCGGGCTGTGCGCTTGTGGTCGTGAACGGACACCATGCCGAGCACGCTGGTGGGCGCGCCGGCGTAGACCCCGCCGCACACGGGGCACCTGACTCGAGGACGCCTGGCCATGGGGTCAGTGTCGTACACGGCACCGACAACCGGTAGGCGCGGTCCGCCGCTCGGCGGCGCGGCCCCCGCGCGTCGCCGCACGCTGAGCCGTGCGTACGACGCGGTTCCGGGGCCCTTCCGGCACACTTCCTGCGTACTTGTGCGTACTTCCGCGTAGCTGCTGCGCGCGGGTGACCGGTCCGGGCGCCGGAGCGGCGCGACGACCGGCGCATATCATCCTCCCATGGAGGCACTGGCCTTACGGCTGTCGCAACTGGACTCGCTGGCCGAGGGCGCGATCCGCATCGTCATGTTCTACGACACGCTGATGCGCCGGCGGGTGGATCTCCCGGCACTCGCGCGCGCCTCGGCCGTCCTCGCGGAGTGCGTGGCCGGTATCCGGCTCCACGGCACGGGCCAGGTGATCCGCATGTCACCCGACGGCACCGGAGCATCGGCCCCTGTGCCGCCCCCGTCCTGCACGGCGCCGATCACGCTCGACGACGAGGAGATCGGTGTCGTGTGGCTGGAACGCCCCGGCACTCCCGGCTCGCCCGAACTGGACGCACTGCTGCTGGACCGGCTCGCCATCGCCTCCGCGTCGGTCGTCGAGCGGTACGGTCCGGCCCGCACCACCATGGCCGACCCCGCTCTCGTCGAACTGGCGATCAGCGCGGACTGCGACGAGGCGTCCCGCGCACGGGCGTTGCGGCTCCTCGGTTTCGCCGCCGCGCTGCCGGTCCGGGTCGTCGCCGTACGGTCGCAGCTCCCGCTCGACCAGCTCGGCGGGCTGCTCTGCCCCGGCCGCCCGGTGAAGGCGGCGCTCGTCGCCGAGGTGGGAGTCATCCTGGCGGCCAGGGTGGAACCAGGAAGCTTCCCGGCAGGCGTACGGGCGGGCATCGGCACCGCCGACAGACCCGACCGGTCCTGGCGGGAGGCGCGCACCGCCCTCCGCTTCAGCACCGCGCGCCGGCCGGTCGTCCACTACGACGGTCTGGGGGCGTTGGCGCTGCTCGCCCAGGTACCCCAGGACGCCGCGCGCGACAACGCCGACGTGGCCGCGGTCGCCCGCATCGCCACCAGCCCGGAGGACCTGGAGACGCTGGAGGCCTACTGCGCCACGGGCTCCCTGCGGCGGGCCGCCGATCTCCTCCACCTCCACCACAGCAGTGTCGCCCGCCGACTCGAGCAGATCGGAAGGACCTTCGGCATAGCGCTGACCGAGCCCACCGGACTGATGCGGGCCGGGCTGGCCCTCACCGCATGGCGGCTGCTCGACGACTGACGGGAGGTCCGCCGGGGCCGCTCGTGCCCGGACACGATGGTGCGCGCGGATCCGCCGCGGACGCACCGGCCGCGGCGCGCGGGCTCCTACCGGCGCGACGCACGCAGGGCCGCGCCGGCGGATTCGACGTCCAGGTCGACGACGAGTTCGTCGCCCTCCCAACGGCCCCGCTGCGTGATCGCGAGGCCGATCAGCGCCAGTTCCGCCGCCTGGTCCCGCAGCGCGTGCTGCTCATGGCTCTCCTCACCCGGTCCCTCCGTCTCGTCACGCTCCCAGGCCGCCGCCGCGGCCTCGGCCACCGACCTGGGCAGCCGCACCGCGACCCGGCCGACCTGCGCGTCGACCTGGGTACCGATCGCTGCCGGCACGTCCGAGTCCTCCCGGTACCGCTCGTACTGCTCGTGATCCGCCATGGGCCGAGGCTACTCACGGCTCCGGTTCGGGGCTGGCCGCGCTGGCCAGGTCGGGAGCGAGGTTCAGGACGCTCTCCAGACCGGTGAGGGCGAAGATCCTGCGTACCGGGGACGTCAGGGGCACGGTGACGACCAGGTGTTGTGTGTGATGCGCCCGGACCAGCGCGCTCATGAGGGACGAGTCGGCGAAGGTGACGAGGCTCAGGTCGACCACGGTGCGCCCGATGCCGTCCGCTGCCGCTTGCTCCAGGACGGCGCGGAGTCGGGGTGTGGTGGCGATGTCGAGCTCGCCGGAGCAGAGGATGATCCTCGTGTCGTGTTCATCGGGCAGGGCCTGCACATGAGTGTCCATCCGCCGCCGCCTCCCTGCGCGCCGCCGGCCCACGGGCCGTGCACCACAACAGGGATGGTTACGGATGGCGGGCCGTCGCCGGTGTTGCCCGCCCGGCACCGGAATCGGTTCTCCGACCCATCGGTTGCCCGGGCAACGCACCGCTCGTGTTGTCCAGCGCTCATTGTCGTGTGTCGTCATGGTGGGCGCCACGCCTTCCTCCCGGCGAAGCGTTTCCGCAGCCACCGCAGGGCGTGGTGCACCGCAAACGCCCAGCCACGCGCCGTGCTTGCAAGCCCTGATCCGCACCCGTCGGGGTGCTCCGGCTGCTCACGATCTGCCTACCCGCCCCGGCGCCGTCTCCATGCGCTCCTGCTCCTGTCTGGCGTACACCCGCCACGGCCGACACGTCCGCACCACGTGGTGCGCGGCGCCCGACGCGCCTCATCCGCCTGAGCCCGACGGGCCTCACCCGCGTGTGGCCGACGCGCCTCATCCGCGTGTGCCCGACGGGCTGGGAGTCCGGCGCGGCGGCACCGACGGCCCGGCCAGGGCGGCCGGTTCGCCGATCCGGGCGGCCGCCGTGCGCCATGCCTCCGTCACCGCTTCGTACGCCTGCGCCGTGCGCGCGGCACGGTCGCCGGTGAGCGCGAGCGGCGCCCCCACGTGGACGTGCAGGGCCGGGCGGCGGGCCGGTGCCGTCACCAGGCCCGCGAGCTGCTTGGCCACGCTCCCCGAGATGATCCGCCGCGCTCCGGCCTGGCCCACCGGCACGACAGGTGCGCCGGTGCGCTCGGCAAGTCGGGCCAGCCCCGAGCGGAAGGGACCCGGCGCGGCTTCGGCAGCGTCCTTGCGCGACGGGAGGCCGCCCTCGGCGTAGATGAGGATGACCCGTCCCTCGTCCAGGGCGGCCGCGGCGCGGTCGAGTGCCTGCGCGGCGCGCCGGTCCTTGCGGTGCACGGGTATGTGGCCCTCGCGGGCCAGGGCACCACCGAGTACGGGCAGGCGCCACAGGCCGGCGGCCGCCATGACGACCGGCCGGACGCCGCACCGGTGCAGCGCGGCGAGGACGACGGCGGGGTCGGCGAGCGAGGTGTGGTTCGCGACGACGATGCTGCCGGGCGCCAGGTCGGCATCGGCGTCAGCGCTCACCGTGAGGCGCCCGAAGGCGGGCACCAGGTTGTGCGCGAGGCGGCTGAGCATGTGGTTCTCCCGGTACGGACGACGTGATCCTCATCGTCGGCGGGGCGAGGGCGGGCGAGCCTGAGCACGCGTACTCAATTCCGCACCGCGCACAACCGGAACCGGTCCGGGCGGTTCCGCCCGGCCGTGTCCGGCTGTCCGGCGACGCCGCGCGGGCGGCCTCGGCGCCGGCGTGGTGGGGTTGCGGGTCGCCGGAAGGCCGCCGGAACACAACCCGGCGATTACACCGCGGGGGACGCCCACGGTGACTGACGCACCGTCATAGTACTCTCGGCTGTTGTTGGTTGCCGTGATCACGGCGTACCGCTAGAGTCCGATACGTGACTGCCGGGTCGGCCATGGGCCACACACGAACGGGTTCCCCGGCCTCGGCGTGAGCTCGAGGCGGGCACGAGGCCCGCCCCCTGCTTTTCCGTACCTTCGCTCCCCGCGCCCCTCACCGGCGCGCTCTCCACCCCTCACGAAGACGGGAAAGTCCTCACGCATGCCGTACGACCAGCAGCACCCGCACGATTCCGCGGTCCCGACGACCACGGTCCAGCTCAACCACACCGCCGTCTACGCCCGCGACCGTCAGCTCTCGGCCGAGTTCATCGCCACCATCCTGGGGCTGGAGGTCGGCAATCCGATCGGGCCGTTCCTCCCGGTCGACCTGGGCAACGGTGTGACGCTCGACTACTACGAGAAGCGGGACGAGCCGATCCAGTCGCAGCACTACGCGTTCCTGGTGCCCGACGCGCAGTTCGACACCATGATCGGCCGTTTGGAGGCCGTCGGTGTCACGTACTACGCCGACCCCGGACACACCGAACCGGGCCGGACCAACGGGATGTTCGGTGGGCGTGGTGCCTACTTCGACGACCCGGACGGCCACAACATGGAGATCCTGACGCGGCCCTACGTCCGCCCCTGAGCGCCTCACGTCGCGTCGTCGCCGCAACGGCCTCCGCCGGTCCGGGCACCACCCTGGGCCGGCGGGCCGGGCCGGGCGGCGAGGACGAGGGGAACCCGGTCGGGCGGCGGTGCGTTCACCAGCGTGAGCGGGCCGGCCGGCCCGTTCGCCGACGGAAGGAACGCACACGACGTGAGCAGCGACAAGGCCAGGACGCTCTTCGAGGCGTTGGATCTTGATGCGAACGGCACGCTGACCCGCGAAGAGGTGATCACCGCGCTGCGGACGAAGGGGCCCTCCCTGGCGGCATCGGGGGTTCTGCCGTTCTGGGGCCTGGGGGACGCCGACGCCTCATCCGCGCTGTTCGACACCGCCGACCAGAACGGGGACGCGGTCCTGACCCTGGAGGAGTTCGCAGCGGTGGTCGACCGCCGTTTCGGCTGGCGCTGAACCGCTCCGTGACCTGTGGCGTCCTCTCCGGCATGCACGGATTCCTCGGCGGCGTGGGTCAACTGTTCAGGTTCGCGGTCATGCAGGCGCGGTGCTGCGCGTTCGCGGTGGCGTTGCTCGGCGGCCTCGCGGTCTCACGCGTCCTGCCGGAGCTGCCGGTCGCCCGCTACGACCTGGTGCTGGTCTACGGCATCCTGCTGACCCTGGGCGCCCGCGCGATGGGCTGGGAGAGCCGGCGGGACACCCTGGTGATCGCGGCGTGCCATGTCGTGGGACTGCTGTTCGAGCTCGTCAAGGTACGTCTCGGGTCGTGGAGCTACCCCGAGGAGGCGGTCACGAAGATCGCCGGTGTGCCGTTGTACGGAGGGTTCCTGTACGCCGCGGTGGCCAGCTACGTCTGCCGGGCCTGGCACCTGTTCGAACTGCGCTTCACCGGTTACCGCGCCGCCGCGACGGCGGTCGTCGCGGCAGCGGTGTACATCAACTTCTTCACCCACCACTGGCTGCCCGATCTGCGCTGGCCGCTGGCCGCCGCGATGGTGGGGGTGACGGCCGGGGCGTGGGTCGGGTTCACCGTGGGCCGGAGCCGCTACCGGATGCCGTTGGCGGTGTCCTTCGTCCTGATCGGCTTCTTCCTGTGGGTCGCGGAGAACGCGGCCACCTACGTCGGCGCCTGGAGCTACCCCCACCAGCTCGAAGGGTGGCAGCCGGTGGCTCTCGGCAAGTTCGGCGCCTGGGCCCTCCTCATCAGCGTGACGTTCGTCCTGGCCGAGCGGCTCAAGGGGGCGGAGGCGCCGGAATCCCGGGCGGCCGGCTGAGCGGCGGGCCGCCCGGGGTGGCGGCCGTTCAGCAGGTCTCCCGGTAGGGGACCCCCGGCACGTAGGTCTTCCAGTCCCCGGGGGGAGAGCCCGGTGCCCAGGCGGGCGCAGAGCGATGCGGCGGCGCGGCCGGGATCGATGTCGTACGACTGGACGAGTACGTGCGCGCCCGCCGCCCGGAGGGTGGTCCCGTCCGGGCCGAAGGCGAGGGCGCGGATCGTGTCGCCGGGCGTCGGCAGTGCCGCGCCGAGGAGGCGGTGGGACGTGGTGTCCCACAGTTGCAGCGTGCCGGAGTTCCCCGCGACGGCGAGGGTCGTGCCGTCGGGCGAGAAGGCCAGCGCGGACACGGCCTCGTCCTCCACGTGGCGGGCCCCCGTGTGGGTCCCGGGGAGCGCCCCGAGGCGTGCGCGCAGGTCGCCGTCCCAGACGGTGACGCGGCCCAGCAGGTCGCCCGCCGCCAGACGGGTGCCGTCCGGGCTGAAGGCGAGGGCGGTGGTGTCGTCACCGCCCAGCACGCGCCGCCGGACCCGGCCGGAGGTCAGATCGGCGACCGAGTCCGCCCAGGAGACGACCGTGCCGCCGTCGGGGCGCAGGACCAGCTCCTCCCCGCCGAAGCCGGAAAGTGTGCGCAGGCGCTTGCGGGCCCGAACGTCCCACAGTTCGAGCACTTCGCGTTCGCCCATGCGGGAGACGGCGAGCGTCCGGCCGTCGGCGCCGAGCGCGATCCCGGAGATGCCGAGGGGCAGTTCGTCCTCGGGGAGGGGCGTACCGCCCTCGTCGAGGTCGAGCCTGGCGAGCACCCGGCGCGCGCGTACGTCCCACACGGTGATGAGCTGGGGTTCGGCGGCGTCAGGGTCGATGTCCTGCAGGGCCCGGCCGTAGGCGAGGTATCCGCCGTCGGGGCTGAACGCCAGGCGGTCGGAGCAGCTGCTCTCGGGCTGCGCAGTGCCGGCGGCCGGCTCCAGGCCGGCCTGCTCCGGACGCCCGCCGGCCGCGGTGCCCTTCCCGGCCGCGGTGGCTCCATCGTCCGCGGTGGCTCCACCGTCCGCAGTGCCTTCACCGGCCGCCGTGCCTTCACCGCTCGCCGTGCCCTCCCCGGCCGCCGTGCCGTCGCCGTCCGTGTCCTCGGGGGAGTCCTCCGACGGCTCGTCCGCCGGGAACGGCGGACAGGGGGCGCCCGGAAGCTCGGCGAGGAGCCGGCCGCGGTCGTCCAGCAGCCGGTAGCCGGCCCGGTCACCGCCGCCGTCCACGGTGGCCAGCAGCCGGCCGTCCGGGCTCCACTCGGCCTCACCGGTCCCCCGGTCGTGCCAGCCGCCGGTCACGGCGCGGCCCAGGGTCAGCGACCGGACGATCGTTCCGCTGCCGGAGGCGTACCGTACGGCGCCCCCGGCGACGTCCAGGCGCAGGGCGTAGGGGGTCTCGTTGACCAGCGTGTAGCGGAAGACCGGGGCTCCGGGGGCCGCGATGCGCCACAGCAGGATCTCGTTGGCGAGGGTGGCCGCCACGGCGAACCGGCCGTCGGGGCTGAACCCGAAGTGCTGGACCCCCGGGGCCGCGAGCCGGAACGGAGTACGGCCGCTGCGCAGGTCCCAGGTGCGGATGCCGCTGCCGGTGACGAGCGCGATGCCGCGGCTGTCGGGGGTGAAGGCGAAGCCGCCTTCGAAGCAGTGGTCCTTGCCCGCGCCGGGCAGCCACGGCAGCGGCAGCTTCCCGCCGCGGCCGGTGCCCGCGGTGCCGGCGTCGCGCCCGAGGCTGCGGATCTCCAGGGGCCGCTCGTCCGTGCACAGGGCCAGCCAGCGGCCGTCGGGGCTGATGGCGCTGTCCTGGACCGCCTCCTCGGCCCCGACGGGGAAGGCCAGCAGCCGACGCCGTCGCACGACGTCCCACACCTGCACGCCGGCCGTGTCGTCGAACTGCTCCCCCCAGCTCTCCACCAGCAGGGTGCGCCCGTCCGGGCCGAACTTCGCGCTCATGGCGGACGGCACGGGGAGACGGCCCGTCACACGGCCGCTGCGCACGTCCCGGAGTCGTATGCCGTCCTCCTCCAGCAGCGCCAGCGTGCGGCCGTCCGGGCTGAGCGCCGTCCAGGGCGTGTTGTCCTCCTCACCGGGGTGTCCCCCGGCTCCGGCGTGGGTGTGGACGTGCGTGTGGGTGCGACGGTGGGTGCGTACGTCCCAGGTGTCGACGCGGTCCGGCGCGACCGACACCAGCGTGCGGCCGTCGGCCGTCAGATAGTTGTCGGCGGTACGGGAACCGGCGTCCGGGAGGGTGAAGACGTCCTGCTCCTTCTGCCCGACCGCGCCCAGCAGGGCGGACCGGGTCTGCGGGGTGGGTGCGAGGCGCCAGGCGGCGACACTGAGGCGCATCGCCTTGAGCGGGTCGGTCAGGCGCAGTCCCTCGGCGACGGCGGCCAGACGCCCGGCCTCCGCCTCGACGCGCCTGCGGTCGCTCGTACGGCTCTCCTGCCACGCGACACCGACGGCGAGCAGGGCCAGTACCAGCAGGCAGGACAGCGCTCCGGTCAGGGCGTGGCGGCGCCGGCGCTCCCGGGTGCGGCCGGCGAGGGAGGCGGTCAGGAAGGCGTCCTCGACCGCGGTGAGCGCGGCGGGCCGCCCCGGCCCCGTGCGGAAGTGCTCCTCGGCGGCGGCCAGGCGGGCGCCCCGGTACAGCGCGCCGGGCTCCCGGCCGAGGTCGTCCCAGGCACGAGCGGCCTCCGTCAGACGGCGGTGGGCGCGCAGGCGTTCGCGGTCCTCCTCGATCCAGGCACCGAGCCGGGGCCAGGCGGTGATCAGTGCCTCATGGGCCAGGCTGACCGTGTCGTCGTCGAGCGTGACCAGCCGGGCGCCGGCCAGCCGGTCCAGCACATGGGCGACGTCCTCGGGGGCGGCGATGTCGAGCTCGGCGCGGGGTGCGGGACGGCGCGTGTCCTGGGAGCCCTCGCCCGGTGCGATCAGCCGCAGCATCAGCAGCCTGGCGAGGCCGGCCTGCGCGGGCGAGAGACGGGAGTGTACGTCCTCGGCGCTCTGTGCGATCGCGCCCTCCAGCCCGCCCGCGGCGTGGTACGCCTCCTCCGTGAGCGCCCGGCCGCGGCGCCGCCGCCACGTCTCGCGCAGGACGTGCGACAGGAGCGGCAGGCCGCCGGGGCGGCCCTCCACCTCCCGCACGAGCCGGGCGGTGAGGGAGAGTTCGACGATCAGCCCGGCCGCCTGGGCCGGTCTGACGACGACCTCACGGAGCTCCGCCTGGCTCATGGGGCCCACGAGCACGCTCGTCTCGCGCAGGGCCCGGGCCAGGTCGCGGTGCTCCGCGCAGCGGGCGTAGAAGTCCGCCCGTACCGCGATGACGACCCTCAGGCGGCTGTCCGGGCGGCGGGCGGCCAGCAGCAGGTCGATGAACGCGGCACGTTCGGCCTGGTCGCGGCAGAGCGTGTACACCTCCTCGAACTGGTCCACCACGACGAGCGTGTCCCCGGCCGCGTCGTCGCCGTCGCGGGGGCGCAGCGCTTCGGCATGCGTGGTCAAGGGGTGCTCGCCCGGGGTCAGGACGCGGATGGCCGCGAGGCGGACCGGCACGGCGGCGGTGACGGTGGCGGTGCCTGCGTGGCCGTCGCGCCGCAGCGCGGGGATGAGCCCCGCCCGCAGCAGCGAGGACTTGCCGCTGCCGGAGGGGCCGAACACGGCGGTGAAGCGGTGCTCGGCGACCGACTGCCGCAGCACGGCGGTCAGTTCGTCCCGTCCGAAGAACCGGTCGTGGTCGCCGGGTTCGAAGCGGGCGAGCCCCTGGTACGGGGGGTCCTCGGAGGCGTCGTCTGCCCGGACCCTCGCGGCCAGCGCCTCCGCCTCCGCCTCGCGCCAGCGCCGCTCCCACTCGTGCGGATCGCCCCCGCAGGCCGTGACGTAGGCGAGGGCGACCGCCAGCGAGGGCAGGTGCTCGCCGGCCGCCGCCTGCGAGAGGGACGTCACGGAATAGTGGGCGCGCCGGGCCATCTCCCGGTAGGTGAGGCCGCCGGCCTCCTGACGCAGCTTGCGCAGCTCGTACGCGAACCGCTGGACCGGCCCCGCGTTCGGATCGACCGGTGTCTCGCGACGCCCCATGGTGTGTCTCCCCCGTCCCCCCGTGCGCGGGTGCGTCACCGCGCGACGGGCCAGGGTAAGGAGACCGCCAGGGGTGCGGCAAGCGCCGATCCGGTCGCCGACCGGCGGCTTCTTCTTTGTTCGGTCCGGCGGAAGGGGCCTGCTGAACAACCGTCGGTGCTGGTGAACTCGGTGTCGCCGGCCCGGATCGGGGCCGGAGGTCGCCCCGGTCACGGGGCACTCAACGGGGAGGAACCCTTCATGATCACGACACGTTCGGCCAGGCCCGCGCACCGGTCCCTGAAGGCCCTGGCGACCGCGGGAGCGGCAGCCGTGGCGGTGGGGCTGGTCCCGGCGGCGGCGGGGGCGCAGGCGTCGGCGGCTCCGCAGGCGGCCGGGGTGGCGACGGCCAAGGCGGCCGCGGCCGCGAAGAGCTACACCTACCTCCAGTACAAGAAGAACAAGAAGGACCCGTCGAACTCGCGCCTGTCGCTGATCCACGTCCAGCAGATCAGCCCCGACAAGACGCGCTCGTACGTGCTCGACAGCTGGCGCGCGGGCTCGGGCCTGGGCACCGCCAAGAACAAGGTCGGGCGGAACGCCTGCCAGTCGAACGTGGGCTGGCTGCCCAGCGGCGACTACAAGATCGAGTACTTCAAGAACAACTTCGTCGGCACCATCAACGGCATCGTCTGGAAGCTCCAGGACAAGCGGTGCAAGGCGAACGGGAAGAAGGGCACCAAGCGCGACGCGCTGTTCATCCACAGCGAGATGAAGTCCAACGGCAAGCAGGGCAGCAGCGAGCCGACGCGCTGGGACGGCAACGGCGACTACAAGTCGGCCGGCTGCGTCAAGCTCAAGCCGTCCGACATCCGTGAGCTGAAGGGTTACCGGAGCAACTTCCCGAAGCCCACGCGCCTCTACGTCTCCTGACGTCGCACCGGCCCGGCCCCGGCCCCGCCCCCACCCGGGGGCGGGGCCGGACCGTTGCCGGGCCGCACCACCACAGGCGGGGCCGGTCCTGCGGCAGGCTCCGGCGCCCCGGCCGCCGGGGCGGGGGGTGTCCGGCATGCACACCGCGCGTGCCCCGCCTCCGGAGGACGGCCGGATTCCGATGGCCGCCGACGGGGCCGCCCACCGGTCCGTGGCCGGTTCGCCGCCGGTGGCACGACCGTGTTCCGGATGAGGTGTCCGTGGGGGCGCTGAACGTCCCCGTCCTTCCCGAAGGTTGGCGTGCTGCCGGGAAAAGGCGTACGGGCACGGGGTCGGGCATGGCCGGAACACCGCGCTTCCGGCCGCTCCCCGGCGGCACCGCGCCGCCTGCTCGCCGGCCGTCCTCCATGATGCGTTCCGGGAGCTCGCCCACCTGACCAGTGGACGAGCGGATGCCGAGGGGCACCGACACCTGGGACGAGGGGGAAGACGTGCTGATCGAGCGCGACGAGGCGTTCAGCACCGCTGCCGCGGCCGCGGCAGCCGCACGGGGCGGGAGCGGACGCTGGCTGCTGCTGGCGGCGCCCGCCGGGATGGGCAGGACCGCCGTGCTCGACGCGATCGTACGACGGGAGGCCCGGGACGCCGCCGGCGCCATGGGCATCCGGTTCGTACGCTGCGCGCCGGAGGAGACGGCGTTCCCGTACGGGCTCGTCCGGCAACTCTTCCCCGAGGACGAGACGGTGCCGTTCGCGGCGCCCGCCGAACCCGGCGAGCAGCGCGTGTTCCACCGGCTGGTGTCCCGCCTGGGCCGGTCCGCCGCCGAGCGCCCCGTGCTGCTCGCGGTGGACGACCTGCACCACGCCGACGCGGCGTCACGGCGCTGGATCGGCTACCTCGCGCGCCGTCTCTCCCGGCTCCCCGTCCTGCTCGTGCTCACCGAGTGCCTGGACCAGTCGGACCCGACGCCGCTCCCGTCCGCCACGGGCACGCCCGTACGGCTCCGCTCGCTCAGTGCGCCGGCCGTCCTGCGCGTCGCCCGCGCCGGCGGCCTGGGCGAGGAGCAGGCCCGCACCTGTGTCGAGGCGGGCGCGGGCAGTCCGGCCCTGGTGCGGGCGCTCATCGCCGATCTCGGTGACGGACCGCTGCCCCCGCGGCCGTCCGGCCCGGCGCGCAGCCGGTACCGCGAGGCGATCACCGGCTGGCTGCGGCACCGGGCGGATCCGCGCTCACGCCACGTCTGCCTCGCCCTCGCCGTGGCGGCCGGCGGCGAGACCCCGGCCGGCCCCCGCCTCCTCGACCAGCTCGCCGACCTCTGCCCGGAGCGGCGGCCCGCGAGCGCGAGTTCCGTGCGGCGGCTCGGCAGGCTGCTGCGCCATCCCCTCGCGCGGGAGGCCGTGCTCGCCGCCGCGGAGCCCGGCGAGGCCGCCGCCTTGCACGAGCGGATCGCCCGGCTGCTCGACGAGGGCGGCGCACCGGCGACGTCCGTGGCCGCCCGGCTGCTGCACGTCGACCGGCCCGGCGAGGAGTGGATGACGCATTCCCTGGCCGAGGCCGCGGAAGAGGCCGCACGAGGCGGACGCGTCACCGAGGCGACCGCGTACCTGCGCCACGCCCTGAGCGCACCGCTCCCTCCCGGCCGGCGTGCCCCGCTCACGCTCCGCCTCGGCGCCCTGGAGCTCCCGCACAGCGCCGCCGCCGGTATCCGCAGGCTGCGCACGGGAGTCGGGCTGCACACCGATGTCCGGGAGCGGGCCGCCGCGGCGCCCGCCCTCGGTGCCGCGCTCGTCGCGGGCGGGCGCACCGAGACGGCGCTACGGGTCCTGCGCCAGGCCAGTCGCGGCACGGACGACGACGAACTCGTCCACGTCCTGCAGACCCTCACCGCCCTCATCTCCTCGCACGACGCCGTCGCCTGGCGCAGCGCCGTCGTCCGCCTGCGCGCGCTCGCGCCGACCGCCCCCGCCGCCATCGAGCCGCTGGTCTGCGGCCTGATCACCGAGTACGAGGCCGGGGCCGGGCTCTGCTCGGCGGCCGACGTCCTCCGGCGCGTCCGGCCGCGACTGGCGGCGCCGGTGGACCCGCGCCTGCGGACCGCCTGGCTGGGCAGCGCGGCCACTCTCCTGCAATGGGCGGACCGCCTGCTGGAGGCGCGCGCCCTCGCCGACTCGTGCCTGCCCGCGCCGCCCACTCCGCCCGATCTGACGGACGCGGGGGTGCAGTGCCTGCTCAGTGTGCGGGCCGAGGCCGCGCTGTGGGAGGGCGACTTCGCCCGTGTCATCGCCGAGAACACCTCCTTGGTGGAGGCGTCCACCGGGCAGGGCGTGCGCATGCCGCACCTGGTGGCGATGGTGGCGATCGCCCGCCATGAGACCGGCCGGTCCGCCGAGGCGCGGCGACTGCTGACCGCCCCCGGCCTGTCCGGGCCCGACAGCTCCTGGGAGTGGAACGAGCTGAGTCATGCGCGGGCCCTGCTGCACGCGGCCGACGGGAACTGGCAGGCGGCGCTCGACGACCACCTGGCGTGCGGGGACGGCCAGAGCGCCCGGGACTTCGTCAGCCCGGTGGCCACGCCGTGGCGTTCCGGCGCGGCCTTCGCCCTCGTGCGGCTCGGGCGGCGGGAGCAGGCCCGCGAGCTCGCCGAGGAGGAGTTGCGCCACGCCAGGACCTGGGGAACTCCCCGTACGGTCGGACGGGCGCTGCGGGCGCGTGCTGCGGCCCTGGGCGGCAGGCGGGCCCTGGAGTCGCTGGCCGAGGCCGCCGAGTTGCTCCGGTCGAGCCCGGCGCCCGTGGAGCTCGTTGAGACCCTGATCGACCTCGGCCGGGCCCGTATCGAGGCCGGCAACGGCCGCAGGGGGCGCGACGAGCTGCGCGAAGCGCACGCCACGGCCCTGCGGCTGGCCGTGGCCGACCCGGGGCCAGGCACCGGGCAGGGGGCAGGCCCCGTCACCGGCCACCCCGTCACCGGCCACCCCGTCACCGGCCCCCCCGTCACCGGCCGCCCCGTCACCGGGCGCCTCCTCGGCCTGGCGGAGGAGGCGCTGCGGGCGGCGGGTGCCCGCAGCCGCCCGCGGGCCACGACCGGCTGCCACGCCCTGACCGCAGCCGAGCGGCGCATCGTCGACCTGGCGGCCGGCGGGCACACCAACGCGCAGATCTCCGCCGCGCTGCACCTCGCCCGCCGCACCGTGGAGACGCACCTCACCAGCGCCTACAGGAAGCTCCAGGTCACCCGGCGTACGCAACTCGCGGGCGCGCTGGGGCGCGACACGGACCGGGCGGCCGCCCCGGCCGGGGGCCCTGCCGGGCCCCCGCGTGCTCAAAACGAGCACGTCATCGGGACAGGGTGAACACCGGGTCGGCGTTGTCACCGCCGCCACCGGACAGCCGGCACTGGAATCCGGCGGGCGCCGAGCAGTTGTAGCTGTTGCTGCCCACGTAGGGGTTGTTCCACTTGACCTTGACGCTGCCCACGCCCTCGAGCACGTACGCGGCCTCGCCCTCGGTGCCGGTCGCGAATCCCTCGGACTCGCTCTGCCACGCGCGGGTGTTCCCCGGCGGGATGGACTCCGGCGGGTACTGGTTGGTGCTCCACACCCCCCAGTACAGCCGTGCGTCGGTGCGGACCATCAGGCGCTCGGTGTGGTTGTTGAACGTGACGTGCGTGCTGCGGGCGGCCTGCGCCGCGAGCGGCCGGAGCTCGCCGGCGGAGGCCGCCCGACCGGCCGTGGCCTGGCCGCCGGACAGGGTGAAGCGCACCGTGGCGTTGTTGCCGCCACCGGTCGAGGAGTCCCGGACGCAGCGGTACCCGGCCGGCGCCGTGCAGCTGTAGCCGTTGCTGCCCACGTAGGGGTTGTTCCAGTGGACGGCGACCTCACCACCCGCTACGGAGAAGGAGGCACGCCCTTCCGTCCCGGTCATCATGCCGCAGGACTCGCTCTCCCAGGAGCGCAGCCGGTTGCCCGGGATGTACTCGGGGACGAGGGAGGTCCAGCAGCCGTGCTGGAGCTCCGCCTGGATGCGCTGCATCCCGCTCGCGGTCCGGTTGTCGAACTCCACCGTGGTGCTGCGGGCGGCCTGAGCGCCCAGCGGTGCGTCCGTCCTCGGGGCGGGGAGGGCCGGGGAAGCGGTGGCCGGAGAGGTGAGGGCCGCGGTGCCGCCCAGCAGGAGTGCCGCGGCGAGGAGAGCCCGCGCGGCCGTGCGCCGGGGACGGGAGGCGCGGAAGGGCTTGTTCGTGTTCACGGTTGCCTTTCGGGCAGGAGGAAGCGGGAGCGGTGCACGAGGCGGACGCGGTCCGCCGGGGACGGGCTGGGCGTGCGGGCGTGCGGGCGTGCGGGCGGCTCAGGTGTAGTGGATCCACCAGTTGGTGGTCTGCCGCACGGTGTCCCACACCTGGGTCAGGTAGTAGGCGGTCGCCCTGCCGACGGCGAGGGTGAGCTGCGCCGCCGCGGCAGCGATCCCGGGATCCGTGTACGGGCCTTCCCGCCATCCGGCGAGCGCGCCGGCTTCGGCACCGCGTGCCGTGGTCGCGAGCGGTCCGCCCGCGGTGAGGTCGCTCGCGGAGAAGCCGGTCGCGGTGGCGCCGCTCGCGGAGGAGCCGCTCGCGGAGGAGCCGCTCGCGGAGGAGCCGCTCGCGGAGGAGCCGATGGCGGTGGCACTGCTCGCTGTAGCGCTCGGGGCGGCGCCGTCCGCGTCCGCGGCGTGCGCCGCTGCGGGGCCGCCGAGAACGGCCACGGCGATGAGGGCGGACAGAACCGCGATTCTGCTGGTACGCATGGGTGCACTCCCCTGTCGGAGGGTGGAAGCGGGTACGGAGGGGGCGACGGCCGCCCGTCTCGCCCCGTCACCACGGTGGGCGGCTGCCCGGGCACCAGACTGTCCTGTCCGCCGGCGCCCGGGCATCGTGGAAATCCACGAACGCACGCGGCACCCGGGTGGACCGGTGCCGTGCCGTCCCAGCAGGAGAAGCAGGCGCTCCCGGCAGAGCGCGGTGATCACCTCGCCCGCTTGGCCCGGCCCACGGCCGCGGTGAGGGCGAGGCGCTCACGGTCGATGCCCAGCAGGACGCGCGTCTCGTGATCCGTGAGGGCGTACCGGTGGCGCACGTCATCGGGGTCATCGTGCAGCCGGTGGCGCACCTCGTCGTCCACCAGGACGGCCGCCGGCGCGGCCTGGAGCCCGCGTGCGCCGTTCACCGGGCGCCGCCGTTCCCCACGATGCGGCGTATGCGGAGCAGGTCGTCGGCGACTTCGCCGAAGTCCTCGGGGTAGTCCTGGTCGCGTTCGATCATCATTCCCTTGAGGTGGGGTGCCCGGGGCACGACGTACTCCAGGAGCTCGAACACCTCGTCGGGAACGCGTGCGCTGTGCGTGTCGAGCAGCAGCGACGGCCCGCTCTCACCGCCCGCCAGGTGGATCTGCACCACCCGTTCCAGGGGGATGCCGTCGAGGAACTCCTCCGCGCCGAAGCCGTGGTTCACCGCGTTGATGTGCAGGTTGGTGAGGTCGAGAAGCAGGCCGCACGCACAGTGCTCCAGCACCTCGGTGAGGCCCGGGCGCTCACGGGATGACCACCGTGTCCTCGGGGAGCACGAATTCGCTCAGCTTCTCGACGGGAACGCTGAAGCACGAGCCGTCGCGGGCCTGGATCACCATCCGGTCGCCCGGGGCGTCGGCGTTCATGGCGTGACCCGCCGGTCCGGCGTCACCGCGAGGCACATGGCGCAATGGCAGCCGCCACCGCCGCAGTAGCAGTAACCGCAGCCGCAGGCCGCATGGTCGTCGCCCGGAGCGGCCGTCCTGCTCCTGCGCGGGATGTATACCGGCTCGAAGAGGAAGGGGTCACCCGTGTCCGTACGCGGAGGTGAGGCGGAATGCTCTGCGGATTCCATGGCGTCCTCCTCAGGAGGATCGACGTCCGCTTCCCCACCAGTGTCTCCCCACCGACCACGGCCGCCCACTCGATCGGCGGGCGGGCATGTCCGCTCCGGTGGCCGCGCGACACGTCCGGCCCGGTGCCCGCGCGTGCACGTCCGGCCCGGTGGCCGCGCGGACACTCGTACGCGCTCCGACGTGCGTTCCTGTATGTCGCTCGAAAGGGGATCAGCACGTTCCGCCGCTACCGGGGTCGGCATGCTGAGACGCAGGGCGCGGTGCACGGACGTGCCCCTCGCCGCGAACGACCTCTGGGGGACCCGTATGCCGCACACCACGCCACCCGACGGGCGCAGGGATCAGCAGGCCCTTTTGATCGTCGCGGGGTTGGCCGACCTCGCGGTGACGGCTGTGGGATCGGCCGCAGGCGCCGTCCGCTCACTGCTGCGCCGGTCGGACGCGGTCGAGCTCGTCAAGGAGGCCGAAGCGGATCTGGAGGCACGGGGCCGGCTCGCGCTGGACCGCTACGGCAGTGTGCCGCCCGCGCACTTGGAGGTCCTGGCCCGGCGGGTGCTCGCGCGGCGGACCGCCGCCGGTGGCGATGTCTGACCTCGCGGAGCCGGAGACCTTCAAGTCCCGCATCAACGAAATCCTGCGCACGTTCCTCACCGGTGAGGTCGACCGTTTCCTGGACATCGACGAGGCCCTGCGGCCCGTGGGCGAAGAGATCGAGAAGGTCGCCCGGCACGGCAAGCGGCTTCGCGCGGCGTTCTGCTACTGGGGCTGGCGTGCCGCCGGACAGCCCGACAGCGACGCGCTGATGCGGGCCGCGGCCTCCATGGAGCTGGTGCACGCCGCGGCCGTCGTCCACGACGACCTCATCGACGGCAGTCCGCTGCGCCACGGTGTGCCCACCGCCCACCTCGCTCTCCAGGACGCCGTACGCGGCCGGCCGGACACGCCGGCGGCCGCACGCGCCCTGGCGATGCTGGCCGGTGACTACCTGATGGCCCTGGCCGGACAGCTGTTCACCACCTGTGGTCTGCCCGCCGCCTACCTCGCCCGGGCCCGTACCGTCTGGGCGGCCCTCGCCCGGGAGTTGATCGCCGGTGAATGCCTGGAGATCCTGCACACGGGCGGCGACCACACGGACACCGACACCCCGCTGAAGGTGATCCGGTACAAGACCGCCAAGTACACCGTCGAACAGCCCCTGCTCCTCGGCGGCATGCTCGCCGGTGCCTCCCGCGCGCTGCGCGAGACGTACTCCTGCTACGGCATTCCGCTGGGTGAGGCCTTCCAGCTGCGCGACGACCTGCTCGGCCTGTTCGGCGACCCCGAGCGGACGGGCAAGTCCGGCCTGGACGACATCCGCACCCATCGGCCCACTGCCCTGCTGGCCCTGACCTGGCGGAGAGCGGACGCCGCCCAGCGGCGGGAGCTGCGCCGAATCCTGGGCAGCGACGGCCTCCACGGCGAGCACCTGAACGAGATCCGCACCCTCATGACCGATGTCGAGGCGCCCGCACGGGTCGAGCGGATGATCGACGCACGGGTGGAGGAAGCCGTCCGCTCCCTCGACGGCGTCGACGTGCCCGCGCAGGCCCGCCGGGCCCTGCTCGACCTGGCCCACCGCGCCACCGCCCGCCACCACTGACCCCCTGACCGGTACCGCGGTCCGGGCTTGCCGCCCGCCGTCCCGTCCACCGTCCCCGCCCGCCGGCCGGCCGGTGCGACGGGCCACTTCGAGGAGAGCGTGATGATGTACACCGAGGCGTCGATGGACGCACTGCGCCGGAGCGGCGACGAGCTCGCCGACGCGGTGGTGGCCACCCTGTTCGAGCGGGGCGAGGTCGGGACGTTCAACACCTTGATGCGCTACGTCTCCACCGCCGGCGCTCCGCTGCCCGACGGGCTGCCCGATGTGGCCCGCGCCTACCTCCAGGAGACCGCCGCGCCCCCGAGCTGGGTCGACTGGGGCGAGATGGAGAAGGCCCGGTTGTTCTTCATCGACAACAACGTGCACGTCTCCACCGCCCTGTCCTTCGCCTCGATGCCCGCCTGCTACGTCGTCCCGCACGTGGCACGGCTGCTGTCGAAGGCCCACGGGCTGCACTACCCCTCCAAGCGGATGGCGGAGACGGGGCAGTTCACCGTCTACCTCATGCAGCCCGACGCCTTCGAGTCCGGCAGCCGCTTCGTCCCCGCGGCGCAGAAGGTGCGTCTGCTGCACGCCTCCATCCGCCATCACCTGCGGCGCGGGGACCACTGGGACAGCGAGGCCCTCGGGGTGCCGATCTGCCAGGAGGACATGATCGGGGGGCAGATGTTCTTCTCCCTGCTCGTCCTGGACAGCCTCCACCGGCTCGGTATCCACATGAGCACCGAAGGCGCCGAGGCCTACTACTACGCCTGGCGCGTCGTGGGGGCCATGCTGGGCGTCGACCAGGAAGCCGTCCCGCGGACCCTGGACGAAGCCCGCCGGTTCCTGGACCTCTACATGCTGCGGCACATGGGCCCGAGTGCCGAGGGCGTCCACCTCACCCGCCAGTTGGTCGACCTGTACGAGGAGGTGGTCCCCGGCACCTTCTTCGACCCCGTCGTCTCCGCCCTGATCCGCTATCTCGTCGGTGACACCTGCGCCGACTGGCTGGAGGTGCCCCGCACCAGCTGGGACACCGTAGTCAAGGCCGCGCCGCGGCTGCTCGGCGTACTGGAGAGCATCGAGGACCGTTCTCCCTTCGGCGCCTGGGCCCTGGACCGGCTCGGACACCTCACCACGATCCTCGAACTGTCCACCCTGACCCGCGGCCGTGTCATGCACTACGCCATCCCCGAAGACCTGAAGAGCGACTACGGCATCGACCCGGCCGTCCCTCCCGCCCGGCGCTGGACGCCGCCGCCCGCGACGGTCTCCTGAACGGCACCGCGGCCGGCGGCGGCATACGGCGGGCCGTCCCCGTCCCGCGGCGCGCGGTGGGCGCCACGAGTTGCGCCGAGCGCCACGCGGTGGTCCGCTGAAGGAAAGACCGGCCCGGCCGCCGACAACCCCGGCGGGCCCCGGGGCCGTGACGCCCCGGCCGCCCCGCGCGTGAGGCACGCGTCCGGCCGGCCGCCCGCACGCCGACGGCACGAGGTCGTCGGTTCCGCGGCCGCGCGACGGGCACACGCCGAACCGGGAGGCACCGGGCTGATGGCGCTCATACTGAACGGCACGGTCGTCACCTGCGACACCGACCACCGGATCCTCGACCCCGGGGCCGTCTACGTCGGTGACGACGGCCGCCTGGCCGCGGTGCGGCCGGCCGGGCAGGCGGCGCCCGCCGGGTTCTCGGACGCGCCGCGGATCGACACGGGCGCGCTGATCTTCCCGGGCCTGATCGACCTGCACAACCACATCGCCTACAACACGCTTCCGCTGTGGGAAGCGGTCGGCGTCCCCTACCTCCATCACGACCGCTGGGTCGGCGAACGGCGGCCGCCCGACTACTCCACGTCGGTCACCTGGCCCGCCAAGGTGCTGGGTCAGGCCGCGCCCGAGGCACTGATCAAGTACGTGGAGGTCAAGGCCCTGATCGGGGGCACCACTTCCCTCCAGGGAGCCCCTCACTCGACGCGGGCGGTCGACGGGTGGCTCGTGCGGATCGTCGACAACGAGAAGCTCCCGGCGGGCACCGACATGGTGATGACGGCGGCGCTGCAACTCGACGAGGAGGTGCTGCGCGAGGAGCGGGCGCCCCGGCTCGACGGCACGCGTCTGCTGATCTACCACGTGGCGGAGGGCAGGAGCGGGTCCATCGTGCACCGCGAGTTCGAGGAGCTCGAGCCGTGCCTGAAACCGGGGCTCATCGGCGTGCACGCCACCGCGCTGACCCCGGCCGATTTCGCGAAGTGGCAGGACGCGGTGTCGGCGATCAGCCCGGAGGAGAAGGGGACCGTCGTGTGGTCACCGTTCTCCAACTACTGGCTCTACCACGACACGACGCGCGTGACCGACGCGGACGGGCAGGGGCTGCGCATCGCCCTCGGCTCCGACTGGGCGCCGTCGGGTACCAAACACGTGCTCGGCGAGCTCAAGGTGGCCGACTCGGTCAACCGCCACGAGTTCGGCGGGCACTTCGACGACCGGGACCTGTGCGACATGGTCACGGCGAACCCCGGTGACGCGCTGGCGACCGCCTGGGGACCGCATGTGGGGCGGCTCCAGCGCGGCAGCGCCGCGGACCTGCTTGTGGTCGAGCGCCACGAGCCGGCTCGGGACGCCTACCGCAACCTGATCGACGCGACGGAACGCCACGTACGGCTGGTGATGGTGCGCGGCCGGCCGTTCTACGGGACGTCCGCGCTGATGGCCGCAGCCGGGGCCACGGACACCGACACCATCACGGTGGCCGGTCTGAAGCGCCGTGTGTCGGTGCGTCAGCCCGGCCGTACAGACGCCCAGCTGGACTGGCCGGGCGTCAAGCACGCGCTGGAGGTGGTCCGCGACGACCCGGTGGCCGCCTGGCGGGCGTCACAGGACGCGCTCGCGGCGTGGGGCGGGCCGCTCGACGACCCCGATGCGCCGCTGACGCTCTTCGGTGACATGCCGGACGGCGATACGGGACTGTTCGCCGCCGCCGGCGAGGTACCGCCGGACCTGGTCGTCCCCCGCCTGGACCCGCTGACCCACGACGCGGCCTACTTCGCCGCGGTGGCACGCGGCGGCGTGCCCCAGCTCCGGCACCTCGCGGACTACTACCCATGAGCGCGGTGGCGTGGCCGGACCGGAGCCTGCCGGAGTCGACGGAGCTCGCCGCGTTCCTGGAGCGGGCCGAGGCCGGCCCGTTGCCGCTCGCGGACCGCCACCGGCTCGTGGCCGCCGCCCGCGTCCTGCTCGAGGAGCTCTACGTCCACCTGCCGCTCAAGCGGGCGATGCACGCCATCGATCCGGTGCAGCGCCTGCGCCTGCTGGAGCGCCGTCTTCCGCCGCTCAGCGAGCTGCAGTTCCACTCCGAACTGGCGGAGGTCTTCCGGAGCCTGCGCGACCTGCACACCGTCTACCAGCTGCCCGACCCGTACCGCGGCCACGTCGCCACGCTCGGCTTCCTCGTCGAGCGGTACGTCGACCCCGACGGGGTGCCGCACCACATCGTCTCGAAGATCGACGCTTCCCTCGTCCACGCGGGCTTCGACGTCGGCGCGGAGCTCGAAGCGTGGAACGGTGTCCCGATCGAGCGCGCGGTCGAGCGCAACGCGGCCGCACAGGCGGGCTCCCACCTCGACGCGCGGCTGGCGCGCGGGCTGGAGTCGCTGGCGCTGCGCCCACTGCGGACCGGTCCCCCACCCGACGAGCACTGGGTGCTGCTGTCCTACCGCGCCGCCGACGGGCGGAGCCGCGAGACGCGCGTCCCCTGGCGCGTACGCGCCGCGGAGCGGCACGCGGGGCGCGCGCAGGATCCGGTCCCCACGTTGGCGACGAGCCTCGGCATCGACGCGGGCCGGGAGGCCACGCGCCAGGTCAAGCGGGCGCTGTTCGCGGCGCCCCCGGCACGGCGCTCGGCCCCGCGCTCCCTCCGCAGCGTCGTCGACCACCGGACGGTGCGGTTCCACGGCCGGTCGTACGGATATCTGCGCATCTTCTCGTTCAACGTCCCGGGCGCGCGGGTGTTCGCCGAGGAGGTGGCGCGCATCGCGGCGGGCGCCCCGGCGGGCGGGCTGATCGTGGACGTCCGCGGCAACCCGGGGGGCCACGTCCCGGCGGCGGAGACCGCCCTGCAGGTCCTGAGCGGCGGTCCCGTCGTCCCCGTGAGCTTCTCGCTGCCGACCACACGCGCCGCGCTGGCCCTCGCGCGGGACGGCCCGGGCTTCCGTCCCTGGGCGGGTTCGATCCGCGCGGCGGTGGAGACGGGCGAGGTGTACTCGCAGGGGTTCCCGCTCACCGACCCGGAGGCGATCGCGGCGGGGCTGCCGCGCTTCACCGGCCCGAAGGTCCTGGTCACCGACGCGCTCTCCTACTCGGCCGCCGACATCTTCGCCGCCGGTTTCCAGGACAACGGCCTCGGTCCCGTGCTCGGGACCGCCTCGCGGACCGGTGCCGGCGGGGCGAACGTCTGGACGCATGAACTGCTGCGCGTGTGGCTGCCCGAGCTGCTCACCGAGCTGCCGCGCGGCGCCGGCTTCCGGGTCGCGCTGCGGCGCGCCACGCGGGCACGCGGCAACGTCGACGTCCCGCTCGAGGACCTCGGCGTCCGGGCGGACGAGGTGCACCTCCCGACGGAGCGCGACGTCACGGGGCAGAACGAGGACCTGTTGGCGGCGGCCGCCGCGCTGCTCGCCTGAGTGCGGCCCCGGTGTCCGCGGCGGAGCGCGGTCCGGTGCCGGCGCGGACGGACGGCCAGTCAGCCGGGCGCGCCCGGCGCGGGACGCACCCCGCTACGGTGCGCACCGCAGCGAGGACGGCCCGCGCCGCGGTGCGCACCGCACCGCGGACGGCCCGCGCCGCGGTGCGTACGGCGGCGCGGGCGGCCCGTCGGCCCGGCGCATCCGGCGGAGGACGCACCCGCGGTGCGTACGGCAGCGCGTGCGTGCGGCAGCGCCGGCACCGTCCGGCGGCATCGCCAGGCCCGTGCGGAGGCAGCCCCTGCCGCGGTCGGCCGGTCCGGGGGCGGAGGGCGACGGACGGACCGGTGGAGTGTCCGACATGCCGCCCACCGGCGCGCGAGCGCGGCGGGCCCGGGGTCCGGCTCTAAGCTGCGCACATCGGGAAGGGCCCGGCCGGAAAGCGCAGGACGTCATGCTTGCCGTCACCGTCATCGCGGGCATTCTGTTCACGTGGGCCGTGCTGTCGCACCGGCTCGCCCGCTGGAGCATCACCGCCCCCATCGCGATGATGGTGGCCGGCATCCTGCTCACCCGCGGTGACGAGCCCGTCTTCCGCTTCGACTTCGACACGGCCGCCCTCGAACACGTGGTGGAAGTCGTCCTGGCGCTCATCCTCTTCGTCGACGCCACCGAGGTCCCCCCAGGGGTCATCGGCCGGGAGAAGGGAACCGTCGCCCGTCTGCTCGGCGGCGCGCTGCCGCTCACGCTGTGCGCCGCGTTCCTCGCCGCCCTCGCCTTCTTCCCGGACCAGCCGGGGTGGGTCCTGGCGGCGCTGGCGACCGTCGTCGTCCCCCTGGACCTGGCCCCGACCTCCGCCGTCGTACGGGACCGGCGGATCCCGGCGCGCCTGCGCGATGTGCTCAACGTCGAAGGGGGCCTCAACGACGGCATCGTCTCCCCGGCGTTCCTCCTGTGCGTCGCCGCGGCCGTCGCCTCGCACACCCGGGGCGAGGACTACACGGACGCGTTGCTGGAGGCGGTCGTCTCGGCGGCGTGGGCCGTCGCCGCCGGTTCGGTCATCGGCTACTCGGCCGGCCGGCTGCTGCGCCGCTCCTATGCGCACGGCTGGACGCAGCCCGCGGCGACGCGACTCGGTGTGCTGACCGTGCCGATGGCCGCGTACAGCCTGTCCGTGGCGCTGGGCGGCAACGGTTTCGTCGCCGCCTTCGTCGCCGGCCTCTGCCTGGCACCGGCGATGCCGCACCTCCCCCGGGACGCGGTGGAGATGACCGACGACCTGGTCGCCCTGCTGTCCCTCTCGCTGTGGTTCCTGTTCGGGCAGATGGTGAACGACGAGTTCTGGGACGGCTTCCACCTCTCCGTGGTCCTGTACGCCGTCGTCGCCGTGACCCTGGTCCGGATGCTCCCGGTGCTGCTGGTCCTCTCGGGCAACGGGATGATGTCGCGCGACAAGCTGTTCCTGGGGTGGATGGGCCCCAGAGGCGCGACGTCGATCGTCTTCGGGCTCCTCGCGGCGGTCGAGCTGCCCGCCGTCAGCGGTGGCTTCATCAGCCGCGTCATGGTGATCACCGTGATGGTCAGCATCGTGCTGCACGGGCTGAGCGCCGAACCGATCGGCCGCGCCTATGCCCGCAGGGCCCGCGCCCGGCCGCAGACCCCCGCCGGACCGCCGGGCTGACGGACCGCCGTGCCGCGGGCCGTCACCGGCCCGGCCGTGCCGAGGGCCGAGCCCGGAGGCTGGCGGCGTCACTCCCCGGCCCGCAACGGCGGAAGGCCCCGCCGCGGGGGGGTGCGGCGGGGCCTCGGCTCGGCACGGTCGGGGGGGCAGCCGAGCTCGGGTCTGCATGCTGGTGCCCCGGATCCGGCCCGGCAACCCCACTGTGACGGGGCGTGGCCGGAAACGGCCCGTGCCCGGACGCCCGGCCGCGACACCTGGTTCAGGGAGTCAGCACGACCTTGTTGCACTCGTCCTGCTTGTGCTTGAACATCTCGTAGGCCTGGGGGGCTTCGTCCAGGGACATGTGGTGGGAGATGACGACGGACGGGTCGATCCGGCCGGCGCGGATGTGGTCCAGGAGCGGCTTCGTGTAGCGCTGGACGTGGCACTGCGCGCCGCGCAGCGTCAGGGACCGGTTCATCAGCGAACCCATGGGGAACTTGTCCAGCAGCCCGCCGTACACGCCGATGACGGAGACGGTACCGCCGTTGCGGCAGGAGAGGATCGCCTCGCGCAGGGCGTGCGGGCGTTCGGTCTCCATGCGGGTGGCCTGCTTGGCCCGGTCGTAGGCGTGCACGGGGCCGGTGGGGTGGTGCGCCTCCATGCCGACGGCGTCGATGCACGCGTCCGGTCCGCGTCCGGCGGTCATGTCGCGCAGCGCCTTCAGAACATTGGACTCCTCGTAGTTGAGCGTTTCGGCACCCGTGTGCCGCTCGAGCCGCTCCAGCCGGTAGGGGAAGCGGTCGATGGCGATGACGCGTTCGGCGCCCAGGAGGAAGGCGCTGGCGACGGCGAACTGCCCGACGGGGCCCGCGCCCCACACGGCGACGGTGTCTCCGGGACGGATGTCGCACATCTCCGCGCCGATGTATCCGGTGGGCAGGATGTCGGAGAGGAACAGGACCTTGTCGTCCGACAGTCCGTCCTCGATCCTGACCGGTCCGATGTCGGCGAACGGCACCCGCGCGTACTCGGCCTGGCCGCCGGGGTAGCCGCCGAGCATGTGGGAGTAGCCGAAGATGGCGGCCGGGCTGTGCCCCATGACCTTCTCCGCGAGGCCCGCGTTGGGGTTGGAGTTCTCGCACACCGAGTACAGCTCGTGCTCGCAGGCCCAGCAGTGGCCGCACGCGATGGGGAAGGGGACGACGACCCGGTCGCCCACGGCGAGGTTCGTGACGTCCTTGCCCACTTCCACGACCTCCCCCATGAACTCGTGGCCCAGGATGTCCCCCTTCTTCACGGTGGGGACGTATCCGTCGTACAAGTGGAGGTCCGAGCCGCAGATCGCGGTGGACGTGACCCGGACGATGGCGTCCCGGGAGTTGAGGATCGTGGGGTCGGGGACGTCGAGGACCTCGACGCTGTTGCGCCCCGTCCAGCAGATGGCCTTCATGGTGCTCTCTCTCCTTCGGCTCGGCTCGGCGCGGCGGCTGCTCACGCCCGGCTCCGCCCGGGTCCGGTCGGGATCGGCCTCCGCCCGGGACCGGTCGGGTTCAGCGCTTGAGCGGCTGGGCGGGGCGCTGCCTGGCCTGGCGCATCGCGCGGGTTCCCTCGGGGCTGCCCTCCGACCGGACGACCTCTCCGGTCTCCAGTACCTGCTTGAAGCGGCGCAGACCGTCGCGTACCTGCTGCTCGGGGTGTTCGCCGAACAGCTTGGCCACGGCGGCGCCCGCCTTGCCCGCGGGCGGCCGGTAGGAAAGGTCCACGTGCAGTTCGGTGCCGCGGTCCCCCGGGGCGTCGCTGAACCGCACCGACCCGGCGTTGTCCACGCCGCCGCGACCGGCGGTGGAGCGCCACGCGATGAGCTCGTCGGGACGGTCCTCGACGACCTCGGCGTCCCACTCGACGGTGCGCTTCATCGGGCCGCGCGCCTTCCAGTGCGTATGCCCGTCGTCGTACTCGACCGAGTCCAGATGCGTCATGAAGGTGGGGAGGTTGGTGACGTCGTGCCAGTAGCGGTACACCTCGGAACGGGGCCGGTTGACGGTGATGGAGGCGTGCACCTCCATCGGTGCCGGTTCCTTGCCGGCCGCTCCGTCGCGAGCGGAGGGTTTGTGCCGCAGGGCGCGGGACGCCGTGTAGACGTCGGCGGCCGCGATGGTGGCCACGGCGGCGGTGACGGCGGCCGCGCGGACACGGCGGCCACCGCTGCGGGTGGCGATCGCCCGGCCCAGCGCGGCGAGGTCCACGGCGTCCCCGAAGACGCGGGTCCACACCAGGGGGGCGGGCCTGTCGCTGCCCAGCAGCAGCACGGCGTGCGCCAGCTCGCGCACGCCGACCAGGGGGACGGCATTACGTGCGGTGGTCGAGTCGTCCACACCCGCGAGGCGGCACACCGCGCGGGGAACGGTGAGCTGGGCCGCGCCCAGGCCGAGGCTCGCCCAGCCCAGCAGGCGGGCCTGCCGCTCGGTGGGATCGTGGTAGCGGTGTCGGTTCATGGCTTCCTTCGCAGTCGGCCGCACGGACGCGCACACGTCCCGCGCGGATGCGTCGGCTCACGTCGACGGTTCGCCCGGGCTCCGGTGCCGCCGGTGCGCTCTGCTGCCGGTGCTGCCGGTGCTGCCGGTGCTCCGGAGCGGTTCGGTTGTCGTGCCCGTCGCCGGCGGCCGGCACGGGGCACGTCCGGATCGTCCCCGATGTCTGCCGACGGCGACCTGTTCCGCGTAGCCGTACGGGCCTGGATGAACCCCACGGAAAGGTAAAGAACGCGCATAGCCGCGTGCGGGTGTCGTCCCGGGCCGGGGGGGGGGGGGGGGGGGGGGGGGGGGGGGGGGGGGGGGCGGGGGGGGGCCGCCCGCCCGCCCCCCCCGGCCGCCCCCCCCCCCCGCGGGGGGGGGGGGGCGCGCGCGGGGGGGGGGGGGGCCGGGCGCGCCCCCCCCCCCCGCCCCCCCCGGCGGCGGGAGACCCGGCGGCCCGGAGCCCGCTCGCCTTGGCGGGAGGTCCCGGGCCCGGGTGGCCCCGGCGGGTCCCCGGCCGCGTGGCCACAGCGCATGTCCCCGGCCCGCGCGACTCCGGCGCGATGTCCCCGGCCCGGCCGTGTCCGGCCACCCTCCCCGGCCCGGCTCTCCCCCGTCGGCCGTGTCCGGGCCACCCTCCGCGGCCCGGCTCTCCCCCGTCGGCCGTCCGCGGAAGTCGCCGCCCGGCGCCCGGCGCCGTCGTGACGGGCCTCGTGTGCGCCGAGCGGGAGGGCAGATTCGCGCGGCGGGGCCGTCAGGCGCGCGGCAGCGCGTAGTGGACGTGCTCGTCGGTGGAACCGGTCTGCTGGAAGCCCGCGCGGGTGAGGACGGCGTGCGACGGGGCGTTGTCGTGGTCCACGGTGGCGCGCAGCAGCTTGAGCTCGGGATGGGCGAAGGCCCACGCTGCCAGGGCCCGCAGCGCCTCCGTGGCATACCCGTGGCCGCGCGCGGACTTCAGCAGGTCGTAGCCGATCTCGGCGCCGCCGTCGGGACCGGGGGCGCCGTGGAAGCCGATGCCCCCCACCGCGCGCCGGTCCGAGGTGCGCACGATCGCGTACGGGGCCCAGCCGGGCCGGTAGGTCCCCGCCTCGCGGGCCTTCACCACCATGCCGCCGGCGAACCGGGTGCCTTCCTCGGGGCCTCCCCCGGCCCAGGCGAAGCCACCGCTGCCGCCGCCGTGCAAATCGGCCGCGACCGCGGGCGACACCTCGCACAGGACGAGCCGCTCCGAGCGGATCGGTTCGGCGTACCAGCGCCAGGCTCCGAGGCGGGGCAGCCCGTCGAGCTCACCTCGGCCGGTGGCCCACAGCAGCGTCCGCCAGGGGTCGTTGCCGTGCGGCGCCTGGGGGAACAGCCGCTCCAGGGCCCGGGCGCACAGCCGGCCGGGCGCCTGCCAGTCGTCCACGCCCAGCGCGCCGACGATGTCGCGCGTGTGCACGAGCGCCTCGACCACACCCATGGCCGCGAAGCCGTCGCCGCCGGCGGCGCCGTAGGGGTGCCAGGCGCGTACGTCGGAGGGTGCTCTGTACACGGCGGCGGAGAGCAGACCGCCGAGGGCCTCCACGACACGGACCAGCCCCTCCGGCGTCGTGCCCTCCTGGGGAACGATCCCGAAGGGGACGTACCCCCCGTCCGTCGCACCGCCGGTCAACTGGGCGGCGTAGCCCGCGAAGTCGTCGGCGAGGTGGACGGCGGTGTCGTAGCAGCTCCATTCCAGCCCGGCCGCCGCGACGGACCAGTCCCGGTCCGCCACCGCGCGGAGCGCGGAGGCCGTGACGCGGACCGCTTCGTCGATGTCGTGTGCACCCATGATCGCCATGGCGACGACCCTAAGGGGTGTCTTCGCCAGGAGTCCGAAGAAGCGGACCGACGGCATCCAGGTGCCCCCTGTGACGGCCTGTCCGCACGGACCGGGGTGACGGCCCAGCTCCCGGAAGGCAGTGCCAGGGCGTGCCGTTCGCCGCGTAACACCTCCGGGACCGCATGGCCGTGGGGACGCGACGGAGCGGCGACCGTGACCGCGGCCGGCCGTACACTCGCGGAAGTGCCGTACCGGACGCGCGATGTCGGGCTGGGAGGTAGGAACGTGAGTCAGGCGCCAGGACCTGGAGGGGCTTCCGCCGCGGAGGTGTTCGACGCGGTGGGGGCACGCTACGAGGAGGTCTTCGCCGGTGTCCCGGGGCAGCTCGCGGCGGTCGACTGGGTCGCGCGGAGCCTGGCACCGGGAACCCGTGTGCTGGACGTCGGGAGCGGCACCGGCCGCCCCACCGCCGAGGCGCTGGTGGATGCCGGGTTCGACGTCACCGGGATCGACGTGTCGGCCGAGATGGTGCGGCTCGCCCGCGAGCGGGTGCCGGGCGCCCGTTTCGAGCAGGTGGACGTCCGGGACCACCACGCACCGCCGGGCGGATACGGCGCGGTGTGCGCGTTCTTCCCGCTGCTGATGATGGATCAGCCGGATATCGTGGAGTCGCTGGCGAGGATGGCCTCGTGGATCGCTCCGGGCGGGGTGTTCGCGATGGCGACCGTGCCCGGCGACATCCGGGGCGTCGACATCGTCTGGATGGGCCACGAGGTCACCGTCAGCAGCCTGTCCCCCGAGGATCACCTGCGCATCCTGCGGGAGGCGGGGCTGGAGGTGGTCCATCACCACACCGACGTGTACCGGCCGCACGGCCGGGAGGCGGAACCGGAGCCGCACTTCTACCTCCACGCCCGGCGCCCTGCCTGATCCGGCGCCGCACCGGCGCCGCACGACGGCCGGGGCGCGCACAGCAGTTGCCGGCGGCACTCGCGCCCCGGAGCCCGGAAAAGCGGCATGCCTCGACGTCGCTCCGGACAGGCCGCGGGTGTGACCTCCCGTACTGCATAAATGCGGTGACCCGGCCGCGGTGCGCCTGTTCCCGGCCGCGATTCCTTCTGGGGTTCGAGCGAGAGCAGCACGCATCACGTCGCGATCCACATGGGTTCCCTGTACGTCGATTCCCGCGACGGGGGAAAGGCACGGGCCGCGCGATCTTCGAGGAGTGGTTCACCGGTAGCTTTGCCGAAATGCATCTGCTGGGCGACCGCGAACAGAAAGCACTGGGCTACTACCACTACGCCTTCTAGGCACGCACGGAGCGCCGCACCTGCACGCGTCAGGCCTCCACCGACGGGCGTCCGCTCACTCGTCGGTCGAGCGTGTTCGGAGGCGTGAGGGCGGCCGGCGAGCATCGCGTGCGCGAAGGTCCTCGCGAGTAGTGCCCGCGTGGTTCGGGCACGGGATCGGCAGTGGTTTCCGCTTGGCCGATCGTGGGATGGTCTCGGGTCGGCGGCGGTCGTTAGCATCCGTGTGTGATGACGCCGTTACCCAGGCCCGGTCCGGTCCGGAGCGCCGCAGAGTTCGTCGCACTGCTCCGCACGGTGAAAGCCGTGTCCGGTCTGTCGTACCGGGCGTTGGAGCGCAGGGCACGAAGGGCGGGCGACCACCTGCCGGTGAGCACCCTGGCGAGCGTGCTCAACCGGGACTCACTGCCGAGTGAGGACATAGTGCTGGCGCTGGTCCGGGCGTGCGGCGGCGACCAGCTGTTGGTCGCGGAATGGGCCGGGGCCCGCAGCGCACTGGTACGGCGGGAGATCTCTGCGCCCGCGACGGACGGTCCTGGTCCCGGAAGCGCCCCACGGCTGCCGGGGGTCCTCACGGGAGACGGCCGGAAGGGCCAGGACGAGACGAACGGACGGCAGGTCGTGCCGTGCCTGCTCCCAGCGGACGTGTCCCTGTTCGTCGGTCGGGAGAACGACATGGCGGAGGCATGTCGGGCACTGACCGAGGAGCGCGCGGGGCCGGTGACCCTGCTGGTCACCGGCCCCGCCGGGGTGGGCAAGACGGCGTTCGCCGTGCACACGGGCCACGTGCTGGCCTCCCGCTTTCCGGACGGCCGGCTCTACGTGGACCTGCGGGGCTTCTCCGACGAGCCGGCCGACCCCTTCACCGTCCTGGGAGCCTTCCTGCGCGCCCTCGGAGTGAGTGGCGGCTCGGTCCCCCTCGAACCGACCGACCGGATCCACCTCTATCGCAGCTTGCTGGCCCAACGACGGATACTCGTCGTCCTCGACAACGCCGCCGACGCGCTGCAGGTGCGTGACCTCATGCCCAGCGGTCCGCACTGTGCCACCATCGTGACCAGTCGAACGACGTTGGGCGATGTGGCAGGCCGCCGGCTCCCCCTGGGAGTTCTCGACCCCCGTTCGGGACTGGTCCTGCTCCGCGAGATGCTCGGCCTGGACCGGACGTCCGCGGAGTCCGACTCGGCCCGGTCCATCGTGCAGACCTGCGGGGGTCTGCCCCTCGCGATCTGGGTGGCCGGCGCGCGGCTGGCCGCACGACCGCACTGGCCTCTCGCCAAGGTCGCCCACGCGCTCGCCGACGAACAGCGGAAGCTCGACGAGCTGGCCGTCGGCCACATCGCCGTACGGGCCAGCCTCGCACTGACCTACCAGGCAATGCCTCCGACGACTCGGCACGCGTTGTGCCTGCTCTCCCTGCTGCCCGGCTCCGATGTCGCTGCCTGGCCCCTGGCCGCGCTGCTCGACGTAGACCTGTCCGAAGCGGAGGGCCTGCTCGACGACCTTGTCGAGGTACACCTGGTGGAGATCAGATCGGTCGGAACCGGCGCGTTTCGCTACCAGCTGCACGACCTGGTGCGGCTGCTCGGACGGGAGCGGGTCGAGGAGGAGATGACACCCGAGCAGCGCGCGGCTGCCCTCACACGGCTCCTCGGTGCGAGCCTGCACCTCGCCGACCGTGCCGCCGACACCCTCAGCGTCGACTTTCTGGGCATCCCGCAGGCCGATCTGGCCCCGTGGCGGTTCTCCCCCGAGGACACGGGCCTGCTTCTCGCCGATCCGCTGGCCTGGTTCAACGACGAGCGAGAGTTCCTCATCGACGTGGCGGGTCAGGCACTCGCCCGGGATGTGGTCGCACCGGCGGTGGGGCTGGCCACCGCGCTCACGACACTCTTCCAGGTGGGCAGCTATTTCGATGACTGGGAGCGGTTGCAGAACTGGGCGCTGAAGGCCGCGTTGCACGTCGGCGATCGACGCAGCGCGGCGAAGGTTCACCGCTGTCTCGGCGAACTCACCACCATCCTCGACCGGTACGCGGAAGCGCTCGAACACTTCGAGCAGGCCCTGCTGCTTGCCGAAGGGCTGGGCCCGGCCTACCGGGCGAGTGCCGCGGCCGGACTGGCCTACGTGCACCGGCTGCTGGGCCACTACTCCTCGGCGGTCGGTCATTTCCAGCGCGCCGTCGAGCTGGCCCGGTCCGCCGCGAACGTCAACTGCGAGGTCTACGCGACCAACGGCATCGGTGTCATCGACCTCGAACAGGGACGCATCCAGGCTGCCATGGAGCGGTTCACGGAGTGTCTCGAAGCGAGCCGGGCCGCGGGATACCGGCCCGGAGAGGCCCAGGCCCTGCGCTGCCTGGGGCAGAGCCACCGCGCGCGGGGTGCCTTTCCGGCCGCCGCCGATTGCTTCCGACGCGCGGCCTCGATCAGCGACGCCCTTGGCGACAGGCTCGGCGCCACCCATGCGACCTGCTGGCTCGGGGACGTGCTGGTGCGCCAGGGGTCGCACGGGGCAGGGCGCCGACTGCTGGCCCGTAGCCTGTGGACGTACCGGGAATTCGGCAACCTCTGGGGGGAAGCGGCGACGCTGTACGCGCTCGCGGAGGCGCAACTCGCGGTCGGCCGTGCCGTGCCGGCCCGGCGGCGCGCCGAGGCCGCCGTCGGTCTGTGGCGAAAGATCGGTGCACGCACGTGGCTGGCTGTGGGCCTTGACACCCTGGCCAGAGCGCACGCTCTGGCCGGTGACCTCGAAGAGGCACGCCGGGTACGGGCCGACGCGGCCGCGGTTCGGCAGGTGTCGCCCGAGAGCGCGGGCGCATGATGCGGTGAGCGCACACACGGAACATCACTGCCCGGGTGTTCGGACGCTTTCCCCTGCGCGTGCGGCATACGGCAGCTCGGCTCCGGCGCCGGGGCCCAGCCCGGCGCCGGGTCGAGCGGTGCATCAACCGCCCTGTGGGCAGGGGTCCACCGTGACCGGCTCCGGCGGGAGGAGGTGGCGCATCAGGCGGGTGGAGGGCAGGCGCGGGAGCAGGTAGGCGTGTTCACCGCGCGCCGTGGTCTCCCGCAGCAGGCGGTGCAGGGCCGTCCCGGCCTCCGTCACCCGTCCCACGTGGTGCAGCGCGTCGGCGAGGAAGCCGAGGTGCAGCGGCAGGCGGATCAGCGTGCCCGACGCCTCCAGCCCGGACAGCGCCGACGTGAGCAGGGAGATGCCGGCATCCGGTTCACCGCTGTGGGCGACGGCCCAGCCCTCGCAGACGGAGAGCATGTGCGTCCAGTAGCGCAGCCCGTAGCGGTCGGCGACCTCACGCCCTTGTCCGCCCGAGCTGCGCGCCGTCGCGACGTCCCCCTCCAGGGCCGCCAGGACGGCGTCCACGTACAGCGCGAACGCCCGGTCGTTGGGGCGGCTGTCGTGGTGGGTGAGGGCGAGCAGTTCCGCGCGGCGTGCCGCGGCCGCGTCCTCGTCGCCCATCAGCCAGCGCGTGAAGGCGTCGTACGAGCGGCACGAGACCCTCGGGTCGTGCTGGAAGTAGCGCGCCACCCGGCGCCCGCCCTCGGTGCCCAGTGCGTCCGCCCGTTCGACGGCGTCCTCCAGTTCGGCGAGCGCTTCCGGCAGCCGGCCGCGGACGTGCAGGACGATGCCGCGGCCGTACCGCGCGCCGAGGTACGCGACGGGATCCTGCGGTGTCCCCGGCATGGCGCGCAGCCGGTCGGAGAAGCCGAGGGCGCCGTCGTACCGGCCCGTGACCAGGTTGGCCGTGCACAGCGACCACAGGACGGTGGGCTGGTCCGGGGCGCCGGTGACGGGGTTGAGCGCCCTGCTGCGGGTGAACGCCGCTTCGGCGTCGGAGTCGCCGTACCCCCGCGTGGTCGCGAGCATCTGGCCGAGCTGGACCTGTAGTTGCTGCTCCAGCAGCGGAGCGGTGTCGTCACCGGGCGGCAGCAGGCGTACGAGGTCGATGGCGCGCCGCAGCCACATCTCCGCCTGTTCGTAGGCGAGGCGCAGCTCGGCCTCCTCCCCGGCGCGGCACAGGGCGGGCAGCGCCTTGGCCGGCGACAGGACCCGCGAGCCCTCCCAGGCGTGGTGGGCGAGTTGCTCGACCCCGTCGTGGCGGCCGGCGGGCCGGGCCGCGAGTGCCTCCGCGATCCGGGCGTGCAGCTGCGCCCGCCGGCGGCGGCCGAGTTCGCCGTAGAGCGTCTCCCGGACCAGGGCGTGGGTGAAGTGCAGGCCGCCGCTCCCGGCCGGGTCCTCGGACAGCAACTGTGCGCGCAGGGCGGGTTCGAGGTGGTCGCAGACGGTCTCGTCGTGGCCGGAGACCTCCGTCAGCAGCCGCGGGTCGATCTCCGAGCCGATCACGGCGCACAGGCGCAACAGGTCCCTGGTGGCTTCCGGGAGGGCCGCGAACCGCTGCGTCAGCACCTCGCGCACGCCGGACGGCACGTGGGTGAACAGCCGCCGCACCGCGCGCGGATCGTGAAGCCGGGCGGGATCGCCCAGCAAGGACATGAGCTGGTTGACGAAGTACGGGTTGCCCTTGCTGCGCTCGTGCAGCCGCTGGACGGTCGCGCGGGAGACGCCCGGCCCGGACGCGGCGGAGACCAGGACGGACACCGCCTCCTCGGGCAGCCCGTCGAGCCTGATCGTGTCCGTGCGGGGACTCCACAGCGTCTCGCCGAGGGCTTCGCCGAGTTCGGGGTCGCTCTCGATCTCCCAGGTACGGGCCGTGATCACGATGCCGAGGCGCCTGCCGTTGAGCCGGCTGGTGAGCAGGCGCAGCAGCTGGAGGGAGGGGGCGTCCGCCCAGTGCAGGTCCTCCAGCATGAGCAGCAGCGGTGCGTCGTCGGCCAGCGAGAGGAGCGTCTCGCAGACGGCGTCGTAGGTACGGAAGCGGTCGGGCGCCACCTCCGGGCGGCGGTCGCGGTGCCGGTGCTCGTCCTGCGAGCTGTCCAGCAGCGGGGAAAGACCGTCGCCGAAACGCTTCCGCACAGCGGCGAACGCCTCCGGCCGGGACGCGTCCACCTGGCGGAGCACCTGCGTCCACAGCCAGTACGGTGGCGCCCCCGGGCCCGGGAAGCAGTATCCCCACACCGCTTCCACCCGGTCGTTGCGCACCCGCTGGGCGACCTCCGACAGGAGCCGGGACTTGCCGATGCCCGGCTCTCCCAGCACGGCAGCGAGACGGCCCTTGCCGCTCAGGAGGTCGGCCACGAGGATGCGCAGCGCCGCCAGCTCGCTCTCCCTGCCGACGAACGACCGCCGGTCCCGCGCGGGGTGCGGCTGCGGGGCGGGCGAAGCGGCGGTGCCGGCGGTGTGGGCGTTGTCGGCGTTGTGGGTTGCGTGGTCGGTGGTGTTGGTGTGGCGCGCGCCGGTGTGGTCCGTACTCGCCGATGGCGGGTGGCCCTCGGTGGCCCAGGGCGCGGCAGGTGGGAGAGTCGGTGCCGCCAGGGAAACTGGGACCCCCGGGGCTGCCGGAGCGACCGGAGCGGATGGGGCCGTCGGGGCTGTCGGGGTGGGCAGGACGGTCGGAGCGGCAGGGGCGGATGGGACCATCGGGGCCGTCGGAGCGGGCGGGGCCACCGGGGCCGTCGGAGCGGATGGGGCGGCTGCCTGCGGCGGCTGGGGCGGCCGAGCCGGGCCGGACCGGAGTGGGACCCGGCCCGTACGCGGTACGCGGCGCTCGCTGCCGGCGCCGAGTGCACCCGGCGCCGCGTCCGGGGCCACTCCGCCGGGTGCCGTCCCCGGTGCGGCCGGCGGGAGCACGGCCCGCGGCGGTGCCGTCGTCGGCTGTTCGCCCCGCGGGCCCCGTGCGGGCTCCCCGGACCCGGCCGGGCCTGACGTCCGGGCGGGGGCGGCGGGCGCCTGGGCGGTGTGGGCGGGCAACTCCTGGCGCAGGATGGCCCGGTGGAGCCGCTGCAGCTCCTCCCCTGCGTCCACGCCCAGCTCGCGGGCGAGCCAGTCGCGGGTCCGCGCGTACACGTGCAGCGCGTCGGCCTGGCGGCCGAGCCGGTACTGCGCCGTCATCACCTGCCCGGCGAGGCGTTCGCGTCCCGGGTGCGCGCGCACGTCCGCGTCGAGTTCGGCCACCGGTTCCAGGTCGCCGAGGATGAGGCAGGCGTCGGCCCACGTCTCGACCGCCGAGAGTCTGACCCGCGCCAGCCGTTCGCTCTCCTCCGCCAGCACGGGGTAGTCGACGAGCTCCTCGTAGGGGGTGCCGCGCCACATGCCCAGGGCGGTGCGGAGCAGGTCCCTGGCCTCGGCGTGCCGGTGGTCGCGGTGCAGCCTGCGCCCCTCGGCCACCGCGTGCTCGAAGCGGTAGACGTCCACCTCGTCCTTGGTCAGGTCCAGCACGTACCCGGCCGCCACGCGGTGGATCAGCCGGGCCCGGTCGCCCGGGGCGGGCCGTGGCGACAGAGCACGCCGGAGGTGGGAGATGTAACTGTGCAAGGAGGGCAGGGCCCGGTCCGGGAGCCGGTCGCCCCACAGTTCCTCCAGCAGTTGCTGGGCCGGTACGACGTGGCCGAGCCGCATGGCCAGGAGCGCCAGGAGCGCCCGGCGGCGCGGCGGTCCCAGTTCGATGCCCCGGTCGCCCGCGTCCGCCGCCATCGGCCCGAGCAGCCACAGACGGGGGCGGGACGCGATCTCGGGCACCTCGCGGTGCGGCGGGCCCGCGCTGCGGGCGCGTGCGCCGCCGCGTACCCGTCCGGCGCCCGCGGTGGGGCGGGGTTCCGGAATTCCGCAGGCGCCGGTTTCATGTGCGTCCCGCTCGCCACCGGGAATTGCCATCGGTCGTTCGCTTTCTCGTCCGCCCAGCCTCACGGCATTCGCACCGCGCCCCCCGCCGCACGCCGATCCTTGCACAGTCGGCAAGAAGGGGCCAAGCGCCTCTCAAGAACTCGTCAAGGATGGCGAAATGCCTTCGCTTCGCAGGTCGAGAATTCGACAAGGCGGTTGTGTCACGTTGGTCCGGCGCCGGCGGCCACGCATTCCGGAGGCCGTCGTGACATGCCCGTCGGGCGGCCGCGCACCCGCCCGGGCCGGAATATCCCACGCGTTCCCCGGGAGAAATGGAGTTTGATGTGAACACGTCGGCACGCGATTGTCCCGCAGCGGCCGTCATGCACAGCACCCCTGCGGATGCCCGTCCGGAGCGGGTGCCCGGCCGGCAGCGGGACGCACGGCGGCCCGACGGCGGGGCGCCGCTGCGCGTCGCCGTCCACGCCACCGACCACATCACCTACACCGGGCTGGCCCGCTACCTGGAGGGCGACCCCCGCGTGGTCGTGATGGGCCGCGACGGCGCGGAGGACGCGGATGTGACGGTGTTCACGGCCGACACGGTGAGCGGCGAGACCCTCCATGTGCTGCGCGGACTGTCGGCACGGCGCCGCACCGGCCCCTTCCTGGTGGTGGCCGGCACGCGCTGGAGGACGGACGTCGCCCTGGCCGTCGAGTGCGGTGTGCGCGCGGTGCTGTGGCGGCGGGACACCACGCCCGAGACCTTCGTACGAACGGTGCTCCGGCTGGGCGAGGGCGGGGGCTCGCTGCCCGCCGACCTCCAGGGCCGGCTGCTCGACCAGATCCAGCGCACCTGCCGCGATGTCCTCATTCCGCAGGGGCTCGCATCCGCCCGGCAACTCACCGTGCGTGAGGCGGACATATTGCGGCTCATCTCCGAGGGATGCGATCTGGCCGACATCGCCGAGAAATTGGCTTATTCAGAGCGAACCGTCAAGAACGTCCTGTACCGAATGATGGGGCGGCTGGAGTTGCGCAACCGCGCGCACGCCGTTTCCTACGCCATTCGGTCCGGGCTCATTTGAACGCGGGCGCGGGGTACGTACGGGCACGCCCAGGAGAACAACGGGCAGCGCAATTGCGGAACGCTGGCCCCGCACCGGACCCGCCCGCCACGCTTTCCCAGACGGCACCAGGACGTGCCGGCCCGCCCCGCGCCGCCCGGCTCGCGCCGCCCGGGTCGCGCCGGCACCGTCCGCCCCGCCCGCCCCCATCGCCGTACAGCGTCCGCTGCGCGTCGCTCCGCTCTCCATCACCGAAAGGAACCCGATGACCGTCGTCGCCCCGGCAGGAACCGAGGAGTGGGTACGCCAGGTCCTCGCCGCCCACTGGGGCAAGGCGTGGGCCGGGAGTGAGCTCCGCCCCCTGACCGTGGGAGGCGCGGCGCCGCTCACCCACACGGCAGGGCTCTGGCGCATCGCCGCACCCACCGGTCACCACGTCCTCAAGGTGCAGCTCAACAGCGACGCGGCACGGCCCGCTTCCTTCTACCCGCTCAAGGACCGTGTCATCGGGCACTGCCGCCGCCAGGGGGTGCCCGCCCTGCCCGTCGTACCGGCCGCCGACGGCAGCCCCAGCGTCCGCCACGGGAACCTCGTCTGTGAGATCTCGCCCTACTGCACCGGCACCGGGGCGAGCGGCAGCAGCCGGGCGGAGGCCGTCGCCATCGTGGAGGCCGGGCTGGACCTGCGGGAGGCCCTGGACACCTTGCCCCCGGACGTGGCGGGGGAACTCGCCTCCGTCCACCTTCCCCTGCTGGTGGACGAGGAGCACTGGCCGACCGCGCTGCGGGACGCCGAGCGGCGGCTGCTGCCGAAGGCCGAACGCGGTACGGACCGGTGGCACCGGGCCGCGGCCGGCGTGCTGCGTGCACTGCGCGCGGCAGCACCACTGTTGCGGCTGACCCTCGAGAGCGGTCACGGGGCGGCGGTCCGCGCGGCGGCCACCCGCCCGGCCGTCGTCCACGGTGACCTGCACCTCCACCACTTCCTCCTCGCCGAGCAGGGCGGACCCAGGGTGGTGGCCCTGCTCGACTTCGACAACCTCCACGTCGACGACCGGCTGCTGGACCTGGCGTGGGTGGCCGACACCGCGGTCCTCGCCTGCGGCGACGACGCCGCAGCGGCCCGTGACGTCATCGCCGGGTTCCTCGGCGCCGGGCGGCGCCGCGGACTGCTGCGCCCGGGGGACGAAGAGCTGCTGATGCCGGTGCTGATGGCGCACTCGCTGCCGGTCGTCGTGGACATCGCCAAGGACATCCTCGACCGCGCCATCCTCACCCCGCAGTGGCTCGCCTACTTCGAGCTTCTGTCCCCGAGGCGCAGGCTCGCCGTCCACGAGCTGCTCATCGGCGCGGCATCGCACTGACCCCCGGCCCCTCGCCCCCGCCCCGTACCCCTCGCACCCGACCCGCCACTCCGTACCCCTCGCAGCGGACCACCGGCCCCATACCCCTCGCACCCGAAGCGCCGCGCCGGCAACCGCCACAGCACTCCCCTCCCCCCTCCCGTCCCTTTCTTTCCTCCGTTCCTCCGTTCCTCCGTACCTCCGTACCTCCAAGGAGTTGTAGTGACCACCGCCCGACCCGCACCGCTGTCGTCCTGGCCCTCCGACCTCTCCGCGTTCTGCTTCGAGGTACCGCACTCGGAGGAGTCCCTGCTCTTCGAGTCCGGCAAGGGCGTACGCCTGTCCGACGCGGCGGGGCGCAGTTATCTGGACGCCCTCTCCGGTGTCTTCGTGACGTGCTTCGGATACGACTGCGAGCCCATCGTCCGCGCCGTGACCGACCAGTTGCGCACGCTCCCCTTCAACCCGCCGCTGCACGGCACCAACCGCGCCGCCCTCGAACTCGCCCGGGGCCTCGTCGACCTCGCGCCCGCCGGCATCACGGCAGCCAAGCTCGTCAACGGCGGATCGGAGAGCGTGGAGGCCGCGATACGGCTGGCGCGGCTCCACCACCGCTCCCGCGGCAACCCCGGCAAGGTGAAAATCCTCAGCTACTACCACGGGTACCACGGAGCCACCTTCGGTTCGCTGACCCTGACCGGGCGGCCCGACGTCACCCGCTTCGGCCCCGGCCTCCCGGGGGTCGTGCACGTCTGGCCGCCGGACTGCCTGGAGGCCTTCTGGGACGTACCGGCGGAGCAGTCCGGTGCCATCGCCGCCGCCATGATCGAGCGGACGATCGAGGCGGAGGGGCCGGACTCGGTGGCGGCGCTCGTCATCGAACCCGTCATCCACCTGCGCGGCATGGCCATCGCATCCGCGGACTACCTCGCCCGGGTCCGGGAGGTGTGCGACCGCCACGGTGTCCTGCTGGTCTTCGACGAGATCGTCACCGGCTTCGGCCGGACCGGTCGGCCGTTCGCGGCGCAGACCTTCGGCGTGACGCCCGACATCCTGTGCGTCGGCAAGGGGATCTCCGGCGGGTACGCACCGCTGGCCGCCGTGCTGATGGCCGAGCACATCGCGGCGGGGCTCGGGGAGAACGGCGGGCCGGTGTCGTTCGCCCCGTCCCACACCTACGCCGCCAACCCGCTCGCCTCGGCCGCCGGGCTCGCCGCCGTCACCCTCTTCCGCGACGGCGGCTACCTCGACCGGATCCGTGAGCTGTCCGCGTACACCGAGCCGCGCCTGCGGGAGGTCGCCGGGGGGCGCGGCACCGTGCGCGCGGTGGGACTGCTGTACGGCATCAAGCTGGCCGGCGGCGGTGAGCGCCTCGGTGAGCGGGTGGCGTCCGCCTGTCTGCGCCGCGGCCTGATCATCCGCGGACAGGACGACTGGGTGGTCCTCGCGCCGGCGTTCGTCACCACGACGGCCGAGGTGGACGAAATCGTGGGCGTGCTCGGCGAGGCGCTCGACGAGGTCTGCGGGGCCGGCCGGTGAACGACCTGTACGAGCGCTTCGCCGGGCCCGCGCGTGACGCGCTGCCCCGGCTCACCGCCGCCGAACGCGCGGTGGTCCTCCGGGAGCTGGACGAACTGGAGCGCGGCGACCACGGCGGGGGCTCCCTGCTGGACGGTCTGCGCAAGGTCGCCGCGCAGGTCCCCGAGCGGCTCTCCACCAACAGCGCCGAAGTTCTGCTGCGGATGCACGAGATCGCCGGCTCCGGGAACCTCCAGAGCAACCTGTCGTCGCTGTCCCTGGTGCGCGCCTGCTTCGCCCTCGGGCTGGTCGACGACGGGGACGGGGGCGGCCCGGCCGAGCTGGTGGTCGGCCGGGGGCACATCGCGCCGGCCTTCTACGCCGAGCACTACGTACGGGGGGCGCTGCCCTTCGCGCCCCTGGCCACGCTGCACCAGGACGGACTGACCGGTGTCGTCCACCGCGACCTCGGGTTCCGCAACACGATGCGGTACAGCCTCGGCGTCGGCGTGGCGCAGGCGGTCAGTCTCGCCTGGGAGCTGACGCGGCGCGGGGAGGACCGCAAGGTGGTCTGCCTCGCGGGGGACGGCGAACTCCACGAGGGTGCCGCCTTCGAGGCGCTGCGCTTCGCGCACGACGCCGGGCTGACGAACCTGGTCCTGGTCGTCGACGCCAACGCCAAGGGCATCGAACCGCTGGCCAAGCCGGTGAACACCGGTTACCTGTCGGCCTACCTGGGCCGGCTGATGGAGGTCGACGGCTGCGACGACTGGGCCGTCGAGGCGGCGCTCGGGGCGCTCCTCACCCTGCCGGGCCCGGCGGTGCTCGTCTGCCGAACCCGCAAGGGCGACCACAGCTTCAAGCCGGCGGGCGCGGCGGCCGCGGCGCCGGGGCCCGTGTCGTTCGCCTCGACCGCCGGACGCATGCTCGCCGCGCACCAGGAGCGTACGGGGCGGGAAATGGCCGTCTTCACGCCGGACATGGCCGCCCGGTTCGGCCTGCGGGGGCACGTCCCGTACACCAACACGGGGCTGGCGGAGACGCTGACCGTGGGCATGACCCTGTCGCTGCCCGACGACACCACCAAAGTGGTGGCCACCGATGCCATGTACTACATGGACTCGCTGAGCATGCTCACGGAGGCCACCACCAGCGTGCGCAACCTGCTGGTCCTGGCCGGACGGAGCTGGGGGGCGTGGGGCGGCGCCCACAACGCCACCAACCTGCTCGGCCTGCTGCTGCACACCCGGGTGTACGAGCCGGTCACCGCGGCCGAGTTCGCCGCGTGCCTGGACCGGCTCAGCCGGGACCCGGCCACCACCCACGTCGTCAGCATGGTCGACGCCAAGTTCACCCCGCCCGCCCGGGACTGCGCCGCCGACATCGACGCGGGGGTGTGGCTCACCCCGCCCGGCGACGCGACGGCCGCGCAGGACGCGGTCGTGGTGACGTTCGGCTACGCGGGCGTGCTGGTCGACGAGGCCAACCGGGACCTCGGCGTCCCGCACCTGCACTGCGCCGCGTTCGACCCGCGGCTCGGGCCGGCCGACCTCGGTGTGCTGTCCCGTGCGCGCCGGATCCTGAGCGTCGAGTACAACGGCGCCGAGGGCGGTTTCGGGGAGCGGCTGCGCTCGGAGCACCTGCTGCCGGTGGAGGTCCACGCGGTCCGCCGGGACATCGCCAACCGGGTGCACCAGCGCCAGCTGCCCCTGCACGGGATGAGCGTCGGGATGCTGCGGGAGCGCCTCGCCGCGCTGCGGGAGAGCCGGGAGGCGGGGCATGCGCCTGCACACGCATGACTACCGGGCGCCGGATACGGACGGCATCGTCGACGGCGCGATCCTGATGCACCGAGAGATGTCGCAACTGCTGGCGCGGCGCGGCTCCGTCGCGCTGCACGACCTGACGGCCGGCCCCCGCTGTATCGCGGGCCTGGGCGGCGGCGACGTCGTGTACGCGGGCTCGGGGCCGTACGCCTTCCTCTACCACCACTGGCGGGAGCGCCACGGCGGTGACTTCCGGATCGTGCGGGAGGTGCACACCGCCCTGTGGTCGGGCTACTGGGCGCAGGAGGAGCTCTGCGCGCCGCTGGTCCGCCCGGGTGACCTGGCGTTGTTCCCGACCGAGTACACCCGCCGGCTGTTCCTGCGGAACTTCCCCTCCGTCACGGCGTCCGGTTCCGCGGTGGCCTACCCCATGCTGGACCGGCTCCCGCGCCGCGCCCCGCGTGCCCTGCCGCCGGCCGGGCGCCCGCTGCGGATCGGCTACCTGGGGGCGCTGTCGCTGGCCAAGAACTTCGACCAGGTGCTGTCGGTGTTCGCCCGGTGCCACCTGGAGGCGGGCGGCGGGGTGAGCCTGGTGTGCGCCGGCAAGCCGAACGACCCCCGCTGGGAGGCCGGCCGGGTCCGCGCCGCCCTGCGGGAGGCGGGAGTGGCCGAGGACGCCGTGCGCATGGAGGGCGTCCGGCCGCAGGAGCGGCTGACGGAGTTCTTCGACGCGATCGACGTCCTGCTCTTCCCGAGCACGGCCTCACGGGAGACGCTGGGGCGGGTCGTCCTGGAGGCCCTGGCCCATGGCGTCCCGGTGCTCGCGGCCGCCATCGGCCCGGCGGTCGAGCTGCTCCCGGCCCGCAACCTGGTCCCCACCTCCCTCGACACCACGAGCACGTTCGACATGGGCCGCGTCGGCCCGCTGGGCCGCGTCGACGAGGACGCGCTCGTGGAGAAGCTGCTCACGCGGGACGTCGAACCGGCGGCGCTGCGGTCGGTGACGCCCTACACGGACAGCACCTTCCTGCGGACGCTCGCCGGGCACCCGTTGCCGGTGGCGGCCCACCACGACCGGGTCCTGCCCTCGGCCGTCCGCGTCGCCCCGCGCACCGGGTCCGGTGGGGCCGCGGACGCCGCGGTGGCCACCGCCCTGTTCCGTGACTTCTTCGAGCACCGCGACGACGCCCTGACCGCCGCCCTGGACGCGCGGGCCGCGCGCACCGGGCACGACGCCCCGGCGCTGCGCCGCGTCGTCGCCGCACCGCAACGCAAGCTCGCCGACTACCGCGCCTTCCCGCGCCTGCTGGACGCCCTCGTCCTGCCCCCGCTCACGTACACGCTCAGGCCCGCCGAGGTGGGCGCCGCCCTGACAGGAGAGACCCCATGACGACGGATCACGACGCACCGCTGACGGGACGGGTGGCGCTGGTCGTCGGCGGCGGCCGCGGCATCGGCGCCGCGGTGGTGGAGGCGTTCGCCCGGCGCGGCGCGCACGTGGTGGCCGCCGACACCGACCGGCTGCCCTCCGCGTTCAACCACTACCGCTCGACCGCCGTCACCGGCTGGACCGAGGCGCGCGACCTGGCCGACCGGCTCACCGCCAAGGGCCTGAGCGTCACGGCGGCCGAGGTCGACGCTACCGACGAGGAAGCGGTACGCGCCCTCTACGCGGGGATCGCCGACGGGCCCGGCCGGCTCGACACGGTCGTCAACGCCTTCGGTGTGACCCATGTGAGCCCGGTGGAACGGATGGAGCTGACCGAGTTCCGGCACGTGGTGTCCGGCAACCTCGACGGCGTGTTCCTGTCGTCGCGGGAGGCGCTTCCGCTGCTCCGCTCCTCGGGCGGCGGCTCCATCGTGAACTTCTCCTCGGTATCGGGGCGTTCGGGCTTCGCGAAGGTGGCGCACTACTGCGCGGCCAAGTTCGGGGTGGTCGGCTTCACGGCCGCGCTCGCGCAGGAGGTGGCGAAGGAGAACATCCGCGTCAACGCCGTCTGCCCCGGGATCGTCCGGTCCAACATGTGGCGCTACCTGCTCTCGGAGTTCGTCCGTCCCGGCGAGTCGGAGGAGGAGTGCTGGGAGCGCATGCGGTCGATGATCCCGCAGCGGGAGTTCCAGACCCCCGACGACATCGCCGGGCTCGTCCTCTATCTGGCGTCCGCGGCCCGCGTGACGGGGCAGGCGATCAGCGTCGACGGCGGGATGACGGCGCCGTGACCGCGCACGCCGCGCCGGGCGCTGCGGCGGCGACCGCAGCCGGGGGCTCCGCCGGGGACTTCCCGGGGGCTTCCGGGGTCGCCCCGGAGGGGGGCGCCCCCTCAGGGGAACGTGCCCTCCCCTTCGACGGCGCCGACTGGTCCTTCTCGGGCCCCGGAGCCCTGCCCGTCCGGGATCCGCACGCCCTGGAGATCCGCGCCGAGCGCGGGTGCGACCTGTTCACCATGCCCGGGACGTACGAGGCGTCCGGCATCCCGCTGCTGGGCCGGACGGTCACCGGCGACCACACCTTCCGGGCCGCGGTCACCGTCCGGGGCACGGCCTTCGGCGACGCCGGCGGCATCGTCGTGCACGACGCCGGCGGCTGGTTCAAGGTGTGCGTGGAGCGCACCCGGGACGGCGGCTGGGCCGTGGTCACGGTCGTCTCGCGGCCGGTGTCCGACGAGGCCGTCGGGCCTTCCCTGGCCGCCCCGCACGCCGAACTGCTGGTGACCCGCGAGGGCCGGCGCCGCGCGGTGTTCTGCCGCGAGGAGCCGGACGGGGAGTGGCGTTTCGTCCGCACCTTCTTCGGCTCCGGCGCGGGGGACGTCAGGATCGGGCTGTTCGCGCAGGCTCCGTTCTCCGACGCCTGCACGGCCGCGTTCTCGGTGCCGCGGTACGTCCCCGCCGCACTGGCCGACCGGCGGTGAGCGCCGCCGCCACCCGGCGCGCCGCCGTCGTGGCCGGCCTGGCGCTGTCCGTGCTCCTCGGCGCGGTCACCGCCGCCCTGGGCGCGGCGCTGCCCCTGCTGCGCGCCGCGTACGGCACCGGGGGCGGGGGCGGCGGTACGGAGGTCGTGGTCGCGTACAACGTCGGTGCGCTGCTCGCGCTGCTGGGCTCGGGGCCGCTGGAACGACGGCTGCCCGCGCGTTCCCTGGTGTCGTGGTACCTGGCGGCCTTCGCGGCCGGGTGCGCCGGCATGCCGTCGGCGCCCGCCTGGTGGGTCCTCACCGCCTGGGCACTCGTCGCCGGCATCGGGTTCGGTGGCCTGGTGCTGTACGCCAACGCCTGGTTCGGCCGTGCCGGCGGTGCCGCGGGCGTACGCCGGCTGGGCGCGCTGCACGCCGCGTTCGGCGCCGGGGCGACGGCCGGACCGCTGCTGGTGGGCGGGACCGGCGCGGTACGGGAGCTGCTGTGGGCGGTCGCGGTACTGACCGTGTGCTGCGTGCCGTTCCGGCGGGCCGGTGACCCGGCGGCCGGCGACACCGGCTCGCAGGAGGCCGGCTCTCCCGGCCCCGTACCGCTCGGCGAACGCACAGCGCTCGCCGAGCCGTCCGCGGAGCGGCATCCGGGGCACCGTGCCGAACCGTCCCCGCAGCCGTCCCCCGGGCACAATGCCGTACCGGGTCCCGGATCGGGTTCCGTACCCGGTGCCGTACCGGGTACAGGCCCGAGTCCCGGACCGGGTGCTGTCCCTGGTCCCGGACCGGGTCCCGGACCGAGTGCCGTTCCCGCGGCGCCGGGGTGGCGCCCGGCGACCGCGGGGGCCGTTGCGCCGCGGGGGCTGCTCGTGGCGTGTGCCGCGGCCGCTTTCCTGTACGCGGGTCTCGAGGCGGCCATCGGCGCGCTGGAGGCGACCCACCTCTCCGCGGCCGGTCACACCCCCGAGGACGCCGCACGGCTCAGCGCGCTGTTCTGGGCGGGCCTGACGGCGGGCCGGCTGCTGCTGCCGCTGGCGGCCGGACGGGTGTCCCACGTCCCGCTGGTGCTCACGGCCCTGTGCGCGGGAGCCTGCGCGCTGGCGGCCGCGGCCGCCGCCGAGCTCGCCCCGGCCTCGTACGCGGTGGCCGGGATCTGTCTGGCGGCCGTGTTCCCCACGCTGCTCGCCTGGGCCGTCACGGTCCTGCCCGGGCCGCGGCGCACCAGCGGTGTGCTGCTGACGGCCAACCTGGCCGGCAGTGCGGTCCTGCCGTTCGTCCTCGGCCGGCTGACCGCCGGGGCCGTACCCGCGTCGATCCCGCTCGCCCTCGCCGCGCTCGCCGTGGTGGCCGCCGTACCCCTCGTACCGGCGGCGCGTGCGGCACGGCCGGCGGGGCGCCGGCCGTCACCACCGGGGCGGCCCCGCACGCCGCGCCGGCTCCGCAGGGAGCCGCTGCCCTCCCCCACCCCGAAAACACCGACCGCAACCCCGTCCGAGGAATTGGAGGCTTCCCCATGATCTCCCCCCAGCCCGTGACCGATCTGATGTGGGCGCACTGGAAGACGAAGACGATGCTGAGCGCCGTGGAACTGGGGGTGTTCACCGCACTCGCGAAGGAACCGCTGCCGGCCGCCGCGCTGGGCGAGCGCGTCGGACTGCACCCGCGGCCCGCGGCCGACTTCCTCGACGCCCTGGTCGCCCTCGGCCTGCTCAGCCGCACCGGCGACGTGTACGCCAACACCGCCGAGGCCGACGAGTACCTGGACGCCGCCAAGCCCGCCAGCTACCTGGGCGACAGTTTCCTCACCCAGTGCGCCGGCCTCGCCGACGACCTCGTCGGTGTGCTGCGTACGGGCCGGGCGTCCGGTGCGGTGCGTGACGGACGCGACTTCTACGCCGGCACGTACGCGACCGCCGACTCCGTACGCGCCTTCCAGCGGGACATGACCGCCCTGTCCATCGGATCGGCCCGCGCCATCGCCGAGCGGTTCCCCTGGGAGCGGTACCGGACCCTGGTAGACGTGGGCTGCGCGGAGGGCGCGCTGCCCGGCTGGCTGCTGCGCCGGCACCCCCACCTGGCCGCCGTCGGATTCGACCTGCCGCCCGCCCGGGAGGGGTTCGAGAAGTACACCGGCCGGCTGGGCGTGGCCGACCGCGTGGAGTTCTGGCCGGGTGACTTCTTCAGCGACCCGCTGCCGTGGGGTGATGTCATCGTGCTCGGCCACGTCCTGCACAACTGGGGCGAGGCCGAGAAGCTGCAACTGCTGGAGAAGGCGTACGCGGCGCTCCCGCCCGGCGGGGCCGTCCTGGTGTACGAGACGCTGATCGACGACGACCGCCGCAGCAATGCCGTCGGCCTGATCCTCAGTCTGATCATGCACGCCGAGGTGCCGGGCGGCTTCGACTACACCGGCGCCCAGTGCCAGGAGTGGATGCGCCGGACCGGGTTCCGCGACACCTACGTGGAGCACCTGGACGGGCCCGAGTCGATGGTGGTCGGCATCAAATGAGCCCGGCGCACCACCCCGCGGACGCTCCGGCCGGCACCGACCTGGTGATGTTCTGGAATCTGTACGAGGCCGGGATCGAGCGGCTGGACGGCCGGGACGAACGGTGGCTGGCCCAGTGCGCGCTGGTCACCGCGTTGCGCCCGCGCGTCCTGCTCACGACGGAGGGCTGGGGCTGGCACCTGGACGGCGGGGCGCTCTTCGAGGACGCCAAGGCGGGCTTCGGGATGGACGGCGAGCTGTTCACCGCGAAGACCGGCTGCCACCAGGCCGTGTTCTGGCAGCGCGACATCGAGCTGCTGGGCACCGAGCGGCCCGCGCACGAGCTGACGCACTGGCACGGCCACGGCCTGGCGACCCTCGGCCTCCCGGGCTGGTCCGCACCGCTGCGGTTCCTCGTGGCGCACCTCGATCCGTTCAGCCCGACGGGCCGGCGGATCGAGTCCGACCATCTGCGCCGGTACGCGGATCCCTCCCTGCCGCCGCTGGTGGTGGGCATGGACGCCAACAGCCTGCCTCCGGGTGACCCGGAGCCCGACTGGAGCCGTGTGCCGCGGCACCGCAGGGGCGACCACCTGCTCGCCTCGGAGGACCGCTCCGATCGCGCGCCGCTGCGGCGGCTGCTCGGGGATCCGTCCGACCCGCTCCTCGTGGACGCGGGCGCCCTGATGGGCGACCGGTCGCCGACGTACGGTGCGCCGGCACCGGGCGAGGCGGAACGCCGCATCGACCTGCTCCTGCTCTCCCCGTCCCTCGTACCGGCCCTCGCCGAGTACCGCTCCCCCGATCCGTGGCCCGAGCCGCGCGGCGAGCGGCCGCCCGCCTCCGACCACCGGCCCGTCACGGTCCGGCTGCGCCGCCGGTGACCGGGCTGAGCCCCCGCGGGCCCGGCGGCCCCCCGTTCCGACCACCTCATGGCCCCCTTCCGCAATCCCCCGAAAGGCAGACGACACGCGTGCGACCGACCGGACTGGACGGCGACAGCCTGGACGCCATCAAGAAGCGGCTCGGCAGCGGGGAGCTGTACCCGGCGGCCGATCCGGTGCTGCGGCCCTACCGCTCCCGCTGCATGGAACTGCTCGACAGGTTCAACAACACCGCGCTCGGTGACTTCCGCACCCGCGAAGCCGTCCTGCGGGACCTGCTGCACCGCGTGGAGCCGGGCGGGTGGGTCATGCCGAGGTTCCTGTGCGAGTTCGGGTTCTTCATCGAACTCGGCCCCGGAACCAAGATCAATTTCGATGCGGTGCTGCTGGACTGCGCCCCGATCGTCCTCGGCGCGGACGTGTTCCTCGGGCCTCGCTGCCAGCTCTTCACGGCGAACCATCCCTATGATCCGTCGCTGCGGCGCGAGTTGTACGAGAGCGCCCGCCCCATCACCCTCGGCGACCGGGTGTGGCTGGGTGGCGGCGTCACCGTACTGCCGGGGGTGTCGATCGGTGCGGACACCGTCGTGGGAGCGGGGAGCGTGGTCACCAAGAGCCTGCCGTCCGGCGTCCTCGCGGCGGGCAACCCGGCGCGGATCATCAGGGACGTGGCGTGACGCGGCCCGGCCGCCCGGGCGGCGCCCCCTCCCCCGGCTCCCGCGTCCAGGGGTGGGGCCCGTCCGGGGCCGGGTCCGAAACCCTGACCGGCGCCGACACCGCGTGCGGCACCGATACCGACGCCTCGTCCGAGGCCATGACCGGCGCCGGCGCCGTGCCCGGAACCGTCGCCGAGGCTTCGTCCGCGGTCCTGACCGACGCCCGCACCGGCGCCGGCGCCGGGTCCGGCGTCGCGCGCCGGGCCCCGTATTGCGACGCCGTCGTCTTCGACCTCGACGGAACGCTGGTGGACTCCGTCCGCCCCGACTTCCTCGCCTGCAGCGCCCTCTTCGAGGAGTACGGCGTACGACTGCCGCAGGACCTGTGGGCCCGCGAGGTCTGCGGCCGCCCCGAGGGCTACCCGCGGCTCTTCGCCGTGCTCCGCGACGGGTGCGGCGGCGCGCCGCCGGACGAGGGCCTGCTGCGCCGGCGGCTCGCCGCGCACTGGGAGACCTTCATGACGCCGGACCGCGTGCACCTCCTGCCCGGGGTGCGCGGCGCACTGGAGCGGGCCCGTGCCGCGGGGCTGCGCCTGGCCGTCGCCTCCTCCTCGGAGTCCGGGTGGGTGCACCGGTGGCTGCGGCACCACGGGATCGGCCACCACTTCGAAGCCGTGGTCACCGGCGACGACGTCGCCCACCGCAAGCCGGCGCCCGACGCGTACCTGGCGGCGGCCTCCGCCCTGGCGGTCGCACCGTCCCGGTGCGTGGCCGTCGAGGACTCGCTCACCGGTGTCGCGGCGGCGCGGGCCGCCGGGATGACGGTCGTGGCGGTGCCCACCGCCCTGACCCGCGGCCTGGACTACGGCGCCGCCGACCGGGTCCTGCCCGACCTGCGGACCGTCGACTTCACCGCGCCGCTGCGCCGCGGCGCTCGGTCCACCACCAGCGCCGGTACCGGCCTGGCAGGAACCTGCGAGGCAGGGGCATGAGCGACCGGACCCGGCGGGAGCACGAGCACGCATGGTGGCGCAACGCCGTCATCTACCAGATCTACCCGCGCAGTTTCGCCGACGGTGACGGGGACGGTGTGGGTGACCTGGCGGGGGTACGGCGACGGCTGGACCATCTGGTGTCGCTGGGTGTCGACGCCCTGTGGTTCACCCCCTGGTACCCCTCGCCGATGGCCGACGGCGGCTACGACGTGTCCGACTACCGGGACGTCGACCCGCTCTTCGGCACGCTCGCCGAGGCCGAGGAGCTGATCGGGGAAGCGCGGCGGCGCGGCCTGCGGACGATCGTGGACGTCGTGCCCAACCACGTATCCCGGGACCATCCGTGGTTCCGTGCCGCACTCGCCGCACCGCCGGGCAGTGCGGAGCGGGCGTTGTTCCACTTCCGTCCGGGCCGCGGCCCCGACGGTGGTCTGCCGCCCAACAACTGGGTGTCCGAGTTCGGCGGTCCCGCCTGGACCCGGGTCACCGAACCGGACGGCTCGCCCGGGGAGTGGTACCTGCACCTGTTCGCTCCGGAACAACCGGACCTCAACTGGGCCGACCCGCGGGTGCGGTCCGAGCACGAAGCCGTGCTGCGTTTCTGGCTCGACCGGGGGGTGGCGGGGATACGCGTCGACTCGGCGACGCTCCTCACCAAGGACCCCGCCCTGCCCGATCTCGTCCCGGGACGGACGCCCGACCCGCATCCCTATGCCGACCGGGACGACCTGCACGAGATCTACCGCTCCTGGCGGCGGATCGCGGACTCGTACCCGGACGGGCGCCTCCTGGTGGGCGAGATGTGGCTGTCGGATCCCGCGCGCCTCGCCCGGTACCTGAGCGGGGACGAGCTGCACACCGCCTTCAACTTCTCGTTCCTCCAGTGCCCGTGGGACGCCGCACGCCTCCGCGCCTGCATCGACGCGACCCTGGAGAGCCACGAGGCGGTCGGTGCTCCGCCGACCTGGGTGCTGTGCAACCACGACGTGACCCGGACCGTCACGCGTTACGGCCGGGAGGACACGTCGTTCGACTTCGCCGGAAAGCGGCATGCCGTGCCCCGCGACCTTGCGCTCGGCACCCGGCGGGCCCGCGCCGCCTGCCTGCTGACGCTCGCACTGCCCGGCTCGCTCTATCTCTACCAGGGTGAGGAACTGGGGCTGTACGAAGTGGAGGACCTGCCCGCCGACCGGTTGCGCGACCCCATGCACGTCCGCTCGGGAGGCTCCGACCCCGGCCGGGACGGCTGCCGGGTGCCGATGCCCTGGTCGGGGACCGAACCCCCGTTCGGATTCGCACCGGACGGGACGGACCCCTGGCTGCCGCAGCCGCCCGGATGGGCCGCGCTCACCGTCGCCGCGCAGGACGGCGCGCCGGACTCCATGCTCACCCTGTACCGCTCGGCGCTGGCCCTGCGCCGTGCGGCGGTCAGACAGGCGGGTGCCCGGGCGGTCACCTCCGGCTTCCGCTGGATCCCCGCGCCGTCGGGCGTGCTCGCCTTCCGGTGGGGCGACGGTCTGGTGTGCGTCGTCAACTTGGCGCCCCGTCCCGTCCCACTGCCCGCCGGGCACACCGTCCTGCTCGCCAGCGCCCCGGTGACCGACGGCATGCTGTGGCCCGACACCGCGGCATGGCTGCGCACGGGAGGTGACGACGGGCCGCTGAGCGGTGTCGTCTGACGCAACACCGCCCGGGCAGCACGCGGTCCACAACACCCTCACCTCTGTTGGCACGTTTGATCAGCCGTACCATGGATGACGCCATTCTGGGCAGCCTCACAGCATCAATCCTCTGACCATGACTGGAGCCGCATCGATGGCATCGACGCCGAACGCCGCCAACAGCATCGAGACAACGACCTCACTGCTGCAGGCCGAACTCCCCGAATTGGAACGCCACCAGCAAACCCTGCAGGCCGAACTCGCGGCGGTCTCCACACGCCTCGCCTCCGTACGCAGCGCGCTGGCCGCGCTGAGCGACCTCGCCGGAACCGCCGTACTCCCCAAGCCGCGTGCGGCGGAGGAGAACGCGGCCGAGGCTCCCGCCGCCGTCCCCGCACCTGCGCCCACCGCAACCGGCGGCGACACCGACACCGCACCCGGCACCGACATCGGCACCGATGAGATTCCGGTGCCGGCCGCGGAGTCCGTGCCGGAGGACGGCGTGGTCGGCGACAGCGACAGCAACAGCAACGACAGCGGAAACGTCAACGCGGACACGGACGTCGACGGCGGCCGGGACGCGGCAACGGCTGCCCCTGCCCGCGCAGCCCGCCCGGCCCGTAAGAAGGCTTCGGAGAGCGGTGGCAAGGGCAGGACGACGTCCGGCAAGCGCGCGGCCAAGCGGCCCTCGGCGGAGAAGACCACCCCGTCGAGGAAGAGCGCCACGTCGAAGAAGACAGCTGCGGCGAAGTCCAGCGCACCGAAGTCCAGTGCGCCGAACACCACCGCACCGAAGAACACCACCGCACGGAAGAAGTCGTCGCCGGCAGCAGCGGCCGAGCCCAAGGCGGCGCCCGCCTCTCCCGGGACGGCGAACGCGACGGCGACCGCGAACGGTGGGAGCGTCAACGGCACGGCGGGCGAGAACGGCAACGGGCTGACCGAACAGGTCGTCGCCGTGCTGGCGGAGCGTGCCGACCGGCCCATGCGAGCCCGTGAGGTGGCGCACGAGTTGGGCCGAGACGGTTCCACCAGCAGCATCAACACCGTCCGCAGCACCCTCGACCGTCTCGTGGCGACCTCGCGTGCCGCACGCGCCGGACGTGGCCTCTACCAGGCCGCGAGGGGCTGAGGACCGACGGCCGTTCGCGCGGCTGCGGAGCCGCGCGCCCGGCCGGACATGCACCTTGATGCCGCCCTGTCCTTCCGTCACCACCACACCTGCCCCTGTGGCACCCGACGGGAGCAGGGCGGCCGGCCACCGGCCGGAACCCTGGCGAAGCAACGCCCTCATGAATGCGCTGGATGCACGGAGGATTTGCTGCGCACCACTTGTGCCGAACAGAAAAGCCAAAAGGGCGGCTGACCGCACGATTCCTCAGCCGCACGGCGAATGACATACCGCGGTCGCGGGAAAGGCCATGGCGCGGAATGCCGCACCCCGCCGATTCCCCGTTCGTTTCACTTCATGGTCGAGCCACGCCATGGGCCGCTGCGATGACACACATCACCTCACCGCAGCACCACTGAATCCGGCTCCGTGATTCCCCCGATCCCCTGCATCCCCCGATCGTCCGCCGCGGTCCTCAACCGGCAGACGTGGGAAGGAGTATGGCGAAAAGTGGGGGCACCGTCAAAGGCCACCCCCGCGGCACCCGGCGAGCCCACGCGTGACCGGCACATCCCCGGCCGGCGCCGGGAAAAGTTACCCGCGAGTTTTTTCCGTACCGTCCTCCGAGCCGACGGACAGGGAGCGTTCCGCTTTTCACGAACGACCTTCCCGGGTTAGGATTCCCCACTCGAACATATCGGCAAGTACGCTTTCTGATGCGAAGCCCCCGACCACGGGCAAGGCGACGCGCCGTTCGTATCCGTTCCACGGCCTCACCACCCAAGAGGCCGGACGACGCACGCAAGGCGGGTGAACGGAAATCTTTCCTCGCCGGTAACATGAACGGAAATCAACGCAACGGACCGGCTGTTGACGGAGCCATTCTCAGCTCCTATCTTCTGGTTCACGTAAGACAGTTCCATCGTGCATACCATCGGGGGGTGGGTGCCGTCGGATGACGGTGCCTGATGCGTCGTCGGCTCCGTGCGCCGGAGACACTGCCAAGTGATCTCCCGCCGCCCGGCCGGCTGATGTCGTTCGCCCTGCGCGCGGCGCAGGACGCTCAGCTCGCGGCCGAGTTGCCCGGTCTTTTCCGTCGCCGGACGCGGCGGTGCCGGTCGGGCCGTCGGCTCACGCCGCACTCGCCAGGTCCTTGCCTGCCCCCCGGGCCACCGCGCCCGCTCCGTAGCGCCGACGGCGCACCGGAACGCGCACAACACAACAGTCCTGCCTGCCTGGCTTCGATGAAGCCACCGCACGTACGACGACACATCACTGGGGGAATACGTTATGAAAGCAAGGCACCATGGTGCGCGCATCTGAGTCGGGGCTTCCCATCGAGCCGGTGTACGGACCGGACGCGCTCGCGGAGTGGGATCCCGCGGAGTCCTTGGGCGAGGCGGGTTCGTATCCCTTCACGCGGGGTGTGTACCCGTCGATGTACACGGGCCGGCCGTGGACGATGCGGCAGTACGCCGGCTTCGGTACGGCGACGGA
>NZ_JBITEO010000027.1:0-101768 GCF_044455245.1 Streptomyces sp. NPDC051310
GGGGGGGGGGGGGGGGGGGGGGGGGGGGGGGGGGGGGGGGGGGGGGGGGGGGGGGGGGGGGGGGGGGGGGGGGGGGGGGGGGGGGGGGGGGGGGGCGGGGGGGGGGGGGGGGGGGGGGGGGGGGGGGGGGGGCGCCGGGGGGCCCCGGCGCCGACCGCTTTTTCGGGTGACCGGGCTGCTGTCCCCTGCCGTCCGGTCACGCACGCTGGAGCGAGGTCCCACGACACACCCGAGGGGTGCGCCACACGCTCCAGCGGAGCCACGCGTGGTTTCTTCGGCCCGCCCCTGGCTGACACGGACAACCGATCCAACGAAGCCCGGTGCGGTGCGGTCACGCGCCGTACGGGTGAGAGCGCGCCCGAACTCAGATGCGGCCCCGGCACAGCTCCAGCATCGTCATCGCCAGCGAGGTGCCCGGCTTGCCCAGCGCCGACCGGTAGTGCGCCAGCACCTCCATCTCGCGCGCGAGGTTCACGCGGCGGCCGCCGGAGGAGATCCGGGCTTCCTGGATGACGGCCGAGATGGCCACCCGTTCCTGGATCAGGCCGATGATCCGGTCGTCGAGCGCGTCGATGCGCTCACGCGCGCCGGTGATCACCTCGGCGGCCTCGTCGGTACGGGCGCCGGTCCTGTCGGTCTGGACTGCGGTCATGGCGGGGGCTCCTCGCTGGGTGGGCGGGGCCCCGGGCGGCGACGCGGGCCGGGAAACGACAGGCGCCCCGGACCTTGTCGGCCCGGGGCGCCTGGGAAGTCGCTTGTCAGATGCTCAAGCAGCACGACCATGGCAGCCGGACGGGCCGGTGCCATAGGTAAACGCGAAGGTCGGGAGCTTGTGCATGCGGCCAGTATGGACCATCCGCCGGGCGGGGGCGGTGCGGGTTCGGATGGTGAGACGAAGGGTCTGTCGGCCACGCCGGTAGAATCGACATACAGACCCCTCCTCCGCCGGAAGGCCGCCGTAGTGTCATCAGCGAATCCCGCTGCCGCGCCCGACGCCGTACTGGTCGTCGACTTCGGCGCGCAGTACGCCCAGCTCATCGCCCGTCGCGTCCGTGAGGCCCGGGTCTACAGCGAGATCGTCCCGTCCACCATGCCGGTGGCCGAGATGCTGGCCAAGAACCCGAAGGCGATCATCCTCTCCGGCGGCCCGTCCTCCGTGTACGAGGAGGGCGCGCCGCAGCTCGACCGCGAGATCTTCGAGGCCGGCGTCCCCGTCTTCGGCATGTGCTACGGCTTCCAGCTGATGGCCACGACCCTCGGCGGCACCGTCGACAACACGGGTGCGCGCGAGTACGGCCGTACGCCGCTGCACGTCTCCAGGACCTCCTCGACCCTCTTCGAGGGCACCCCGGCCGAGCAGCCGGTGTGGATGTCGCACGGCGACGCCTGCTCCGCCGCGCCCGAGGGCTTCACCGTCACCGCGTCCACGGACGTCGTGCCGGTCGCCGCCTTCGAGAACGACGAGAAGAAGCTGTACGGCGTGCAGTACCACCCCGAGGTGATGCACTCCACGCACGGCCAGCAGATCCTGGAGCACTTCCTCTACCGCGGCGCCGGCCTCCGTCCCGACTGGACCACCGGCAACGTCATCGAGGAGCAGATCGAGGCGATCCGCGCCCAGGTCGGCGAGAAGCGCGCCATCTGCGGTCTGTCCGGCGGCGTCGACTCCGCCGTCGCGGCCGCGCTCGTCCAGAAGGCCATCGGCTCCCAGCTGACCTGCGTGTACGTCGACCACGGCCTGATGCGCAAGGGCGAGACCGAGCAGGTCGAGAAGGACTTCGTGGCGGCGACCGGCGTCCAGCTCAAGGTCGTCGACGCGCAGGAGCGGTTCCTGAAGGCGCTCGCCGGGGTCTCCGACCCCGAGGAGAAGCGCAAGATCATCGGCCGTGAGTTCATCCGGGTCTTCGAGCAGGCGCAGGCCGAGATCGTGGCCGAGGCGCCGGACGAGCACCCCGTGGAGTTCCTGGTCCAGGGCACGCTCTACCCCGACGTGGTCGAGTCGGGCGGCGGCACCGGCACCGCCAACATCAAGTCCCACCACAACGTGGGCGGGCTCCCCGAGGACCTCGAGTTCAAGCTGATCGAGCCGCTGCGCAAGCTGTTCAAGGACGAGGTCCGGATGGTCGGCGCGGAGCTGGGCCTGCCGGAGGAGATCGTCCAGCGGCAGCCGTTCCCCGGCCCGGGCCTCGGTATCCGCATCGTCGGCGAGGTCACCAAGGAGCGCCTGGACCTGCTGCGCGAGGCCGACGCGATCGCCCGCGAGGAGCTCACCGCGGCCGGCCTCGACCGCGACATCTGGCAGTGCCCGGTCGTCCTGCTCGCCGACGTGCGCAGCGTGGGCGTCCAGGGCGACGGGCGGACCTACGGCCACCCGATCGTCCTGCGCCCCGTCTCGTCCGAGGACGCCATGACGGCGGACTGGACGCGCATGCCGTACGACGTGCTGGCCAAGATCTCGACGCGCATCACCAACGAGGTGCGGGACGTCAACCGCGTGGTGCTGGACGTGACCAGCAAGCCGCCGGGCACCATCGAGTGGGAGTGATCCCCCTCCCGGGAGTGGAGTGATCCCCTCCCCAGGGCGTGAAGCCGTCGTCCCCCGAGCGGGGGCGGCGGCTTCGTCGTATGTCTGGCCAGTGGTGGTGACCGGCGGTAACGTCCCGCCATGGCCGAGCCCCCGGAGCCGACAGCCGTACCGCCCGCGCCGAACGCACCCCCGCAGGGCGTGCCCGCACCTGGCGCGCCCGTACCGCCCGCGCCCGTACCGGTCGAGCGGCTTCCGTTCGCGTTGCCGCCCCGTCACCAGTCCGCCGCCGACGAGCGGGCCCACCGCAAGGAGCGGCTGGCAGGGGCGCTGCGCGTCTTCGCGCGGTTCGGGTACGAGGACGGCGTCTCCGGGCACATCACGGCGCGCGACCCCGAGCTGGCCGACTGCTTCTGGGTCAATCCCTTCGGGGCGCCGCTCGCCGGGCTCACCGACCGGGACCTGCTCCTGGTCAACGGCGACGGGCAGGTGGTCGAGGGCGGCGAGCGGGTCAACCAGGCCGCCTTCGCGGTGCACGCCGAGGTGCACCGGGCCAGGCCCGAGCTGGTCGCCGTCGCGCACGCCCACGCGCCCTACGGGCGGGCGCTGGCCGCGCTCGGCGAGCTGATCGAGCCGATCACGCAGGAGGCGTGCGCCTTCTACGAGGACCACGTGCTGTACGACGCGTACACCGGTGTGGCCGTGGACGCGGGGGAGGCACGGCGGATCGCCGCCGCGCTCGGCGGGCGCAAGGCGGTGATCCTGCGCAACCACGGGCTGCTGACGGTCGGCGACTCGGTCGACGCGGCGGCGTGGTGGTTCATCGCGATGGAGCGGTGTGCCCAGGTGCAGCTGGCCGCGCGGGCGGCGGGGAGGACGGTGCCGATCGCGCACCGGGACGCGGTGGCGACGCGCGAACAGCTCGGGAGCGACCTGGCCGCTTGGGTGAGCTACCAGCCGCTGTGGCGGCAGGCCGGTGCGCCCGCGGGCCCCGGCTGAGACCGGGTCCGGGGGCGGGTCGCGGCGCCTGCCGCTCGCCGGCCGCCACCACGCCCGGCAGCGCGTCCGCCGCCACGTGGCGGTCCGACCGGCGGCCGCGGCGCCTCCGCGCGTGGCAGGCGTCACCGTAGGACGTCAATGCGCGGCTCCGCCTTTCACTCCGACGAGAGGTGGGTCCGGGTGACGGCATCGAGATCCGCGGCGCCGGCTTCGTACCGCCCGGTGCCGCGAGCCCCGGGCACCTCATCCGGATGGTCGTCCGCATCGGAGCCGTCCACGTCAAGGTCCCGCTCGTGCCCTCCCCGGGCGGCTTCGCCGGCCCGACGGACACCGCCCCGACCGTCCCCGTCCCCAGGGAGGTGGCGCCGGGCTGGACCGACGTCCAGGTCGTCACCGCGTCCGGAGCGGTGACCAGCCGGTGATCGTCGATGTGACGGCATGACAACCTCCGGTTTCCTGGCGGAAGTTGGGGCGGTCTCCGTACGATCGCCGGAGTCAGGACGATGACGTCGACGAAGGGAACGTGGGCACGGCATGACGGTGTACAGCGGTGACGACAGGAAGCCGGTACGGCCGGCGCGCGAGCTGGAGATCCTCGTCGACGGCGAGGGCGTCGACTCCTCGGCCGAGGTCGTCTTCAAGGGCCGGCGCGGGGTGCGGGACGTCGCCGCGGTGTCCGTGGCCACGGAGCACTTCCGGGAGAGCGTGGAGAGGAACGTCGCCGCGCTGCGCGAGATCTTCGAGCGGGTCGCCGAGCCCGGCTCGGCGTTCCCGCTGCGCGAGGTGCAGGTCTCCTTCGAGGTGTCCGCCAAGGGCGGCTTCCAGCTCATCGGCACCAGCGAGGTGCAGGGCAAGGGAGCCATCACCCTGGTGTTCCAGGCGCCCGACAGCCGCACGGCCGGCTGAGCCGGGGATGGGGGCCCACCGCGCACTCCTGCTCTTCGTCCCCGCCTACGAGAACTGGCCGGACCTCTCCTACCTCCGCGACGAGTACGCGCAGGTGGCCGAGGCCCTCGCCGACCAGGGGTACGAGATCGAGCCGGACAGCGGCTGCGACGATCCGACGTCCGGTGTGCTGAGCCGGCGCATCGAATCCTTCCTCGCCGGCGCGCGACGCGGTGAGCACCTCGTCGTCTACCTCAGCGGCCACGGCTTCGAGCACGGCGGCAAGCACTGGTTCGCCGGAGCGGACTCCGTCCCGTCGTCGGCGGGCGGGGTCAACGCGCTGAAGCAGACCAACGTCGACCTGGACGACGGCTGGGGTGACCCGGTCAACGCCAGCCGGGCCGAGAAGGTCCTCTTCGTCGTCGACGCCTGCCGCGACCGCGACCCGCGCGACAGTGCCGCCGGCGGGCCGCTGTACGACGCCCCGCGCGGCACCGACAAACTCGGCTTCCTGATGGCCTGCGAGCCGGCGGAACAGGCCGCCGTCGGCGGGACCGAAGGCGCCCCCGGGGGCCGCTACAGCCTCTTCACCCAGGCGCTGCGGGAAGTGCTGGCCGACGCCCGCGGAGACCTCCGCGGCGAGGCCCTCATGGGGCGGCTGGCCGACGCCATGGACGACCTGCGCGCCCGGCAGCCCCACCCGCTGCCGCGCCAGCGGCCCGTTCTCGGCGAGGGTTCCGGCGGGCGGCTCTTCCCGCTGCTGCCCGTCCGCGAGCAGCCGCACCGCGTGCGCGAGCAGCGGATACGGGACCACGAGGCATGGCGCCGGGTGGCCGACCGGGCCGAGGCCGAGGCGTACCGCGACGAGGTGCTGACCGTGCTCGGCAACCTCCGGACCTGGCTGGAGCAGGCGCCGCCCCGGGTGCAGGACGACCCGTGGCTCGACTGGGAGGCCGACCAGCGGGCGGCGGGCCGGCTGTCGGAGCTGATCCGCGCCCTGCCGCGGGAGGTGCGCTTCTCCGCGGCCGAGGCGGCGCTGCTCGCACTGGCCCCCGCGCTCTACCACGGCTTCCGGGTCAAACTAGTGTCGCGCGCCGACCGGGACCTGGCCGACGAGTGGTCCCCGTACCCGCGGCTGCAGCGGCAGACCGACACCACCGTCGACGCCCGGCGGCGCAAGCGGGACCGGGACGTCGTCACGGCCTGGGTCACCCACCGGACCCACGGCAGGCCGGGCGACTTCCACCGGCACACGGGCGAGTGCTCGACCTTCATGCGCCGCATGCTGCGGAGCACCGACGAACTGACCGAGCTGTGCACCAGCCAGCGGATGGGGCGGCTGTTCCAGGTGATGCAGCACGGCGGCGAGGTGCTGACCGACCTCCTCGCGGCCCCGCCGGACGGCGCCGACGCGGAAGTGCGCCTGGAGGTCGTGGGGCCGCTGCTGTGCGCCGCGCAGATCATGGCGCTGGACACCGACGAGCTCCCGGTGGTCCTCGTCGAGCACATCGGCGGCACCGACCGGATCGGCCTCGCCCACGTCCGCCGGGCGGTCGACGAGGCGGAATGGATCATCCCGTCCGCCGGGGACGCCTCGGGCGGGATCGTGCGGCTGCGCGCCGCGTGCGACTACCCCGCGCTGATGGCCGCGTTCCAGGAGCACGTGACGGCCCTGGACCGGCTGCTCTGCGGCGACCTCGACCGGCGCCGGCTGCCCGGCCTGCCGCTGCGCGCGTCGGACGTCGAGGTGCGGCCGGTGCAGGACCCCGGGTCGGGCCGGCCCAAGTTCCTGCCGGTCGTGCGGCGGTTCGAGCTCGACGGGACCAAGGTGCGCGAACTGCTGGTGGGGGAGCAGCTGTACCAGGAGCGGCACTTCGCCCTGCGGGAGCTGTACCAGAACGCCATGGACGCGTGCCGGGTCCGCTGGGCGCGCCAGGAGCGCCTGGCCGCGGAGCGGGGCGACGAGCGGACCTGGGCCGGGCGCATCACGGTCTCCCAGGGCGTCGACGGCAACCGGATGTACCTGGAGTGCGTCGACAACGGCTCGGGCATGGGGCGCGTCGAACTCCTGCAGGCGTTCGCCCAGGGCGGCGTCCGCCTGGCCGATCTCCCGTCGTTCCAGGAGGAGCGGCAGATCTGGGAGGACCTGGGGATCACGTTCCAGGAGAACAGCCGCTTCGGCATCGGCGTGCTCAGCTACTTCATGCTCGCCGACGAAGTGGAGGTCACCACCCGGAAGTTCGACTCCCGGCGCGAGGAGGGGCCCCTGCTCAAGGTCACGATCGCCGGGCCCGACCACCTCTTCCAGGTGACCAGCAGCGAGGAGGAGACCACGTTCTGCGACGACCCCTGCGGAACGCGGGTGCGCTGGTGGCTCAGGGAGGACGCCACGGACCTGTCCTGCGTGCAGGTGCTGCGCTCGGTCCTGGGTGTCGCGGAGTTCCACACGGAGGCCCGCTACCGGCCGGCGAACGGACCCGGTGACGATGACACCTGGCTCCCCGGCGAGTACCGCAGCCGGCTCAACACCGGCCCCCACGCCGTCATCTCCGCCGGCGGCGCCGTGGTCGCCGACGACAAGGCGGAGGTCTTCTGGTGCGAGGAGGGCGGGGCGCTGCTCGTGGACGGCATCGCCGTCGACGGCCGCTGGTTCACCACTGACCGCCGCACCGGTGAGCGGCGCGTCGCCGACAGGATGGACGTGCGCGGTGCGGTGATCAACCTCAAGGGCCGTGCCATCAAGGGCGAGGGAGACCCGCGGGCACCCCGCCTGTCCGTGGACCGCCGCCACGTCGTCGACGACGTCACGGGCACCGTCTTCGCCCTCCTGCGCAGGAAGCAGGCGGCGAGCCGGCTCGCGGAGAGCGAGGTGCTCACCGAGCGGTGGCTGAGCGAGATCACCCGGACGGCTCCCCGGCTGGCCGATGCCGTGGTGGAGGGGCTCATCGCACGCCGGGCGCAATGCCAGCTCGACGGCGCCGTGATCGACATGGCCCGCACGGGCTACTTCACCGGGGACCGTGAGCTCAGGAACAGCTGGCTCCGCGGTTTCACCTCGCGATCAGGGCGCATGTCGTACGAGGCGTCCTGGAGCCCGACGATGCCGGAGCACATCCTGTTGTGGCGGCTCGTCGCGCACTTCGCCGACGACGTGCGCGCCGCGCTGGGCGAGGAGCTCTGCCCGCCGGACCTCACCACGGCGGCGCTGCGGCCGGCGCTGCCTTCGGACGGCGTCGTCCTCGGGTTCGAGGACGCCACCGGTGGTGTGAGCTGGGACCGTGAGCCCCTGCCCGGGGCGCTGCTCGCCTACGCCGAAGAAGTGCACGAGACGTACGAATGGGTCGTCGCCCGGCTCGACGAGCTGGGCCGGCCCCCGCGCCACCGGCTGCCGGTCACGGATGTGCCGCTGCCCTCCCTTCGCATCGTTCTGAGCAGGGACGCCGACGGCGCGTTCCCCTTCCTCATCCCCGGTGAGCAGGTCAGCGCACGGCACGTCCTGAAGGCACTCGACGGCACCGAGCTGTCGCCGGCCGAGATCCTGGACCTGCTGGAGGACCTGGGGCTCGATGTCCGGCCGTGCACGGCGCTGCGGGACCCCGGAAGCGCGGAGGCGGTCACCCTGCGGCGGCTCCTGAGCCGCCAGCTGAACGGCGCCCCACCGTGGGTACCCGTCTCCGGGCGGAGTTCCGACCGGTCGGAGCACTTCGTCGCCGCCGCCAAGGAGACCGGGATGAGCGTGCCGGAGATCCGGGCGGTGTTCGAGACCCAGGGAGAGCTTCCCGGGCCCGACGACGTCTCGGCCGTATCGGGAAGGTGGCCCAGTCCGTGGCCGGAGGAGGGCAGCGGCCGCCGCGTGGCCGGGCTGCCCTTCGTCCACCGACTGGCGAGGCTCAACTCCACCACCCCCCGGGACGCGGCGCTCCTCCTGCAGGCGCATGGATACGAGGTGCCCGAGACGCCGGAGGACGACCCGGTACCGGACCACGCCGAACTGCTGACGCTTCCGCTGTACGACGGCTCCCCCCTCGATCTCAACCTCCCCGCGACGCTCGTGGACCTGCACGTGCTGGCGGTCCAGACGGACGCCACCTTGTACGAGGTCAGGGACCGGCTGCGGTCGCTGTCCGTCCAGGTGCCCGACCAGGCCCTCCCCGCCACGCTCGGTGATGACGACCAGGTGCTCCTGACGCAGGTGACGACCGGTGGCGGCCGGAGCCGCCGGGGACTCGATCCGCGGCGCCCCGTCCCGCTCGCCCATGTCGCCATCTGCGCGGCGCGCCTCGGCACCACGGTGGTCAAGGCGCGCGCCCTGCTGGCCGAGCTCGGTATGACGGTCGACCCCGTCCCCGATCCGGAGCCCGAGTGGTTCGGGCTCCAGGAGGAGGTGCGGCTCTCCGTGCCGTGGATCCCGTACGGACCGGGGGACACCGGGTCCGTGGTGCCCCTCGCCCACCTGATCTGTGTGTCCGCCGACAACGGCTGGACCATGGAGGAGACGGCCGAGCGGCTGCGCGTACGCGGCCTGAACGTGCCGGAGGCGCCCGGCGGGGCGTGGGAGGCTCCGGCCGACGAGGACCTCTGCCTGCTGAGCCACAGCTACGACCGGCGGCAGACATGGCTGCCTCCGGACCTGCCCGTGCCCACGCAGCACGTCGTGAAGAAGGCCAGGGAGACGGGGATGTCCGTCGGCGCGGTCAGGAACCGCCTCCTGCAACTGGGCTGCACGGTCTTCGGCAGGGACACCACCTACGCCGCCGCCGTTGTCGCCGAGGACACCCTTCTGCTCCGGCTGGGCGGCCGGGACGCGTGGGTGGAGGACATCCTGGAGAAGGGCCCCGTTCCCGCGGCGCACGTGTGGACGACCGCGTACCAGAGCAACGGCACGGTGCTCGAAACGGCCGACCGGATGCGCGCCGCCGGGCTGACGCTGCAGGACGCCGTGTATCCCGACGAGCACCCGAGGGAGCGGGACATGCTCCTGCTCCAGGAGAACGCCGCCGTCAACGGTGACGTGCTGCCGCTCGACGAGACGGTCGGACTGGAGCACCTGCTCGTCGCGGCGCACCGCCTGCGCACCGACGTCACCACCGTCGCCGCGCGGCTGAAGGACCTCGGCATGGATGTTCCGGATGTCGCCGCGGCCGTGCGGCGGGCGTGGGCGCTCGTGCCGCGGGCTCCCGGGCCGGCGGACTGACCGCGGCCGGCCGCCGGACCGACGGCGGCCGGCCGCGCTCGGCTCGGTCGTCCTTCCTGGAGGCGGCCGGGCCGGGGCGGCGCATGGGGGACGCGCGGATCGCGTGCGATCGGGTTGAACGCGATCGGGGTTGCACCCCCGATCGGGTTGAACGCGATCGGACGCGCTTGCGTATCCCCGGATGCGGCCGGGGAGCGACAATCGTCCCTCGGAGCCATGGGCGGAGGCGGGCGATGGGTGGGCACACGTACCGGTCGGGAGCGGTCAACGGGACCGCCGGCGACGAGCCGCGGGGCGGCCTGCGGGCGATCGCCTCGCGCTACGCCCTGCTCCCGCTGCGGATCTTCCTCGGCGTCACGTTCGTCTACGCCGGGCTCGACAAGCTGACCGACGACCGCTTCATGGCGGCATCCGGCACCGGATCGGTGGGTGAGCTCATGCGCTCCGTGCGCGACTCCTCCGCCGTGCCCTGGCTCGTCGACCTGGCCCTCAAGAACCCCGAGGCGTTCGGGCAGGCGATCGCCTTCGGCGAGCTGGCCGTGGGCATCGGCACCCTCGCAGGGCTGTTCGCGCGGCTCGCCGCGGCCGGCGGGGCGTTGATCTCGCTGAGCCTGTGGCTGACCGTGAGCTGGCAGTCCGACCCGTACTACTACGGCAACGACCTGGCCTACCTCATGGCATGGCTGCCCCTGGTGCTCGCCGGGGCGTCCGTGCTCTCCGTCGACGCGGCCCTCGCCGCGCGCCGCCGCCGCAGCCGGTAGGCGATCCAGGTCGCCGTCGCCGCCAGCCACAACCCGCCGCAGAGCAGCGGCACCACGGCGTACCACGGCGTCCGCCAGGATCCCGCGGCATCACCGGCGTACAGCGCCGCGATGGCCATGCCGGTCGCGCCCGCTATCAGCCGGCCCGGCCGGAACTCATGAAGCAGCACGGGTGACCTCCACGTGTCCGAGCGCCATTTCGAGGGTCAGCTCCAGCGTGCCCGCCGGGGACGTGCCCCGCGGAGGCACGAGCGTACGCGTCGTCTCCCGTCCCGGAGCGATGTCGATGTCGCCCGCCGGGTCGGTGGGCAACCGCACGTCGCCGAGGGCCACTTCGGCACGCACCCGCACCGTCACGTCCCTCGGCACGACCACCTTGAGCTGCCCGGCGCCCATCTCGGCGGCGGTGCGCACGGACTGCCGGGGCGGGACGGCCAGCCGGGACAGGTCCAGGGTGCCGACCCCGGTGCCCAGTTCGTACCGCGGCCGCACGTCCGCGACGGTGGCCGGCCGCCACTCGGTACGCATCCACTCCGTGTCGATCTGCCGGGGTATCAGTGACGCGCCGGCCAGCAGCAGTGCCGTGACCACCGTCATGAAAACCGTGCCCAGGCCGGTCCGGCCGAGGAAGGAGCTGACCGCGAGCCCGAGCCCGAACACCCCCAGCGCGCAGGCGAGCCCCGTCTGCAGGCACGTACCGAGCGGTTGCGACCCCCACGGCAGGCTCGTCCCGAGCGCGCCCGCCAGCAGGGCCAGCAGCAGCACCGGGCCGCCGAGGGAGCGCGGGCCGCGGGCGGCGGCGGGCGGGGGCGGCGCCCAGGCGGCCCTGCCGCGGCGCCGGAGCAGCGCGTCCTCCACGCCCACCGCGTCCTCGGGCCCCCACAGGTAGCCCAGCGCGACCGGCCCGGTCGTACCGTCCTTGATGATCGGGTCCCGCCACCACGACGGGGCCGCCGGGGGCGGCGGCGCCTGCGTCTCCGGCGGCGCCTCGGCGGCCGCGTGCGCCGCCGCCGGGTACAGCGGCACCTCGGCGTCGACCGCGAGCCTGCGCCGCTGCGACCAGACGGCCGCGCCGCTCACGGCTATCACCAGCAGCAGCGCGAAGGAGATCGTGCCGCTGCTGCCCAGCATGGACAGGAACAGCCCGCAGCCGACCAGGGCCATCAGCACCGCGGTGAGCGACGCCCCGTCCACCCGGCCCGACAGCAGCCTCCGCGCCTCGTTCTCCTCCTCGCCCTCCGCCGTGATCACCAGCCAGGCGAAGCCGTAGAACACCAGGCCCAGCCCACCGGTGACGGCGAGCACGCCGATCACGACCCTGAAGATCACCGGGTCCAGGTCGAAGTGGCGCCCGAGCCCGCCGCACACCCCGGCCACCATCTTGTGCCGCGGTGAGCGGCGCAGCGGAGGGTGGGCGGCGGCGGGTGCCCGCCGGGCCTCCTCGGAGGCGGGCGGAGCGGGCGGCGTGCTCGTCATGCGTCCATGGTGGCGGGCGGCGCGCCCGGGCGGCACCCGGGATGACCCTGGCCGTTCCCTGATCCTTCCCGGACACCGCCTCGCCCGACGCCGCGTTCCCCGCGACGGCGGCCGGGACCGGGGACCGGCCGACGGCCCGTCCGGGGAGGTCTCAGGGGCGAGTAGGGGCCGACCCTGATGTCCGCGCGCCCCGCGGCGTGTGACGATCGGACCATGCCAGTCGCCGCCCGCGTCCGCCCGCCCGAGACCGACGAACCGCCCCTGCGCAAGCTGTACCGCAGCGCCGACGGGCGGATGCTCGGCGGTGTCGCGCGAGGGCTCGCCGGGCACCTCGGACTGCCCGTCATCTGGGTGCGGCTGGTCTTCTTCGCCCTGTTCCTGGCCGACGGCCTCGGCGTGCTGCTCTACGCCGTCTTCTGGATCGTCGTCCCGCTCGGCGTCGGGGGCAGGACCTCCGAACCGCGCTCGCTCTTCGAGACCACCGCCGACGGCCGGCGCCGGCTCCGCAAGCCCGACAAGGGCCAGACCGTCGCCCTCGTGGCGCTGATGATCGGCGCCGCCGTCTTCGTCGGCAACGTCGATCTGGGCGGCGACGCCAACCGCTACGTGTGGCCCATCCTGCTCGTCGGTGTCGGCGTGGTCCTGGTGTGGCGTCAGGCGGACAACGCCCGCCGGGCCCGCTGGACGGAGTCCGGCCGCAACAAGCGCCTGTTCCAGCTGGCGCGCGGGGTGGCGGGGGTCGCGCTCGTCGGCATGGGCCTGGCCGTCTTCATGGTGGTGCGCGGCTCGGCCGCCCAGCTGGGCACCGCGCTCACCGCCGCGATAGCGGTCCTGGCCGGCATAGCCCTGCTCGCCGGGCCCTGGCTGGTGCGGATGTCGCAGGACCTCTCCGAGGAGCGCACGATGCGCATCCGCGCCCAGGAGCGCGCGGAGGTCGCCGCGCACGTCCACGACTCCGTCCTGCACACCCTCACCCTGATCCAGCGCAACGCCGACGACCCCGGCCAGGTCCGCCGCCTCGCCCGCGCCCAGGAACGGGAGCTGCGCAACTGGCTGTACAAGCCGGAGGGCACCGGCAAGGACGACGAGGAGGGGGAGCCGGAGACGCTCGCCGAGGCCGTGAAGCGGACCGCGGCCGAGGTCGAGGACAAGCACGGCGTGCCCCTGGAGGTGGTGGTCGTCGGAGACTGCCCGCTGGACGAGAAGCTGACCGCGCAACTGCAGGCCGCGCGCGAGGCGATGGTCAACGCCGCCAAGTACGGTGGCGAGGGCGGGGCCGTACAGGTGTACGCGGAGGTCGAGGGCCGTACGGTCTTCGTGTCCGTACGGGACAGGGGGCCGGGGTTCGACCTGGACGCGGTGCCCGGGGACCGGATGGGCGTACGAGAATCGATCATCGGCCGGATGCAGCGCAACGGCGGCACCGCGCGGCTGCGGTCGGTGCCCGGGGACGGCACCGAAGTGGAGCTCGAAATGGAGAGGGCGGACGCATGACCGAGGAGACGACGGCTGCGACGGACGGCGAGCGCCGGGTACGGGTGGTGCTCGTCGACGACCACCGGATGTTCCGCACCGGGGTCCGGGCCGAGATCGGCCGGACCGAGACGACCGGGGTCGAGGTGGTCGGGGAGGCGGCCGACGTCGACCAGGCCGTCGGCGTGATCACCGCGACCCGCCCGGAGGTCGTCCTCCTCGACGTCCACCTCCCCGGCGGCGGCGGGGTCGAGGTGCTGCGCCGCTGCGCGCCGCTGATGGCGGACACCGAGCGTCCGGTCCGCTTCCTGGCGCTGTCCGTCTCGGACGCCGCCGAGGACGTCATCGGCGTCATCCGGGGCGGCGCCCGGGGGTACGTCACGAAGACGATCACCGGGACCGATCTGGTCGACTCGGTCTTCCGCGTCCAGGAGGGCGACGCGGTGTTCTCGCCGCGGCTGGCCGGCTTCGTGCTGGACGCCTTCGCCTCCACCGACGCACCGCCGGTCGACGAGGACCTGGACCGGCTCACCCAGCGGGAGCGCGAGGTCCTGCGGCTGATCGCGCGCGGATACGCGTACAAGGAGATCGCCAAGCAGCTGTTCATCTCGGTGAAGACGGTCGAGTCGCACGTCTCGGCGGTGCTCAGGAAGCTCCAGCTGTCCAACCGGCACGAGCTGACCCGCTGGGCGACGGCCCGCCGCCTCGTCTGACGGGGCCCCGGGGGCCCGGGCGCCCTGGGCGGCAGCCGGGGCCTATGTGAGGTAACCGGTACATAACCGTGGCAACCCGCGCGGCTCCGGGCCCCTCCTACTGTCCGTGATGAGCCTGACGGGTACGCCCTTCTTCGTGACCACGATCGTGCTGGCCGTGGTCGCGGTGCTCCTGCCGCTGGCCCTGTGGACCCGGCTGCGGGGCCCGGCGGTCGTGCGCGGCGCGGCCCGGCTGGGCATGGTGGCGTTCGCGCAGTTCACGGCGATCCTCGTGGTGTTCGTCGCGGTGAACAACAACAACACCCTGTACGACAGCTGGGGCGACCTGTTCGGTACCACCGACCACGTCGACTCCGCGATCGACCTCGGCCCCGACGGCACGGGCGGCCGGCGCGTCGCCGACCTGCCGAAGGTCCGCCAGTCCTTCGAGGCCGTGGACGACCCCGCCCTGGGCAGCGGCGTGCAACGCACCACCCTGAAGGGCCGGATCTCGGGGGTGGAGGCGGAGGTGTACGTGTGGCTGCCGCCGCAGTACCACGATCCGGCGTACCGGGACAGGAAGTTCCCGGTCGTCGAGCTGCTCTCCGGCTTCCCCGGCTCGCCGAAGTCCTGGTTCGGCAGTCTGCACGCGAGCGAGCAGCTGGAGCCGCTCATGCGGCAGGGCAAGGTCGCCCCGTTCATCCTGGTCTCCCCGCGCTCCACGCTGCTCGGCGACACCGACACCGGCTGCGCCAACATCCCCGGCAAGGTCAACGCCGCGTCGTGGCTGAGCGTCGACGTGCGCAAGATGGTCGTCGACACCTTCCGCGCGGTCGACACGCCCGACGGGTGGGCCGTCGCCGGCTTCTCGGCGGGCGCGCACTGCGCCGCGAAGCTGACGCTCGCGCACCCGGACCGTTACGGCTACGCGATCAGCATGTCCGGCTACAACGACCCGGGTGCCGAGGCGTCGTCGCTCACCGGCAAGGACCCGCGGCTGCGGCACGACCACAACCCGCTGACCATCCTCAAGGCGGCGCCGGTACCGCCGCCGGTCACCCTGCTGTTCACCGGGGACGGGCGCGACGGGTACCAGCAGGGCCTGGACCTGCGGGCCGTCTCCCGGCCGCCGACCCGGATCGACGTGCGCCAGGTCGCGGGCGGCCACCGTACGAGCACCTGGGTGCGGGAGGTGCCGTCCGTCTTCGAGTGGCTGACGATGCGGATGCGCGAGGCGTCGGCGGACAGCGGCCCGTACACCGGCGGGGGTGCCGGCGAAGGCGGCGACGAGGGCTTCGGGGGAGGCGCCGGGGGCCGGCTCGTGGGCGGTCACGCCGCCGGCGAGGTGCCAACCTCCTCCCGCACGCGCCGGTAGGCGGCGCGGGACCCGGACCTGGGCCGGACCCGGGCCGGGACCGCGGCTTCCGTTCCGCGGGCGGTGTCCGGCGGCGGTGTTCCAGCAGGCGGTGTGCGGTGGCGTGGCGGTGTCCGGCGGCGCGTCGACGAGCGCCGGGGCTACGCGACCCGCGTCGCCCCGGCCCAGGGCATGTCGTCGATCGGGGCGATCCGTACGGGCGCGCCGGGCCGAGGGGCGTGGATCATCCTGCCGCCGCCGATGTAGAGGCCGACGTGGCTGATGCCGGAGTAGAAGAACACCAGGTCGCCGGGGGCGAGTGCGGAGCGGGGGATCCGCTGCCCGGCGTTGATCTGGGTGTACGTGGTGCGCGGCAGAAAGACCCCGGCGGAGCGCCAGGCGGCCTGGGTCAGGCCGGAGCAGTCGTAGGCCGACGGCCCGGTCGCCCCCCACACGTACGGCTTGCCGAGAGCGCCGTACGCGTACGAGACCGCCTGGGCGGCGCGTGCGTTCGGCGCCCGGACGGGGCCGCGCGGGGCGGCGTCGCGTGTGGCGCGGTCGCCGGTCCGGTCGCCGGCGGCGTCCGCACCGCTGTCGCCCCGGGCGTACGCGGCGCGCTCGGCCGCGGTGAGCCGCGCGAGGAGCTTCTCGGCGGCGGCGAGCTTGCCCCGGATCGCGGACTTGTGGCGGCTCAGCTCCGCCCGGCGGGCCTCCAGTTCCCGCAGGTGCCCTCCGGACTCGGCCCGTACCTGTGCGATCTCGGCCAGCTCGTGGCGGACGGCGGCGACCGCGTCGGCCTGGCGGTCGCCGGCCAGCCGGGCGAAGGCGGCGCTGTCGAGGTACCTGTCCGGGTCGGCGGAGAGGGCGAGCTGGAGGACCGGCCCGAGACCGAGGCCGCCGTCGCGGTACTGGGCGGTGGCGATCGACCCCAGGCCGTTGCGGGCGGCGTTGAGCCGCTCGGTGCGGCGGGCGGCCTCGTCGCGCAGCGCGTCGAGCGAGGCGCGGGCCTCGTCGGCCTTCTCCTTCGCGCCGTTGTACCGCTCGGTGGCCTCCTCGGCCTCCTGGTGGAGCCGGTCCACCCGGGCCCTGACCTGGGCGGGGGTGAGGCGGGGATCGGCGTGCCCGGCGCCCTCCAGGACGGTGGCGGTGGCCGCTCCGGCGAGCACCAGGGTGAGGGCGGTGCGGCCGGCCGCCGATCCGCTCAGCGGGCCCTGTCTCTGTTTGCGGTGCGCTGCCACGGGGGCGGTCCCTTCCCGTCGGTAGGTCGGCGGGGTGGCCGGCTGCCGCCCGGGAGTAGGGAGGCGGCGGTGGGGAGAGCCGGCCACCTGGGGGAGGACGCTAAACCCGGGCGTCACGGGGCTGGGGGAGAGTGACCGTTATTGGCCGCAGGTGAGAGTTCCGGGGCGGGATGCGAGGGCGGCGCTGCACCTGGAATCCCGCATTCCGTATCAGCCGTGACCGATGCGACGAATGAGCCCACCCTGACCGGAAGTGCGTGCTATGGCCCCGGTTAGGCTCCGGCCCATGGACGTACTCATCAATGTCTTCGTCGCGCTGCACATCATCGGCATCGCCTCCCTCCTGGGCGGCTTCCTCACCCAGATGAAGGGCATGGGCGCGGGCACGGCGCGCTTCACGCCCGCCATGCTGCACGGCGCGCTGACCATGCTGATCACCGGCGTGGCACTGGTGGGGCTGAACCAGGCGGACGACCAGACCGTGAACAACCTCAAGATCGGCGTGAAGCTGGCGATCCTGGTCGTCATCCTCGGCCTGGTCTACGTCAAGCGGGACGAGGAGCGGGTGGAGAAGGGCCTCTTCGGCGCCGTCGGCGGTCTGACCGTGGCCAACGTCTTCATCGCGACGCTCTGGACGTGATCCCCGCCGCCCCGGCCCGCCGGCCCCCTGCACGGGCCGCGGGCAGGGCGCCGGCCGGGGTGCCGGGCGGTGCTCCGGTCGTGGTGCCGGGCGGGGCCGTTCAGGCCGGGCGCACGCTGCCGTGGACCGGCAGGTAGTAGATCGACTCCTCGCGGACGTTCGCCCCGGGCCCGGGCGCGTGGACCATCATGCCGTCGCCAAGGTAGATGCCCACGTGGCTGATGTCGTCGTAGAAGAACACCAGGTCGCCGGGGCGCAGGTCCTCCATGGCGACGGGTGTGCCGGACTCGGCCTGCTCGCGGGTGGTGCGCGGGAGGTCGACGCCCGCCGCCTTCCACGCGGCCTGGGTCAGCCCGGAGCTGTCGTACGAGCTCGGGCCGGTGGCGCCCCGGACGTACGGCTTGCCGATCTGGGCGCGGGCGAAGGCCAGCACCTTGTCCGCCTTGGCGGCGTAGCCGCCGTCGGTCGTACCGCCGCCTGCCGGCCCCGGCTCCTCCCCCTGAGCCGGCCGCGGGTCCGGCTCCTCCTGCTCCCGGCACGCGCGGGCCGCCTCCGCCGCGGCGCGCGCCTCCTCCTCCGCCCGGGCCTTCTCCCCGGCCCGGCACCGGGCGTCCGCCGCGCGCTCCCGCTCCAAGCGCACCAGCCGTGCCTGCTCCCCGGTCGTCAGCTGCGCCAGCAGGGCGCGCGCCTCGGCCAGCTTCCGCTGCACGGTCTCCTTGCCGGCCTGGAGGGACGCCTGGGAGTCGGGCAGCGCCTCCGGGCTCCTGGTCACATCGGCCTGCTGCCCGGTCGCCGCGGTCCGGTGCTCCAACGGCTCGGCCGCCTCGGCCTGCTGCCCGGTCGCCGCGGTCCGCTGCGTCCTGGACCCGGTGAGCTGCTCGTGCTGCGGCCCGGTGGGGCGTCCCGCCGCCGGCGTGCGGTCGGCGAACGGCTGCGGCTCCTCCGCGAGGAGCAGGGCCGCGCTCGGGGTCGCCCCGCCCGAGCGGTGCCGTGCCGCCGCGTAGGCGCCCCGTACGCGGCGGGACTCGTTCAGGGCCTGCGTACGCTTCGCGGCCTCGTCGAGCATGCCGTCACCCGCGCGCCGCCGCTGCTCGCCGGCCTCCCTGGCCTTGGTGTACTGCTGCGTCGCGGTGCCGGCCTGCCGGTAGAGGTCGTCGACCTTCCGCTCCACCTCTTCGACCGACGGGCGTCCCGGCACGGCGCCGGCGGACTGCGCGGACAGCAGGGTGGTGACCGAGGCGATGGCGGCCGTCGTGACCCCGACGGCGGGGGAGCTGGTACCGAACGTGCGGGTGGTGCGGCTGCGCGGCTTGCGATGCGACGCCAAGGCCGGCATCTCCTTCCGTGGACCGCCTACCGGGTCAGCCGGCGGGTTCGGGCGAACGGAAGGTGCCCTACGGTCCGCGGTCACGGCCGATTCACCCCACGGTGCATGGTGGGTTCCCGGTTCCGAACTCCCATGGCGGGGAGGGCGGATGCGGCGTGGGCGGCCGATCGGCGTGGTTCGCCGATGAGGGGACGGTCCGCTTGGGCAGGCACGCTAGCCAACCTGTGGCGGTGCTGTGAAGGATGATGTTCGATATGTCGGATACATTTTCGTGACCTTCGATTACTGTGCGGTAGGGGTGACCGAACGTGAGGGAGGCGGTTCGGCCACGGCTGTCAGTGGGGCCGCCTAGACTCGATAGGCGATGAGCAGCCTCTTTGACGACAGCTTCCTGGCGGACCTCCGGAACCACACCTCGGAGGAGCCGCCGCCGCCCCCGGAGGACTCCGAGGACCACCGGCCGGCCCCGGAGGAGGTCCCGCACGACCTCTTCGGGGACCGCTTCGACGTGCCGGCGGCCCGTGACGCGTACCACCGCGACGGCGCCCCGCGCACCGTCGTCGACCCCGCCGCGCTGCTGGAGGGGCTGAACGACCAGCAGCGCGCGGCCGTCGTCCACACCGGCTCACCGCTGCTCATCGTCGCCGGTGCCGGGTCCGGCAAGACCAGGGTGCTGACCCACCGCATCGCCCACCTGCTGGCCACGCGGAACGTCCACCCGGGTCAGATACTGGCGATCACCTTCACCAACAAGGCCGCCGGCGAGATGAAGGAGCGCGTCGAGCAGCTCGTCGGACCGCGCGCCAACGCCATGTGGGTGATGACCTTCCACAGCGCGTGCGTCCGCATCCTGCGCCGCGAGTCCAAGAGGCTCGGCTTCACGTCGTCCTTCTCGATCTACGACGCCGCCGACTCCAAGCGGCTGATGGCGCTGGTCTGCCGCGACCTGGACCTGGACCCGAAGAAGTTCCCGCCGAAGTCGTTCAGCGCCAAGATCTCCAACCTGAAGAACGAGCTGATCGACGAGGAGACCTTCGCCGACCAGGCGGCCGACGGGTTCGAGAAGACCCTCGCCGAGGCGTACCGGATGTACCAGGCGCGGCTGCGCGAGGCCAACGCCCTGGACTTCGACGACATCATCATGACGACGGTCCACCTGCTCCAGGCGTTCCCGGACGTCGCCGAGCACTACCGCCGCCGCTTCCGGCACGTCCTCGTCGACGAGTACCAGGACACCAACCACGCGCAGTACACGCTCGTGCGCGAGCTGGTGGGCACCGGGTACGAGGACCTCGGCCCGGCGGAGCTGTGCGTCGTCGGTGACGCCGACCAGTCGATCTACGCCTTCCGCGGTGCGACGATCCGCAACATCCTCCAGTTCGAGGAGGACTACCCGGAGGCGACCACGATCCTGCTGGAGCAGAACTACCGCTCCACCCAGACGATCCTCTCCGCCGCCAACGCGGTGATCGAGCGCAACGAGAGCCGCCGCCCCAAGAACCTGTGGACGAACGCCGGCGCCGGTTCGCGCATCACCGGGTACGTCGCGGACACCGAGCACGACGAGGCGCAGTTCGTCGCCGACGAGATCGACCGGCTGACGGACGCGGGCGAGGCCAAGGCCGGTGACGTCGCCGTCTTCTACCGCACGAACGCCCAGTCCCGTGTCTTCGAGGAGATCTTCATCCGGGTGGGACTGCCCTACAAGGTCGTCGGCGGCGTCCGCTTCTACGAGCGCAAGGAGGTCCGGGACGTCCTGGCCTACCTGCGCGTGCTGGCCAACCCGGAGGACAGCGTCCCGCTGCGCCGCATCCTCAACGTGCCCAAGCGCGGCATCGGTGACCGCGCCGAGGCGATGATCGAAGCGCTGGCGCTCCGGGAGAAGATCACCTTCCCGCAGGCGCTGCGCCGCGTCGACGAGGCGTACGGCATGGCGGCGCGCTCGGCCAACGCCGTCAAGCGGTTCAACACGCTCCTGGACGAGCTGCGGACGATCGCCGAGTCCGGCGCCGGACCGGCCGTGGTCCTGGAGGCGGTGCTGGAGCGCACCGGATACCTCGCCGAGCTCCAGGCGTCCACGGACCCCCAGGACGAGACCCGCATCGAGAACCTGCAGGAACTCGCCGCCGTGGCCCTGGAGTTCGAGCAGGAGCGCGGCGAGGAGCCCGGCACCCTGGCGGAGTTCCTGGAGCAGGTCGCGCTGGTCGCCGACTCCGACCAGATCCCGGACGAGGACGAGGAGGGCTCCGGCGTCATCACGCTGATGACGCTGCACACGGCCAAGGGCCTGGAGTTCCCCGTGGTGTTCCTCACCGGCATGGAGGACGGCGTCTTCCCGCACATGCGCGCCCTCGGCCAGACCAAGGAGCTGGAGGAGGAGCGGCGCCTGGCGTACGTGGGCATCACGCGCGCCCGCGAGCGGCTCTACCTCACCCGGTCGTCCATGCGCAGCGCGTGGGGGCAGCCCTCCTACAACCCGCCCTCGCGGTTCCTGGAGGAGATTCCCGCCCAGCACCTGGAGTGGAAGCGTACGGGCGCGATGGCGAAGCCGGCGAGCGGTCCGGCCGCCGGCATCACCTCCTCGCTCTCGTCCTCCCGGTCCCGGTCCGGCCCGTCGGGCTTCGCCACGCGGCGTACGTCGGACAAGCCGGTGATCTCGCTGGCGGTCGGGGACCGGGTGACGCACGACCAGTTCGGGCTCGGGACCGTGACGGCCGTGACAGGCGTGGGCGCGGACGCCCAGGCGACGATCGACTTCGGGGACGACAAGCCCAAGCGCCTGCTGCTGCGGTACGCGCCGGTCGAGAAGCTGTAGCCCACGGGCGGTCACCCCGCCCCGGCGGCCTCGCCGGGTCACCCGGGCGGGGGTGGTTCGCCGGGCGGGACGGGCTCCCGGGCGGTTTCCGTAGCGCAGCCCGTACCGAAGCCGGTACCGGAATCCGTACCGGAGTCCGTCAGCGCGTCGGCCGTCAGCTCGTGGGGTCGAGGCCGTGGCTGCGCAGCCACGGGAGCGGGTCGATGGCGGAACCGCCGCCCGGCCGTACCTCGAAGTGCAGGTGCGGACCGGTGGAGTTGCCGGAGTTGCCGGAGTAGGCGATGACCTCGCCGGCCTTGACCTCGCCGGAGCGGATCTTGGTGCTGCTGAGGTGGCAGTACCAGGTCTCGGTGCCGTCCTTGGCGGTCACGATCGCCATGTTCCCGTAGGCGCTGTTCCACTGGGTGCGGACGGTGCCGTCGGTGGCGGCCATCACCGGAGTGCCGTACTGCACGGGGAAGTCGATACCGGTGTGCAGCGACATCCAGTTGACGCCGGCCTGCCCGTACTGCGCGCTGAGCTGGTGCAGTTGGACGGGCAGCGCGAACTTGGGGCGCATCGCCTCCCGGCGTGCGGCCTCCTCCTCGCGCTTCTTGCGCTCCGCCTCCTGGCGCGCCTTGAGGTCGATGCGCTCCTGGGTGCGGCTGGCGCGGTCGCCGAAGTCGCGGGCGTCGGCGCTGAGCGCGGCGAGCTGGGTGTCCAGGGCGCTGTTCGCGGCGACCGTCTGGAGGGAGGCGGTGTCGGCGGCGGTGACCGGCTTGGCCTCGGGCTTCGCCTCACCCTCGGTGAGACCGCTGACCGAGGCGGCCGCGATTCCGGCGACCCCCATCACGCAGGCGGACGGCACCGCGACGGTGAGGAGCGCGGAACGCTTCGCGGGGGTACGGCGCCGGCCGCGGCTGCCGCCCGAACCGGCACGGCGGGCGGGGCGCGGGACGGCCACCACGGGGGCGGTCACCGTCATGGCCTCGTGCTGGGAAGCGAGTTCCGGCTCCGGCCCGGACTCCGGCTCGGCGGCCGGCTCCGGCTCGATGACCGGCTCCAGCGACTCCGCAGGCTCCTGGGACTCGGGCGTGACGAACGGCCCGGGTTCGTCCGTCAGGGATTCCGCCCCGGGCGCATGCGCGGTGGCCGCGTAGTCGTACTGCTCCGGGACGAAGGTCTCGGTGGGGGCGTAGTGCCAGGCGGTCGCGTCGTAGGCGCCGGTGTCGTACTGCGCCTGGCCGTTGTCGTTCCAGGCGTTCGCGTCCCACTGGCCGGTGTACTCGGAGTACTCGACGTATCCGGTGGTCTCGCCGGTCCACTGCGTGCTGTCGTACTGGCCGCTGTGCTGGGCGTAGTCGGTCTCGTACCCGGCCTGGTAGCCGCCGTTGCGGGTCTCGGTGCCGGGGAGGGCGCCGAAGAGCGGGTCCGTCGCGAAGCTGCCGGTCTCGTAACTGCCGGTGTCGTACGCACCCGTGGTGTAACTGCCGGTGCTGTAGCTGCCCGTGGTGTGGGCGTCGTCTCCGACGTACCCGGCGTGGGGGTGCTGGTCGTTCACCAACTTCTCTCTCGCCTCGGCAGCAGGACCAGATCTGGGCACGGTTCCGGAGAGGGGACCCAGAGGGGAAAGCAGTGGGCGCGACTGTACCCGGCGGTACGCGCAAGCGACAATCTTCCGAGAAGTTTGGGCCCGCGGGAAACGGGCATTCAGCCGCCTTTCGGCGGAGTGCACACAGAGCCTTGGCCGTACGTTCGAAATTCGTTCGAGTGACGTGGTGGCGAGGTCACGCCACGGACACGGAATCCGCCGTTCCGGCGGCCGGCTCGTCGGACTCGAGCACCTGCCGCACCTCGGCCGCGACGGCGGGGTGCACGGGCAGCGCGAGGTGGCCGATGCCGGCGACCCGGATGTTCTGCACGATCAGGTCGGGATGACCGAGGCATGCCGTCTCGACGGGGACCATGATCCGGTCGAGGTCGCTCCAGAAGCTGACGAAGCGCGTACGGCACCGCGGTGCCGGCTCGCTCAACTCCCGCAGGACGGCCGATCCCGGACGCATCTGGCGCACCAGTGGATGCGCGCCGGCGAGCGGGGCGACGGTGGTACCCGCGTGCGGTGTGCCCAGCGTGACCAGGATTCTCACGCGCCGGTCGCCGCCCAGCCGCTGCACGTAGTACCGGGCGATGAGGCCGCCGAGGCTGTGCCCGACGACGTCCACCTCGTGGTGCCCGGTGCGGGCGCAGATGTCCTCGACGTGCCGGCCGAGCAGCTCCGCGGCGACGCGGAGATCGCAGGTGAGGGGCGAATAGTTGAGCGACTCCACGTGCTCCCGGCCGTGCCGGGCGAGGGAGCGGCGCAGCAGGACGAACACGGAGCGGTTGTCGACGAACCCGTGCAGCAGCACCACGGGCGGCCGCCCGGTGGCGCGCCGCACGGCCGGACCCGGTCGCCGCTCCTGGGCGACACCGGTGGGGTAGAGGACCAGATGGCAGGCGAGGACCGCCAGCTCCAGGGCGGTGGCTTTGAACAGCGCGATGAGCCTCATGGCCGAGTCCGACCTCCCGAACCGGCACGCGAGGCACGGCTCGGTCCCCCGTATGCCCTCGTGGGGCGCCCCCCCGGATGGCGTGGTGCGGGCTCCCCTCGCGATCACTCCGCCGGGGCCCGAGGGCTCCCTCCGGGCGGGCGCGACACGCGGCGAACATGTCCCACGTGTGATTTCCCCCTCGCTCTGCACCGCGAAACGGCAGCGTGCGGGATGCTGTCGATAACGTTCGTTCACCTCCCCGGGATCAGGTACGGGGGACGCATGTGGAGGCAGTGATGGGTGTGACCGGTCCGATCCGCGTGGTGGTGGCCAAGCCGGGTCTCGACGGCCACGATCGCGGGGCCAAGGTGATCGCGCGGGCGCTGCGTGACGCCGGTATGGAGGTCATCTACACCGGCCTGCACCAGACGCCGGAGCAGATCGTGGACACGGCGATCCAGGAGGACGCGGACGCGATCGGCCTCTCGATCCTCTCGGGCGCGCACAACACGCTGTTCGCGAAGGTCCTGGAGCTCCTGAAGGAGCGGGACGCGGAGGACATCAAGGTCTTCGGCGGAGGGATCATCCCGGACGCGGACATCGCGCCGCTGAAGGAGAAGGGCGTGGCGGAGATCTTCACGCCCGGTGCGACGACGGCGTCGATCGTCGACTGGGTCAACGCCAACGTGCGGGTCTCCAGCGACGCGTAGCCCCGCTCGCGGGGTGCGGCCGGTTGTGGACAGTCGTTCCGCAGGGCGGAGCGGATGGCCACAACCGGACCACCGGCCTGCGGACGAACCGGGTCCGGGGCCGGGACCCGCGCGGAGGCGAGGGATCACGGAGCCAGTTCCGCGTGCATCGTGGCGCGGAAGCGGAGCGTGGCGACCAAGCGTTGGAAGGCCTCCGACCAGTAGCCGCCCGCGCCGGGGGACGCGCCCTCGGGTTCGTCCGGTATGGCCGTCAGGACGTCGAGGCGGGCCGCCTCGGCCGGGTGGAGGCACCGCTCCGCGAGGCCCATCACGCCGCTGAAGCTCCACGGGTAGCTGCCGGCGTCGCGGGCGATGTCCAGCGCGTCGACCACCGCGCGCCCCAGCGGTTCCGCCCAGGGCACCGCGCAGACGCCGAGGAGCTGGAACGCCTCCGACAGGCCGTGCGCGGCGATGAAGTCGGCCACCCACGCGGCGCGTTCGTCCGCGGTGAGGGTGGACAGCAGCTGGGACCGCTCGGCCAGTGATGCCGGAGGCGTCGCCGGCGGCCCCAGCAGGGCGCGGGACCAGGCCGCGTCGCGCTGCCGGACCGCGGCCCGGCACCACGCGGCGTGCAGCTCGTCGCGCCAGTCGTCGGCGACGGGCAGCGCGATGATCTCGTCGGGCGTGCGCCCGCCGAGCCGCGCCTGCCACACGCGCAGCGGTGCCGCCTCCACCAGCTGGCCCAGCCACCACGACCGTGCGCCGCGGCCGGCGGGCGGGTGGGGCAGGACGCCGTCGCGCTGCATGCCCGCGTCGCATTCGTGCGGGGCCTCGACGGAGATCACGGCGGCGGGCCCGGTGCGGTCGAGGCTGACGCAGGACGCGGCCCGGTCGGCCATGCGGCCGGCGAGTGCCGACCGCGGCAGCGCGGACAGCAGCTCGGCCGCCGTGGAGCGGACGTTGCGGCTGCGGTCGGAGAGGGCCTGCTCCAGGAACGGCTCGTCGCCGTGGCACAGACCGGTGCGCAGGGAGTCGAGGAACATCAGCCGGTCCTCGGCCCGCTCGGTCGCCCAGGTCGAGGTCAGCAGGGCGAGCGCGGCCCGGGGGTCGTGGGCGCGTACCGCTCCCAGCAGGGCGACCCGCTCGGCGAACAGCCCCTCGTCCCACAGCCGCCGCACGGCCTCCGTGTCGTCGGGCGCGGGCAGCGCGGCACCCGCCGAGGCGCCGCGCAGGGCGAACCTCCACTCCGGGTTGAGGCGGGCGAGCCACAGTCCGCGCGGCCCGGCGAAGGCCAGTGCCTGCGGCCGGAGGTCGGTGCGGGCGCGGGCGGTGTCGAGCAGGGCGGGCAGCAGGGACGCCGGGGCCCGGTACCCGTGCTCGTTCGCGGCCGCGAGCCACTGCGGCAGCAGCTCGGTGAGGTCGGGGGCGGCACCGCGCCGGCCGCCGCCCTGCGAAGGGCCGGACCGGTCGGCGAGGAGCTGGGCGAGCCGGCGCCGGGCCGCTTCCGGTACGGGCGGCCGCGGATCGTGCGGCGCCGGCCCGGGCCGCGCGGCGGCGGGTACGGCGGGTGCCGGAAGCAGGCCCGCCCTGCGCCGCACCGTGTGCAGCGCGGCCGCGTCCAGCAGCGCCCCGGACGCGTCCTTGCCGCCCGCGGACGCCATGACGTCGGCGCCCGGCGCACGCCGTTCGGTCCCGAGCAGCGCGCAGGTGACGAGGTCGTCCCAGGATGTGGTGGTGGTCATGGCGTCCTCCGTACGTCAGGTGAGCGCAACGGTCTCGGGCGTGTCCGGGGCCCAGGCGGCGAGCGGTGTGAAGCCGCGGTGCCCGCATTCGCCGAAGACGGTGACCGGGCCGCCGCCGGACAGGGCGACCAGCCGCCACAGCCCGGCCCGGCCGAGCGCAGCGGCGGAGACCGGCAGGGCGGCCCCCTCGGCACCGGATCCGCGGGCCTCGGCCAGTTGCCAGCCGCCGTTTCCCGTCGGCACCGGTATGACGCCGCGGAGCGTGACCGGCCAGGAGTCCAGCCACGGGTCCTCCCGCAGCGCGTGCCCGTACGCGGCCAGGGCGTCGGCGGCCGTGCCGCCCGGCGGCGGGCCGGCGGCCGGGACGGGCGCGGAGAACTGCTCGCCGAGCTCCGCCCGCACCTGTCCGGCGCCCGCGTGCGGTGTGACCTCGGCGTCGACGACGACGCCCACGGGCAGCGCGAGCTGCGGCGCCCGCCCCGCCGCCCCGAAGGACAGCAGCAGTACCGTGCGCCCGCTGCCCTGTCCGTACAGCCAGATGCGGCGCGTGGTCAGCTTGCCGTCCGACGTGTCGTACTGGGCGAGGACCGTCCAGCGGTCGCGTACCGCCGGGCCGTCGGCGGGCGCGGTGAGCCCGACGCGGGTGCGGACGGTCGCCGCCAGCGGCCCCGGCAGCCGCTCGATGCCGAGCCACGCCTGCCCGAGGAGGTGTGTCAGCGCGCACTCCTCCAGCAGGCGCACGGGCCAGCCCGGGCCCGAGCCGGGTATCGCGCCCAGCTCCCTGGCCCGTCCCGCCAGTCCGGGCGCCTGCGCGTCGACCATCCGCGCCGCCGTCTCCTCCCACAGCCCGTATCCCGACCGGTCGGCGGAGGCGAGCCCGCCGCGCAGCAGGTCCGCCAGCCGCTGCTCCAGCTCCTGCGCCCCCGCGGTGATCCGCGCGGCACGCCGGGCGGCACGGCGCCGTGCCGCCTCGGGATCCGCGGTCCTGGCGGCCGGAGTGCCGGCCGCGTCCCCTTCCCCGCCGCCCGCGGCCCGGGCACGGCGCGCCGCGAGCCACTCCCCGGCCCACTGCGGTACGTCGGTGCCGGCGGTGTCCGGCACGGCGCGCTCGTCCGACGACCAGAGCAGCAGCAGCCCCAGGGCGTGCTTGCACGGGAACTTGCGGCTCGGACAACTGCAGTGGAACGCCGGGCCGGTGGTGTCGACGACCGTCCGGTACGGCCTGCTCCCGCTGCCCTTGCACAGGCCCCACACGGCCCCCGCGCCGCTGCTGCCCGCCTCCGACCACGGCCCGGCCGCTCCGAGTCTGCTGCCCGCTTTGCGCGAGGCGTCGTCAGGAGCCAGGGCCAGCACCTGTTCCGCCGTCCAGCGCACCCCCTGCTGATTCATGCTCACGACGGTAGGACCCACCACTGACAATCGGCCCTGACCTGCAATTTCGCTGTCGGATAAGCCAGTTGACTTTGCTCGCCTTTTACTGTTGCCTGCGCATGTCCAGTCAACTCGCCCCGGGGGGTACCCATGAACCGCATCAGCCGCTCCGTCGTCTCGACGGTCATCGCCGGCGGGCTCGCGCTCGGTCTCGGCGCCTGCTCCGGTGTCGCCGACGAGGCGACGAAGCAGGTCGACAAGGCCGTGAACGAGGAGTACGAGGTCACGTACGAGGTCGACGGCAAGGGCATCGACTCCATCGAGTTCAACGCCGGCGGCGGTGACGCCACCAACCCGAAGCTGGAGTCGGTGCAGAACCCGGCGCTGCCGTGGAAGAAGACGGTGAAGCTGCGCGGCATCGAGGCGCCGCTCGTCATGCCGGTGGCCGTCGACGTCAACGGCTCCGAGGTCTCCTGCAAGATCACGCACAAGGGCAAGGTCCTCGACGAGAAGTCGGGCAAGGGCGTCGCCGCGGCGGCCGGCTGCAACGCGCTCTCGCCGATGGCCGGCTGACGCTCCCACGATCGGCCGTTTCCGGCCTCCACCTGCGGAGACGGTCGATTGTCAGTGGCATGGTGCACGGTGGATCCCACACCCGGTCGCACACGATCCGGAGGGGGATCCATGACCGTGCCCGAAACGACCGAAGCCATCGCGCACACCCCGGCCCAGGGCGCCCGCGGCGCCGCGGCCACCAGCGGGGGGAACCGCCCGGGCAAGCGCGGGGAGACCGGCGGCGAGGCCCTGCGGCCGCACGCCGAGGACGCGTTCGCGGACGAACTCGCGGCGCTCGCGGCGGTGGACGACCGGCCCCGCCCGCCCCGCTGGCGGCTCTCACCGTGGGCCGTCGCCACCTATCTGCTCGGCGGCACGCTGCCCGGCGGCACCGTCATCACACCGAAGTACGTGGGACCGCGCCGCATCGTCGAAGTCGCCGTCACCACCCTCGCCACCGACCGCGCCCTGCTCCTCCTCGGCGTGCCCGGCACCGCGAAGACCTGGGTCTCCGAACACCTCGCCGCGGCCGTCAGCGGGGACTCCACCCTGCTCGTGCAGGGCACGGCGGGCACACCCGAGGAGGCCATCCGCTACGGGTGGAACTACGCCCGGCTGCTCGCCCACGGCCCGAGCCGCGACGCGCTGGTGCCCAGCCCGGTGATGCGCGCCATGGCCGACGGCATGACCGCCCGCGTCGAGGAGCTGACCCGCATCCCCGCCGACGTGCAGGACACGCTCATCACGATCCTGTCGGAGAAGACGCTGCCCATCCCGGAGCTGGGGGAGGAGGTCCAGGCGGTACGGGGCTTCAACCTGATCGCCACGGCGAACGACCGCGACCGCGGCGTCAACGACCTGTCCAGCGCCCTGCGCCGCCGCTTCAACACCGTCGTCCTGCCGCTGCCCGCGACACCCGACGCCGAGGTCGACATCGTCTCGCGGCGCGTCGACCAGATAGGCCGCTCCCTCGACCTGCCCGCCGCGCCCGAGGGCATCGACGAGATCCGGCGGGTCGTCACCGTCTTCCGCGAGCTGCGCGACGGCGTCACCACCGACGGCCGCACCAAGCTCAAGTCCCCGTCCGGGACGCTGTCCACGGCCGAGGCCATCTCGGTCGTCACGGGCGGCCTCGCGCTCGCCGCCCACTTCGGCGACGGCGTGCTGCGCCCCGGCGACGTGGCCGCCGGCATCCTCGGCGCCGTCGTCCGCGACCCGGCGGCGGACCGCGTCATCTGGCAGGAGTACCTGGAGACGGTCGTCCGCGAGCGGGAGGGATGGAAGGACTTCTACCGCGCGTGCAGGGAGGTCTCGGCGTGACGCGGACGGGACGGACACCCGCCGGGGAGGCGCTGCTGCTCGGCGTGCGGCACCACGGGCCGGGATCGGCCCGCGCGGTCAGGGCCGCGCTGGACGCCGCCAAGCCCCCGGCCGTACTGGTCGAGGGTCCGCCCGAGGGCGACGCCCTGCTCCCCCTGGCCGCGGACGAGCACATGCGGCCGCCCGTCGCCCTGCTCGCCCACGCCGTGGACGACCCGGGCCGGGCCGCCTTCTGGCCCCTGGCCGACTTCTCGCCGGAGTGGGTCGCCGTCCGCTGGGCGCTCGACCACGGCGTGCCCGTCCGCTTCATCGACCTGCCCGCCACGCACTCGCTGGCCATGGGGGCCGATCCCACCTGGGGCGACGGCGACGAGGAGGAGGCCGACGGCGTACGGATCGACCCCATCGCGGTGCTCGCCGAAACCGCCGGGTACGACGACCCGGAGCGCTGGTGGGAGGACGTCGTCGAGCACCGCGGCCCCGTCTCCGCACGCCACGGGCCCCCGGACGACGGCCCGGACGGCGACCCCCTGGCGGTGTTCGCCGGTCTCGCCGAGGCCATGGCGGCGCTGCGCGAGGCCTACGGGCACGGCGGCCACCCCCGCGACCTGATCCGCGAGGCGTACATGCGGCTCCAGCTGCGCGCCGCCCGCAAGACGTACGGCGACGGCGTGGCCGTGGTGTGCGGCGCCTGGCACGTGCCCGCGCTCGCCGCGAGGACCACCACCACCGCGGACCGGGCCCTCCTCAAGGGCCTGCCCAAGGTGAAGACCGGGATCACCTGGGTGCCCTGGACCTACCGACGGCTCGCGCGGCACAGCGGTTACGGCGCGGGCATCGACTCACCCGGCTGGTACGGGCACCTGTTCGGCGCACCGGACCGGCCCGTCGAGCGCTGGCTGACGAAGATCGCCGGCCTGCTGCGCGAGGAGGACCGGATCGTCTCGTCCGCCCACGTCATCGAGGCCGTACGGCTCGCCGGGACGCTCGCCGCCCTGCGCGGCCGTCCGGTCGCCGGGCTCACCGAGACGATGGACGCCGCACGGGCCGTGATGTGCGACGGCTCGGAGGTGCCGCTCGACCTCATCAGGGACCGGCTGATCGTCGGCGATGCGCTCGGCGAGGTGCCGGACACCGCGCCCGCCGTGCCGCTGCAGCGCGACCTGACCAGGCTGCAGCGCACGCTGCGCCTCAAGCCGGAGGCGCTGGAGCGGGAACTCGACCTCGACCTGCGCAAGGAGACGGACGCGGAGCGCAGCCGGCTGCTGCACCGGCTGCGGCTGCTGGGTGTCGCCTGGGGCGAGCCGGCCACCGGCCGCGGCAGCACCGGCACCTTCCGGGAGAGCTGGCGGCTGCGCTGGCAGCCGGAGCTGCACGTGCGGGTCGCCGAGGCCGGTGTGTGGGGCACCACGGTCCTCGCCGCCGCCACCGCCAAGGCGGAGAGCCTCGCGGTGTCGGCGACCGCCCTCGGCGAGGTGACCGCCCTCGCCGAGCGGTGCCTGCTGGCCGCGCTGCCCGACGCGCTGCCCGTGGTGATGAGGGCCCTCGCCGACCGGGCCGCGCTCGACGCGGACGTGGGCCACCTCGCCCAAGCGCTGCCCGCACTGGCCCGCTCCCTGCGGTACGGCGACGTGCGGTCCACCGACACGGCCGCGCTGGCCGAGGTCGCCACCGGACTCGCCCTGCGCATCTGCGTCGGCCTGCCGCCCGCGTGCACCGGCCTCGACGCGGACGGCGCCGCCGAGATGCGCGGTCACCTCGACGGCGTCCACACCGCGATCCGGCTCCTCCCGGACGGCGACGAGGTGACCGCCCGCTGGGGCGCCGTCCTGGGCGCGCTCGCCGGCCGGGACAGCGTTCCCGGTGCGATCCGCGGGCGGGCCGCCCGCCTGCTGCTGGACGACGGGCGGCTCGCCGAGGACGAGGCCGCCCGGCTGATGGGGCTCGCGCTCTCGCCCGGGACGCCGCCGGGCGAGGCGGCCGCCTGGATCGAAGGGTTCGTCGGCGGCGGCCCGGGCGCCTCCGGCGGCGGCATGCTCCTCGTCCACGACGAGCGGCTGCTCGCCCTGGTCGACGCCTGGCTGACCGGAGTCCCGGCGGACGCGTTCACCGGCGTGCTGCCGCTGCTGCGGCGCACGTTCGGGGCGTACGAACCGGGAGTCCGGCGCACGCTGGGCGAGCTGGTGCGGCGCGGCCCGGCGGCCGGTGCTTCCACGGGGGGAAGCACCGTCCGGCCGGGCGCGCCCGGATTCGGCCCGGGACTGGACGAGGCGCGGGCGGACGCGGTGGTGCCGCTCGTACGGCTGCTGCTCGGCGCGGGCGGCCCGGGCGACCCGGGCGGCGGGGACGGAGCGAGGAGCGGGGACGGAGCGAGCAGTGCGGACGGCGCGGACGGCGGGGACGGTGTGGACGCCGGCGAGGGCGCGGACGGCGTGGACGGTGCGGGGAACGACGAGCGGGTGGGGGCGGGGCGATGAGCGACCGTGAGGACGAGCGGCTGCGGCGCTGGCGGCTGGTGCTCGGCGGGGGAGAGGCCGACGGCACCGGCCGCACGCTGACCGGGACGGACGCCGCCATGGACGGCGCGCTGGGCGCCCTGTACGGCGAAGGCGGCGGGCAGGGCCGCGCCGGACGGGACCGTTCGGCGGGGCTCGGCGCGTCGGCGCCGTCGGTCGCGCGCTGGCTCGGCGACATCCGCACGTACTTCCCGAGCTCCGTCGTGCAGGTCATGCAGCGCGACGCGATCGACCGGCTCGGCCTGTCGGCCCTGCTGCTGGAGCCGGAGATGCTGGAGGCCGTCGAGGCCGACGTCCACCTCGTCGGCACGCTGCTGTCGCTCACCAAGGCGATGCCCGAGACGACGAAGGAGACGGCCCGTGCCGTCGTCCGCAAGGTGGTCGAGGACCTGGAGAAGCGGCTCGCCACCCGCACCCGCGCCACGCTCACGGGTGCGCTGGACCGCAGCGCGCGCGTCAGCCGGCCGCGTCACCGGGACATCGACTGGGACCGTACGATCCGGGCGAACCTGAAGAACTACCTGCCCGAGTACGGCACTGTCGTGCCCGAGCGGCTGATCGGGTACGGGCGGGCCTCGCAGTCCGTGAAGAAGGACGTCGTCCTGTGCATCGACCAGTCCGGGTCGATGGCGGCCTCGGTCGTGTACGCGTCCGTGTTCGGCGCGGTGCTCGCGTCCATGCGGTCGATCGCGACCCGGCTCGTCGTCTTCGACACTGCCGTCGTCGACCTCACCGACCAGCTCGACGACCCGGTCGACGTCCTCTTCGGCACCCAGCTCGGCGGCGGCACGGACATCAACAGGGCGCTGGCCTACTGCCAGTCGCGGATCACCCGCCCCGCCGACACCGTCGTCGTCCTGATCAGCGACCTCTACGAGGGCGGGATCCGCGCCGAGATGCTCAAGCGGGTGGCGGCGATGAAGGCCTCGGGAGTGCAGTTCGTGGCCCTGCTCGCGCTGTCCGACGAGGGGGCGCCGGCGTACGACCGCGAGCACGCGGCGGCGCTCGCCGCGCTGGGCGCGCCCGCGTTCGCCTGCACGCCCGACCTCTTCCCGGAGGTGATGGCGGCCGCGATCGAGAAACGGCCACTGCCCATACCGGACATGGTGACCCATCAGTAACGCAGGACTTGCGTCACCCCCCGAGGCTCGTGCAAGCATCGTCGCGCCGTACGCGGACTCGAACGACGACGTCCGCGACCTGGGAGGCCCCGAACACCGTGACCGCCGTCGCAGCAGCAGTGGCTGCCTTGCCGGTTGCCGCCCCGCGCACGGCGCGCGGAGCGGCCCGGCGGCGTGCGCGGCGACGTCTCACCCCGGTGGCCGCGCACGGCACGGCCGCCGCACGGGCCCTGGGCATCGCGCTCTTCCTCGGCGGTCTGCTGGCGCTGGGCTTCCTCTGCGGGGGCCGGGCGTACGCGGCGGAGGGCCCGGAGCCGGCGGCCACCCACGAGCAAGCCCAGGGCGGGAAACTCCGGGACGAGCAAGTCCAGCACGAACAGCTCCAGGACGACCGGGTCCGGGCAACGCGGCACACGGCGCACGAAGCGGCGGGTGACACCCGCGAGGCCGTCGGCGACGCCGCCCACGCCGCGCGGACCGTCCGTGAGCCGGCCCGGTCGGTCCCGTCGGTCCCGTCAATCTCGTCCGCCCCGTCGGCCCCGTCCGCGCCGTCGGTCCCGTCCGCCGGGGCCGTCACCGGACCGGTGGCCGAGTCCGTGGTGCGGCCGGTCGCGGGGCGGGTGCTCCCGCCGGCCACCGAAGCCGTCACCACTGCCACCACGGTCACCACTGCCACCGCCGGCGTGACCGGCAGCGCCGTGTCCGGTGCCGGCCCTGCCGTGGCGGGCCTGGTCCAGGGAGTCGTCGGAGCCGTACCGGACCCGACCCGGCCCCCCACGCCCACCGGGCTGCTGCCCGCGCTTCCCGAAGCGACCGCGGAGGCCGGTGCCCACGCCCCGGCCGCGGCTCCCGGTGCCGGCGCGGACACGCGGGCCGGTGCCGCCCCGCAGGCGGACCCGCACCTGTCCGGCCGGGCCCGTACGACCGCCGCCGCGGCGCGGCCGTACGGCGGCGACACCGGATCCGGCTCCGCCGGCGCCCGGGGTGACCGACCGGCCGCGGCGCTCTCCGCGCCCGCACCCGTGGTGCCCGCCCCGTGGGGCGGCGCCGGCCGTCAGACGCCCGGCTGCGCCGGCGAGGCGGGTGCGTCGCGGGCGGGCGCCGACCAGCACGCCGTGACGGCGGCGCCGGTTCCGTACCCCGGCCCCGTGCGCGGCGCCGGGCTGCCCGCGACCGTGGCGCCCGTCCACGACCGCCCCCACGACGTCCTCGAATTCCCCGGCTAGGGCAGACCTCCCCCCGCTCAGGACCTGCCGCGCGGGGGCGGGACAGGTCTGTCCGCCGTCACCACGCACGTGCGCCGGCCGCGCCGCCACGTGCCCACGGAATTCGAAGGAATCGACACAGCCATGAACAAGAACATCCGCCGCTCCATAGCCGTCGCCGCCACCGCCACCGGTATGTGGGCCATCGGCACCGCGGCCGCCGGCGCGAGCCAGGTATCCGTCTCCGTCCCGCTGTCGACGCCCGACAAGGTGGTCGACACGGTCGAGGACACGGCCGGCGCGATCGAGGACACGGCCGGAGCCGTCCGGCAGGACGTCGTCTCCGACGCGTCCGCCGCGTCCGCCGCGGCCGCACCGGTGCAGAACACCGCCCGCGGCACCGCCCAGGACGTGTCGCAGGACGTGTCGCAGGACGCCCGGGCCGATGTGCGGCACGTCCAGGGCGTCGCCGCCCCGGTCGTCGAGGGCGCCGCGGACACCGCCACACAGGAGATCGACTACCTCTTCGGCCCGCTGGACTCCTTCGCCCACGAGCTGGCGGGCGACCCGGCCGGTACCGCCACCCCGATCCTGGACGGCGTCGCCCAGGACGTGCTGCCGCCCATCGCCGCCCGGGCCGTCGCCGGAGTCCTCCCGGTCGCGGGCCAGGCCGTCGGTGACGCCGGCTCCCTCGCCCAGGGCGTCGTCTCCGGCGTGCAGCCCTTCGCGGGCGGTGTCGTCGCGGACGTCCAGCCGCTGGCGTCCGGCGTGACCGGGGAGGTCCGGCCGTTCGCGGACGGCGTCACCGGCTCCGTACGGCCGGTCGTCCAGGCCGTCGCCGACCAGGTGGAGCCCGTCGCCCAGGGCGTCGGGGGCAGTGCCACGGGGCTGGCGTACGGCGTGACGGGGGAGGTCCAGCCGTTCGCGCAGGGTGTCACCGGTGACGCGCAGTCGTTCGGCCAGGCGGTCGTCTCGCACGTGACCGCCGACGTCCAGCCGCTCTCCGCGAACGCCGTGACCGGGCTCCAGGGCACCGCCGCGTCCGTGACCCCGGACTACCTCCCCTACGGCGGCTGATCCGGTACGTACGAGAGACGTACGAAATCCGTAGCAACGGGCGGTCTCACAGCTGGTGGGGCCGCCCGTCGGAGGTCCTTGTCTGTGACAGGTATCACCGCTTGGGTGTGATCTGCGATTTAGGGACCTCGGTCCCACGGGGATAACCTGCGAGACGGACATGCCGCGTCCACGGACACCGTGTACGCCTCCCCTGTGACAGCGCAGTCACGTTGCCCTCCGCCCGGTCAGACGGGCGCGCGGCACGCCCACGCAGACAACGAACCGCGATCACCAGAAAAGGGACGGACGCGCGTGGACCTGTTCGAGTACCAGGCGAGGGACCTCTTCGCCAAGCACGGTGTACCGGTGCTGGCCGGTGAAGTCATCGACACGCCTGAGGCGGCGCGCGAGGCCACCGAGCGTCTTGGCGGCAAGTCGGTCGTCAAGGCGCAGGTGAAGGTCGGCGGCCGCGGCAAGGCCGGTGGCGTCAAGCTGGCCGCCACGCCGGACGAGGCCGTCGCCCGCGCGACGGACATCCTCGGGATGGACATCAAGGGCCACACGGTCCACAAGGTGATGATCGCCGAGACCGCTCCGGAGATCGTCGAGGAGTACTACGTCTCCTACCTCCTCGACCGCACCAACCGCACCTTCCTGGCCATGGCCTCGGTCGCGGGCGGCATGGACATCGAGGAAGTCGCCGCGACGACGCCCGAGAAGCTGGCGAAGGTCCCGGTCGACGCCAACGACGGCGTCTCGATCGAGAAGGCCCGCGAGATCGTCGCCCAGGCGCAGTTCCCGGCCGACGTGGCCGAGAAGGTCGCCGAGGTCCTCGTGACCCTGTGGAAGACCTTCGTCGCCGAGGACGCCCTCCTCGTCGAGGTCAACCCGCTGGCCAAGGTCGCCTCCGGTGACATCATCGCCCTCGACGGCAAGGTGTCCCTGGACGCCAACGCCGACTTCCGCCAGCCCGAGCACGAGGCGCTCGAGGACAAGGCCGCAGCCAACCCGCTCGAGGCTGCCGCCAAGGCCAAGGGCCTCAACTACGTCAAGCTCGACGGCCAGGTCGGCATCATCGGCAACGGCGCGGGTCTGGTCATGTCGACCCTCGACGTCGTCGCGTACGCCGGTGAGGCCCACGGCGGCGTGAAGCCCGCCAACTTCCTCGACATCGGTGGCGGCGCCTCCGCCGAGGTCATGGCGAACGGCCTCGAGATCATCCTCGGGGACCCCGACGTCAAGTCCGTCTTCGTCAACGTCTTCGGTGGCATCACCGCCTGTGACGAGGTCGCCAACGGCATCGTCCAGGCCCTGAACCTGCTGTCCTCGCGGGGCGAAGAGGTCACCAAGCCGCTGGTCGTGCGCCTCGACGGCAACAACGCGGAGCTGGGTCGCAAGATCCTGTCGGACGCCAACCACCCGCTGGTGCAGCGCGTGGACACCATGGACGGCGCGGCCGACAAGGCCGCCGAGCTCGCGGCTGCGAAGTAAAGGGACGAGGTCACAGACACACCATGGCTATCTTCCTCGACAAGGACAGCAAGGTCATCGTCCAGGGCATGACCGGTGCCACGGGCATGAAGCACACCAAGCTCATGCTCGGTGACGGCACCAACATCGTCGGTGGCGTGAACCCGCGCAAGGCCGGCACGACCGTCGACATCGACGGCCACGAGATCCCCGTCTTCGGCACGGTCGCCGAGGCCATGGAGAAGACGGGCGCCAACGTCTCCGTCCTCTTCGTGCCGCCGGCCTTCGCCAAGGCCGCCGTGGTCGAGGCCATCGACGCCGAGATCCCGCTGGCCGTCGTCATCACCGAGGGCATCGCGGTCCACGACTCCGCCGCCTTCTGGGCGTACGCGAAGTCCAAGGGCAACAAGACCCGCATCATCGGCCCGAACTGCCCCGGCCTGATCACGCCGGGCCAGTCCAACGCCGGCATCATCCCGGGCGACATCACCAAGCCCGGCAAGATCGGTCTGGTGTCGAAGTCCGGCACGCTGACCTACCAGATGATGTACGAGCTGCGCGACATCGGCTTCTCCTCGGCCGTCGGCATCGGTGGCGACCCGGTCATCGGCACCACCCACATCGACGCGCTCGCGGCCTTCGAGGCCGACCCCGAGACCGAGCTGATCGTCATGATCGGTGAGATCGGCGGCGACGCGGAGGAGCGGGCGGCCGACTTCATCAAGGCCAACGTCACGAAGCCGGTCGTCGGCTACGTCGCGGGCTTCACCGCCCCCGAGGGCAAGACGATGGGCCACGCCGGTGCGATCGTGTCCGGTTCGTCCGGCACCGCGCAGGCGAAGAAGGAGGCCCTCGAGGCCGCGGGTGTCAAGGTCGGCAAGACGCCGACCGAGACGGCCAAGCTGGCGCGCGCGATCCTCGCGGGCTGAACCGGCTGATCCGCTGAAACCGGCTGATCGCCGAACCCGCTGATCGGCGGAACCGGCCGATCTCCTGAGCGGCATCGCGAAGGGCCCGCTCCCGGACATCCGGGGGCGGGCCCTTCCGCGTGTCCGCTGCCTCCGTCCGGGCGTCTCAGCGGGTGTCCGGCAGCAGGCGCGGCGGACCGGTGAAGGGCCTGGCCCGCAGCGCGTCGCGGAGCTGCTCGTCCTGCGGGGTCAGCCGCTGCGGGCCGCTCAGGACCGGCACGCCGCTGATCGCCATGCCCGGCGCCAGCGGCGGCTCGTACCGGGTCGGCGCGGTGGTCAGCGTGAACGCGGTCGCGCCGATGATGACCGCGGTGAGCCCCAAGGCCGCGCGGGTCCAGCCCCTGGCGCGGCGCTCGCTGCGCGTGCGGACGGTACGGGCCGTGGCCAGCACCATCGCCGGGCCGTGCGTGAGCAGGCCGGCCAGCCGCTCGTGGAGCGCCTCCGGGTCGCTCAGCTCCGGAAGCCGCTCGGCGACGGCGGCGCGGGCGTGCAGGACGCGGTAGGCGGCGGCCGGGGTGCTCGCCTCCAGCTCGGCGGCCGTGTCCGGCAGGTCGAAGCCGAGGCCGTCGTACAGCAGCAGCGCGCGGCGGTACGGCGGCGGCAGGTCCAGAACCGCACCGCGCAGCGCCCGGGCGGCGCGGTCGGTCGTCGGCGGGTCGGGGTGCCGGTGGGTGCGGCGCATCCGGTGCCACGGGGACAGGGCGTACTCGTGCGCCGCCGCGCGCACCCAGCCGGCGGGGTCCCGGTCGACGGCGACCCGGGGCCACCGCTCCCAGGCGTGGTGGAACGCGTGCTCGACGGCCTCGCGGGCGAGCCGGCGCCGGCCCGTCAGCAGGTACGCCTGCTGGACGAGGACCGGCGCGGTGCGGCCGTACAGCGCGTCGAACGCGCCGGCGGGCGTGCCGGGCCTCACCGTCTTCCGGGCCTGCGGTAGGGGCCGCGGCGCGGCCTGCTCCGCGAGCTCCGTCTTCGGCTCCTGCTCCCCCTGTGCCTGCTCCGCCTGCGCGTGTTCCGCCTGCGCCTGTTCCGCCTGTGCCGGCTCGTCGGACGGCTCGTCGGAGGGTTCGCCGGGAGGTTCGTCGCACGGCTCCGCGACCGGCCCTCCGGACGGTTCCCCGGACGGCGCCCGGCCCCGCGCCTCGGCCGGATCCTCGCTCCCCGCCTCCTCCTGCGCCTCGGCCGGGTCCTCGGTGTCCCCCTGCTCCTGCGCCCCGGGCCGCGCCGGGGCCCCGGCCTCTTCCCGGTCCGGCTCCGGGGACTGGTCCGGCTCCGAGGGCTGCGGCTGCTCCGGAGGCTGCTCCTGTTCGCGGGGCCGCTCCTGTCCCTGGTCCTTCCGCGGCTTCTTGCGTGCCGGTTCCTCCCGGCCCTTCCCCTGCGGCGTGGAGGCGTCCGGGGCCGCCGCCGCGGAGGGCCGGGTTTTGGCCTTCGGCGGCGGTTTGCGCGTCGCCGGCGGCGTCGGCGCGGCGGCTTCGTGCGCCTTGAGGAGCTTCAGGTACGCCTCGCGCTTGCGGCCCCGCGGGGACGCGCGCCCCGTCTCCCACGAGCGCACGGTCGCCCGGGTGACCCCGAGCACCTCGGCGACCTGGCTCTCGCTCATGGATCTCGCCTCACGCAGTCGTCGCCGCTCCTTGGGGGAAGGGAGCGGCGGCGCGGAGCGGGTGCTGGTGCTCTGGGTCACGGGCGGACCCCCGCGGCGGCACACACACTGCACTCGACGAAAAAGTACATAAACGTATATTGAGCGACACAGCGGGCAATCGCCCGTTACGCAGAGAAAGCGCGTGTCGTTGGCAGCATGGCGTGCGTGACTCGCGCGACTGCCGTGACCGCCCTGTCCCGGATGACCGCCTGCTGTCTGCGGGGTGCGCTCGCCGCGGGCCTCGGGCTCGGTTCCCTCACCGTCCTGGTGATGGTGATGTGGATCGCTTCCCCGTACCCGGACCGGGGGCCGGAGGGAGCCCTGGACGTCGCCGCCGGCGTGTGGTTGCTCGCCCACGGGACGGAGCTGCTGCGGGCCGGCCCGTCGCCGGCCGCCGGGCCGGTGCCGGTCGGCGTCGTCCCGCTGCTGCTGCTCGCCCTGCCGGCCTGGCTGGCGTACCGGACCGCCCGTGACACGCCGGTCGGCGACGCGGGCGGCATGGTGTGCGGGGTGACCGCCGGGTACACGGCCGTCGGCGCGGGTGCCGCCGGTTGCGCGCTCGGCGGGCCGCTCGCTCCCGATCTCCTCAGCGCGGCGCTGCACGTCCCGCCGGTCGTCGCGCTCGCGGCGGCCGCCGGGGCCTGGACGGCGAACGGGTGCCCGGCGGGACCGCTGCCCGCGTGGGTGCCGGAGCGGCTGCGCGTGGGGCTCGCGCGTTTCCGGACGGGTGTGGCGGTACGTGCCGCGGCGGCCGCACTCGTGACGCTGGTCGGCGGGGGAGCGCTGCTGGTGGCGGTGTCGCTGGTGTGGCACGCGGGCGCGGCGCTGGACGCGTTGTTGAGCCTGTCGGACGCGTGGGCCGGACGGGCCGCGGTGCTGCTGCTGGCGCTCGCGCTGCTGCCGAACGCGGCGGTGTGGGGTGCGGCCTACGGGCTCGGCCCCGGTTTCGCGCTCGGCACCGGCGCGGTGGCCACACCGCTCGCGGTGGCGGGCGACCCGGCGGTCCCCGTCTTCCCGCTGCTCGCCGCGCTGCCGGCGGCCGGGCGCGGGAGCTGGCCGCACTGGGCGGCGGTGGTGGTGCCGGTGGCGGCGGGGGTGGTGGCCGCCCGGTTCACGGTGCGGAAGGCGGCGGTGCGGGGCGTACGGGAGACGCTGGTGACGGCGTCGGCCGCGGCGGTGCTCTGCGGGGCGGGGGCCGCGGCGCTGGCCGCGGCTGCCGGAGGGCCGCTGGGCGCCGGGCGGCTGGCGGAGTTCGGGCCCGTGTGGTGGCGGGTGGGCGCGGCGGCGCTGGGGTGGACGGCGGTGGTGGGCGTCCCGGGGGCGCTGCTGCTCCGCTGGTGGTGCCTGCGGTCGCCCGGCTCGGCGCCGGTTCCGGCGGCCGAGGGGTCCGGCCCGTCCGGCCTCCCGCCCGTCCCGCAGCCGGGCATCCCGGTCCCTCCGGGCCCGCGGGAACCGCTCGCTCCCTCCGGGGCGGGGGATGCGGCGCGGCCGCCGGACGCGGTGGACGGCGATCCCTCCACCGAACCGTACGGTTTGCTGCCGGCGTCCTGGGAGGACGACTTCCTCGCGGGTGGCGGCTTCCTGACGGAGGACGGCTTCCTGACGGGGGACGACTTCCTGGCGGGGGACGACGGCTCCGAAGCGCCGGACACCACGCCCGGCTCCGCGCCTGGCTCCGCGGCGCACGGCGTCCGTCCGTACGAGGTGCCGGCCCCTGCCCGGGACGTGGCCGGAGGCGCGCCCGACGAAGAAGCCCCCGAGGGCACTCCAGAGGGCCCCCTCCAGAAGGAAGCCGAGGGGGCCGGGGAGGGCGACCGTGCCGGTGTGGGCGCCGGAGCCGCAGGGGTACCGAGGGACTCAGGGGCCGACGGCCCGTCGCCGTCGACGGGGACCGGCGATGGTGACGGTGGCGGTGACGGGGAACGATGACGCAATCCGGCGCCGGATCCCGCGGGCGGGAACGCCGACGCGCGGACCGCGCCGGGCTTCGCCGGACCGCGGCGGCTACTCCTTGACGCCGAAGACGCCGCGCAGCGGCTCGGGGAGCAGCTCGTTGCAGGACACCTGGCCCGTCCTGGTCAGGGCGTCGTCCACGCACGCGTAGTAGTCGCGGTAGGCGAGCTGGACCGTGAAGGTCACCGCCACGATCGTCAGGGCCAGGACGGCGGTGACGAGACCGCTGACCGCGGCCGTGCGCTGCGGACGGCTGCCGGTGGCGGCCGGTGCCGCCGGCGCTGACGCACCGGATGCCGGCGCGGCACCGGCCGGGGCGACCGCCGTACCGCCACCCGCCGCGGTGGCGGCGGGCTTGGCGCGCAAGGAGCTGATGCCCCAGTACAGGGCCAGGGCTCCCAGCAGCAGGGCGATCTCCGGGAAGTCGAAGATCGCGAAGAAGAACCCCCACATGCCGGACAGCAGCGCGTAGCGGGCGCGGCGCTGGGCCGGGTCCGTCGGGTCCCAGCGCAGGGCCGGGCCCTGCTGGTCACCGCTCGCGCCGCCGCCCTGCTGGTCGCGGTTCGGCCGGGCGCCGAAGCCGCCGGAGGAACGGCCCGGCTGCCGCGGGCTCCACTGGCTGCCCCAGGCGGGCCGCTCCGGGCGGTCGCGGCCCCCGGCGGTGTCGTCGTCGCCCCGGCCGTCGCCGTCGGCGCCGTCGTTCTCGGGGCGGCGCGGCTGCCACGGCTGGTCCGGCCGGCCCTCGGGCGGCGGTGCGAACGGATTGTTCTCGTCCGTGGACTCCGTGGACTGGCGTCGGCGGTCCGGCATCTGGTGAACGTCTTCCCCTCAGACCCCCGTCCGTACGGCCGCACCTCCGCACGTCCGTGCGTCCGTGTCCCCGTACCCCGAGGGTCTCGTGTCGTCGTATCCGTCCGTCGGCGGACGGCTCCTTCCCCAGACGCTACCGCCCGCCTCCGCCCCCGTCCCGTGGGGGCGGCCCGGTGTGCCGGTATCGTTGCTGACGGTCGGCTCGTTCGTAGGGTTCCCCGTATCGAGGGGCGCGATTCATTCGTAGGATCACACAAGCAAGGAGTTGCCCCCGTGGCTGCCGCCCGCCTCGTCGTCCTGGTCTCCGGGTCGGGGACGAATCTGCAAGCCCTGCTCGATGCCATCGGTGACGATCCCCGGGCATACGGAGCGGAGGTCGTCGCCGTCGGTGCCGACCGCGACGGCATCGCCGGCCTGGAACGGGCCGAGCGCGCCGGCATCCCCACCTTCGTCCGCCGGGTCAAGGACTATGCCACCCGCGACGAGTGGGACCGCGCGCTGACCGAGGCGACCGCCGCGTACGAGCCGGACCTCATCGTGTCCGCCGGGTTCATGAAGATCCTCGGCAAGGAGTTCCTGGGTCGCTACGGCGGGCGGATCGTCAACACCCACCCGGCGCTCCTGCCCAGTTTTCCCGGTGCTCACGGGGTGCGCGACGCGCTCGCGCACGGTGTGAAGGTCACCGGATGCACCGTCCACTTCGTCGACGACGGCGTCGACACCGGCCCGATCATCGCCCAGGGCGTGGTCGAGGTGGTCGAGGAGGACACGGAGGAGGGCGAAGCCGCTCTCCACGAGCGCATCAAGGAAGTCGAGCGCACGCTGCTCGTCGAGGTCGTGGGGCGTCTGGCCCGGCACGGCTACCGCATTGAGGGACGAAAGGTTCATGTCGGTGAATAAGCCCATCCGTCGCGCGTTGATCAGTGTCTACGACAAGACGGGGCTGGAGGAGCTCGCCCGCGGGCTGCACGAGAACGGCGTCGAGCTGGTCTCCACCGGCTCCACCGCCACCAGGATCGCCGCGGCCGGTGTCCCGGTCACCAAGGTCGAGGAGCTCACCGGCTTCCCCGAGTGCCTGGACGGACGCGTCAAGACCCTGCACCCGCGCGTGCACGCCGGGATCCTCGCCGACCTGCGCCTGGACGCGCACCGCGAGCAGCTCGCCGAGCTGGGCGTGGAGCCGTTCGAGCTGGTCGTGGTGAACCTGTACCCGTTCCGGGAGACCGTCGCCTCCGGCGCCACCGCCGACGAGTGCGTCGAGCAGATCGACATCGGCGGCCCCTCCATGGTCCGCGCCGCCGCCAAGAACCACCCCTCCGTCGCGGTCGTCACCTCTCCCGCGCGGTACGGGGACGTCCTGGAGGCCGTCAAGGCGGGCGGCTTCGACCTGACCGCCCGCAAGCGCCTCGCGGCCGAGGCGTTCCAGCACACCGCCGCGTACGACGTCGCCGTGGCGTCCTGGTTCGCCGAGGGGTACGCGGCCGACACCGACGCCGCGGCGGGCGGCTTCCCGGAGTTCCTCGGCGCCACGTACAGCCGCAAGAACGTCCTGCGCTACGGCGAGAACCCGCACCAGGGCGCCGCGCTCTACGTCGACGGCACGGGCGGCCTCGCCGAGGCGGAGCAGCTGCACGGCAAGGAGATGTCGTACAACAACTACACGGACACCGACGCCGCGCGCCGGGCCGCGTACGACCACTCCGAGCCCTGTGTCGCGATCATCAAGCACGCCAACCCGTGCGGCATCGCGATCGGCGCCGACGTGGCCGAGGCGCACCGCAAGGCGCACGCCTGCGACCCGCTGTCCGCGTTCGGCGGTGTCATCGCCGTCAACCGGCCGGTGTCGGTCGCGATGGCCGAGCAGGTCGCCGAGATCTTCACCGAGGTCATCGTCGCGCCGGACTACGAGGACGGCGCCGTCGAGGTGCTGGCCCGCAAGAAGAACATCCGCGTGCTGCGCGCCCCCGGTGCCCCCGCCGCCCCCGTCGAGGTGAAGCCCGTCGACGGCGGCGCCCTGCTCCAGGTCACCGACCGCCTCCAGGCGGACGGCGACGACCCGGCGAACTGGACCCTCGCCACCGGCGAGGCCCTCTCCCCGGCCGAGCTGGCCGAGCTGGCCTTCGCCTGGCGCGCCTGCCGCGCCGTCAAGTCCAACGCCATCCTGCTCGCCAAGGACGGCGCGAGCGTCGGCGTCGGCATGGGCCAGGTCAACCGCGTCGACAGCGCCAAGCTGGCGGTGGAGCGGGCCGGCGAGGAGCGGGCGCGCGGCGCCTACGCCGCGTCGGACGCGTTCTTCCCGTTCCCCGACGGTCTGGAGATCCTCACCGCCGCGGGCGTCAAGGCCGTGGTCCAGCCCGGCGGTTCGGTCCGCGACGAGCAGGTCGTCGAGGCGGCGAAGAACGCCGGCGTGACGATGTACTTCACGGGCACGCGCCACTTCTTCCACTGACGCGCCCGTACGCCGAAGGCCGCGGCCCCACCGCTGTTGGGCGGTGGGGCCGCGGCCTTCGTACGCGGTGCGCGGGAGGACCCGCGCGTCGCGGCTCAGTAACGCGGGCGGTTGAACCAGGCGCTGGCGCTGCTGTTGACCATCGAGGCGAGGATGATGCCGCCGATGGCGAGACCGATGATGCCGCCGACCGCCGAGCTGGCGGTGCCGCCGGCGAAGTTGCCCAGGCTCAGCAGGATGAACAGCGCGGCGTAGACGATGGTCGCCACGCGGACGCCGTTGCCGCCCTTGGAGAACTTGGCGCCCAGGATGATGGCCCACACGGCGAAGCCGAGCAGGATCAGGACGATGAAGAAGCCGAGGCCGGCCAGGACACCGGTCTCCTCGCCGACGCCCGCCGAGTTGGCGACGTCCTGCGCGGCCGCGATGGCGATCGCGGCGATGATGCCACCGATGATCTGCAGGCCCGCGACGATGAAGAGCAGCACGCGGGACGTCTGCATCAGGCCCGGCATCGTCATCGGCGCGCCGCCCGGGTAGCCGCCGCCGTACGCCGGCGGAGGCGGGGGCGGGGCGGCAGGGTAGCCGTAACCGGGCTGCTGCGGCTGGCCCTGCTGCGGGTAGCCGTAGCCGGGCTGCTGGGGCTGGCCCTGGGGCTGCCCATACGGGTTGTTCGGGTCGCCGAAACTCATGGCTGGGGTTCCTCCGTTGACGATGCGGGGACGACGCGGTCCGAGCGGAGGAACTTCACATGTATTGAGCGGTTTTGCCCCCCGGCACTGCCCGCGGCACTGCGCGGCTCATCGTCGTCGTATCGTCGACTTTTTGTCCAGTCGGATTCCGCAGGTGTTGTGCAAGTGCAACCTGCTGTTCCTCCGTGTGCGGGCGAATTGGAACACGGGCGGGGTCATCCGCGAGGATGGGCACATGACCGCCCAGATTCTCGATGGCAAGGCCACCGCAGCCGCGATCAAGTCCGACCTGACCGCCCGCGTGGCGGCGCTGAAGGAGCGGGGCATCACCCCCGGCCTCGGCACCATCCTGGTCGGTGACGATCCCGGGAGCCAGAAGTACGTCGCGGGCAAGCACCGCGACTGCGCCCAGGTCGGCATCGCCTCCATCCAGCGGGAACTGCCCGCCACCGCCACGCAGGACGAGATCGAGGCGGTCGTCCGCGAACTGAACGAGGACCCGTCCTGCACCGGGTACATCGTGCAGCTGCCGCTGCCCAAGGGCATCGACGAGAACCGCATCCTGGAGCTGATGGACCCGGCCAAGGACGCGGACGGGCTGCACCCCATGAACCTCGGGCGCCTCGTGCTGAACGAGCCCGCCCCGCTGCCCTGCACGCCCAACGGCATCATCACGCTGCTGCGCGCGCACGGCGTCGAGATCAACGGCGCCGAGGTGGTGGTCGTCGGCCGCGGCACCACCATCGGGCGCCCGATGCCGCTGCTGCTCACCCGCAAGTCCGAGAACGCGACGGTCACCCAGTGCCACACCGGTACGCGCGACCTGGCCGCGCACCTGCGGCGCGCGGACATCGTCGTGGCCGCGGCGGGCGTGCCGCACCTGATCAAGCCCGAGGACATCAAGCCGGGCGCCGCCGTCCTGGACGTCGGCGTCAGCCGGAACGCCGACGGCAGGATCGTCGGTGACGTGCACCCGGGCGTCGACGAGGTCGCCGGATGGCGCGCCCCCAACCCGGGCGGCGTCGGCCCGATGACGCGCGCGCAGCTGCTGGTCAACGTCGTCGAGGCGGCGGAGCGGGCCGCGGCCGCGGACTCCACCGCCGGCTGAGCCACCGAGCCACCGAACCGGAAGAGAGCGATCCCCATGGGCGTACGGGCGAACGACGACCCCGCGGCGGCTGCCGCGGACGCGGCCGGCGCGACCGAGCAGGCCTCCCCCGCGGCGCACGGCGCCGCGCCGGGGACCCCGCCCGCCCCGGTCGCTCCACCGGTCGAGCCCCCGGAGACGGCGGGGGCCGACGGGGCGTCGGGGACGTCTGGGGCCTCCGGCGCCGATGCAGCCGACGGGACCAGCGGGGCGTCCGGGACCGGCGGGACTTCCGGGACCCGCGGGGCCTCCGGGGCTGCCAGGACCGACGCGGCCGACGGGGCCGAAGCGGCCCCCGGGACCCCTGGGACCCCCAGGACTCGCGGGGCCTCGGCAACCTCCGCGACCGAGGGGGCCGACGCGACCCCCGGGACGGCCGGGGCCTCCGGGACCGACGCGGCCGACGCGGCCGACGGGGCCGACGCGGCTCCCGGGACCCCTGGGACCCCCAGGACTCGCGGGGCCTCGGCAACCTCCGCGACCGAGGGGGGCGACGCGACCCCCGGGACGGCCGGGGCCTCCGGGACCGATGCGGCCGACAGGACCGACGCGGCCGACGCCGCCCCCGGGCCCGGCGGGACCACCGACGCGACCGCGACGACCGCGGCGTCGGGTGATGCCGCTCCCGGCGGCGAGGGCGAGGGCCACGCCGCCGCGTCCCGCGCGACGCGGCGGCCGCCGGCCGTGACGCGGGGGACCGCACGGCCGGAAGGCGGCGGGCGGGCCGCGCCCGGGGACGCCCCGGCCCCCGCGCGGCAGTGGCCCCTGCTGACGGTCCTCGGGATCGCCACCCTCGGCCTGGTGGTCGTCGGCCTCGACCCGTTCCCGCAGGCCTCGCGGATCGGCGCCCTCCTCATCGGCGCCGCCCTCCTGACGGGCGCCGCACTGCGCCGTACCGTGCCGTCCGTCGGGATGCTCGCCGTACGGTCGCGGTTCACCGACATGGTCACGTACGGCCTGCTCGGAGGCGCGATCGTGCTGCTGGCGCTGATGACGCAGCCCGGTCCGTGGCTGGAGATCCCGTTCCTGGAGAAGGCCGTCCGGTTCGCGGTGCGTTAGAGGCGCGCGCCGTGCGTGCACACATGGGGTGACCGACCGGTCCTACGCGTGAGAGGGACGTTCGCCCCATGGTCAAGATCAAGGTGGCCACCCCCGTCGTCGAGCTCGACGGCGACGAGATGGCCCGCATCATCTGGCGGTTCATCAAGGAGCAGCTCGTCCTGCCGTACCTGGACGTCGAGCTGGAGTACTTCGACCTCGGCATCCAGCACCGCGACGCGACCCGCGACCAGGTGACGGCGGACGCCGCGCAGGCCATCAGGAAGCACGGCGCCGGGGTGGTGTGCCCCACCATCACCCCGGACGAGGCCCGGGTCGCCGAGTTCGGCCTCAGGGCCAGGTACCGCCCGCCCCACGCCACGCTCCGCGACGCCATCGGCGGCGGCGTGTTCCGCGAGCCGGTCGTCCTCGGCGGCCTGCCCGGCCAGGGCCGCGGCCGGCCGGGACCGGTCGTCGTCGGACGCCCCGCCGGCGGCCTGCGGCGCGTCACCGCCCTCAGGGCACCCGGCCCCGGCACGCTCACCCTGACGTTCACGCCGGAGGCCGGCGGCGGCGATCCCGTGGAGCTGGAGGTGTGCGCGTTCGAGGGCCCGGGAGCCGCCTCGGCGCGGTGCCGCACCGACGCGTCGGTCCGCGACTTCGCGCGCGCGTCGTTCCGCTACGCCCTCACCCGCCGCCACCCGGTGCGCCTCACCACGGACGACACGGGCCCCACCAAGTACGACGGCCGGTTCCGCGACCTGTTCCGTGAGGTCTTCGACGCGGAGTTCGACGCGGAGTTCGCCGCGGCGGGGCTGACCTGCGAGCACCGCCCCGCCGAGGAACTGGTCGCCTCGGCGCTGCGGGGCGAGGGGGGCTTCCTCTGGGTGTGCCGGGACGACGGCGGCGACCTCCGCGCGGAGGCCGTCGTCCAGGGGTTCGGCCAGGCCGGTCCGGTGACCTCGGTCCTCGTGTCCGCCGACGGCCGCACCCTCGCCGCCGGGCCGGCGCACGGCACCGTCACCCGCCACTACCGCCGCCACCAGCAGGGCAGGGCGACCTCCACCAACCCCGTCGCGTCCGTCCACGCCTGGACCCGCGCGCTGGCGCACCGCGCCGCACTGGACGGCACGCCGGAGGTCGCCGGGTTCGCCCGGGCGCTGGAGGAGGTGTGCGCCGAGACCGTCGAGGGCGGCCAGATGACCGCGGACCTGGCCCGGCTGGTCTCCGCCGACCATCCGTGGCTCACCACCGAGCAGTTCCTGGAGACGCTCGACACAGGGCTGCAGAAGAAGATGGCGGCCCGCTGACCCCGTCGGCGGGCGGGCGGTGCCGGCGACCGTCCCCTCCCCCGAGGAGGACGGGCGCCGCCACCTGCGTAAAGGGTCATGGACGCGCCAACGCGGATCAAGTGATGTCCGTCCCCTGTAGCGCGGAGGTGACCATTCCGGCATGGTGTGAGCGACCCGCAACGGATGCGAAACTGGGGCGGCGATCGCGACGGTCCGGCGTGTGGGGGCACGCTCCCGTCCCGGTCCCACCCGTGCGCCCCCGCCCGAGGAACTGACATCCTGGCTCCGCGCATCCCTCCCGGTGACACCCGGGGGGCGGCAAGGGGGCACGCAGCGCGGGGAGCACATCAGGCACGTACTACGGGGGAAACAAAGGGGGAGGCTATGCCTCGTTGGAAGGCGCTACCGGACGAGCTCGACCCGCAGGTCAAGGAGTTCGCCAGTCAACTGCGCCGGCTGGTCGACCGCAGCGGACTGAGCATCGCCGCGGTGGCGGACCGGACGGGCTACAGCAAGACGTCGTGGGAGCGCTACCTCAACGGGCGCCTCCTCGCGCCCAAGGGCGCGATCGTCGCCCTGGCCGAGGTGACCGGGACCAACCCGGTGCACCTCACCACCATGTGGGAACTCGCGGAGCGCGCCTGGAGCCGCGCCGAGATGCGCCACGACATGACGATGGAGGCCATACGCATCTCGCAGGCCCGCGCCGCGCTCGGCGAGTTCGGCGGCGACGCCGGACCCGGCGCGGACGGCTCGTCCCGGGCGGCGGGTGCGCGGGGTGCCGGACGGGGCGGCGGCCGCACCGCCGCCACGCCCTCCGTCATACCGCCCGACGGCGGGCCCAACGGCCCCGCGCCCCGCGGCCCCGCTCGCCACGGCCGGGGCGCCCCCGGGACGGCCGCGCCGGCGGCACCCGCGCCCGCGGGCCGGGGCGGCGGAAGGCGCAAGGCCACGATGTTCGTGGCGGGCGTCGCCGGCGCGCTGCTGGTGATCGCCGCGGCCGTCCTGCTCATGGGCCTCGGCGGGGACGGCGACGGCGACGGGGGCGGCAAGACCGTGGCCCAGTCCCCGGCCGCCTCTCCCAGCACCGGCTCCCCGGACCCGCTGCCCGCGGGCGTCAAGTGCACCGGCACCGACTGCACCGGACAGGACCCGGAAACCATGGGCTGCGGCGGCCAGTACGCCACCACCGTCTCCTCCGCGGCGGTCGGCACGGCGAAGGTGGAAGTCCGTTACAGCAAGACGTGCGGGGCCGCCTGGGCCCGCATCACGCAGGCCGCGCCGGGCGACACGGTCCGCATAACGTCCGCCGGTGCCACGCAGAACGGCGCCGTGAAGATCGACAAGGACGCGTACACGCCGATGGTCGCGGCCGCCGACGCGGACGCCGCCAAGGCGTGCGCCACGCTCGCGACGGGCACCGAGGGCTGCACCACCACCGGTTGAGCCGCGAGCGGGGGCCGGGCGCCCCTGCGCGCGGGACCCGGATCAGTGAGCCGCGACACAAGGGGGCGGGGGTTGAGGGGGGCCCGGGTCGGATAGCCTGACCGCTGGATATCTCTTCACGTCGAGACACCGATCGATCATCGAGGGATGTCCAGCACCAGGGGCAGGGACCCCCACCGCCAGCTGTCTTACGGAGATCGCCATGACCCGCACTCCCGTGAATGTCACCGTGACCGGCGCGGCCGGCCAGATCGGTTACGCGCTGCTCTTCCGCATCGCCTCCGGCCACCTGCTCGGCGCGGACGTGCCGGTCAAGCTCCGCCTCCTGGAGATCCCGCAGGGCCTCAAGGCCGCCGAGGGCACCGCGATGGAGCTCGACGACTGCGCCTTCCCGCTGCTGCGCGGCATCGAGATCACCGATGACGCGAACGTCGCCTTCGACGGCGCCAACGTCGCGCTCCTCGTCGGCGCCCGCCCCCGCACGAAGGGCATGGAGCGCGGCGACCTGCTGGAGGCCAACGGCGGCATCTTCAAGCCGCAGGGCAAGGCCATCAACGACCACGCGGCGGACGACATCAAGGTCCTCGTCGTCGGCAACCCGGCCAACACCAACGCGCTCATCGCGCAGGCCGCCGCGCCGGACGTACCGGCCGAGCGCTTCACCGCGATGACCCGTCTGGACCACAACCGCGCGCTGTCGCAGCTGGCGAAGAAGACCGGCGCCCAGGTCTCCGACATCAAGCGGCTGACGATCTGGGGCAACCACTCCGCCACCCAGTACCCGGACATCTTCCACGCGGAGATCGCCGGCAAGAACGCCGCGGAGGTCGTGAACGACCAGGCGTGGCTGGCCGACGAGTTCATCCCGACCGTCGCCAAGCGCGGCGCCGCGATCATCGAGGCCCGTGGTGCCTCCTCGGCCGCCTCCGCCGCCAACGCCGCCATCGACCACGTCCACACGTGGGTCAACGGCACCGCCGAGGGCGACTGGACCTCCATGGCCATCCCGTCGGACGGCTCCTACGGCGTCCCGGAGGGCCTGATCTCCTCCTTCCCGGTCACCTGTGCGAACGGCACGTACGAGATCGTCCAGGGCCTGGACGTCAACGAGTTCTCGCGCACCCGCATCGACGCCTCCGTGCAGGAGCTCGTCGAGGAGCGCGACGCGGTCCGCGGTCTCGGCCTCATCTGAGCCGGACGCGCTCGTCCTTCACCGCCCCCGGTGGCCCTCGCGCTGCCGGGGGCGCGGTGTCTCCGCCGCGGCCGGGGCGGTGAGGTAGGGGCGGCGGAGCCGCAGGAACGGCAGTTCGATGGCGTGGTACGTCCCGAAGGACACCGCCACGGTCACGGGCAGGGCCACCACCACCGTGACGAGGAACGCGCCCCCCACCGCGGGCAGCACACCGGGGACCCAGTCGTGGACGTCCGCGCGCTCGCACAGCAGCGTCAGCACCAGGAAGTGCGTCAGGTACAGCGAGAAGCTGACCTCGCCGAGCCGGGCCAGCCAGCGGGAGACCCGGCCGCCGGTGCCGCTCGGCCCGGCCGCCGCGTACGCGGCCACCACCAGCGCCCACACGGCCCCCTCCGTACCGCTCCACACCAGCTTCAGCGGGCTGTCCGAGACGAACCCGTGCAGCTGGTTGAAGGTCCAGAGCGCCGCGAGCGCCAGGCACAGCGCGGCCGGGGCCGCCCACCGGGCCGCGCGCAGCCGCTCCCGGTGGTGCATGTACACCCACGCCGCCAGCATCCCCAGCAGGAACTGGTCGATGCGCCCGGCCAGGCCGAGGTAGAGCGCCGCCGTGTGCGGCCCCGGCGCGGGGCTGCTCAGCCACACCAGCGCCCGCAGGAGGGACACGGCGGCCAGCAGCCGCAGCAGGGCGGCCGGTCCGCACTCCGTCAGGAGCCGGAGCAGGAGCGGGAAGAGCAGGTAGAACTGCATCTCGACGCAGAGCGTCCAGAACACCCCGCCGTACGGCAGGCCGGGCGTCGTGAACGTCAGCACCCGCAGCAGGTCCGCGAAGCCCGGCAGTGAGACGTGCGTCGCCATGCCGAGGACCGCCACCACCAGGTACAGCGGGTAGATCCGCAGCAGCCGGTTGGTGAGGAAGCGGCCGTAGCGGACGGGCCGGCCGTGCGCGCCGACGGTGAGGATGAACCCGGACAGGACCATGAACAGAGCGACGCCCGTGTGCCCCTCGAAGACGAGTGTCGCGGCCGGGTTGGACGAGTACAGCCAGTCCGTCGCCGGGACGAAGCGCGGCCGGCCCTCGATGCGCGCGGTCAGCAGCTGGCAGCCGTGGTAGAGGACCACGAGCACAGCGGCGGCGGCCCGCAGGTGGTCGACGGGGGCGAGGTAGACGCGGTCGTCGCTGCTGCGCATGGACGCACCCTAGGCGGGCCCGGAGGCCCGGGCCGGGAGCGACGCCCGTACCGGTCATCCATTCGGATCATTGCGAAAGTGCTATGAGATGTAGTACTTCTTATACATGAGCGAGCAGGTACACAACAGGCTGGCCGTGGTGAGGGCGGAACGGAAGGTGTCGCGTCAGGCACTCGCCGACGCCCTGGGCGTCCACTACCAGACCATCGGCTACATCGAGCGGGGGCAGTACAACCCCAGCCTCGACCTGGCGTTGAAGGCGGCGCGCCACTTCGGGCTGCCGGTGGAGGCGCTGTTCTCCCTGGAGCCGTTCCAGCCGCTCACCACGGAGATGTACGGGGACAACGGGAGGAAGCAGTGACCACGACCACCGCGACACGTCACGACCGGCGGATGTACGCGATCATGAACCGGCCCGACACGCAGGCCCTGAGCCGCACGGCGGCACGCCGCCGGGCCTGGGTCGCGGCGCACGTCGTGCTCACCGCCGCCTCGGTGGCGCTCTGGCTCGGCAGCGTCCACCTCGGCCCGCTGTGGATGTCCTGCGCCCTGCTGGCGCTGGTCCTGCCCTGGTGCGTCGCCATGGGCGCCATCAACGGCGCCACGCGCGGGCTGCTGGAGCTGCGCGACCGGATGCTGGACGAGCGCCAGCTCCACGAGCGCGACCGGGTCCGGGCCGTCGCCCACCGGATCACCCTCGGGATGCTGGTCGCCGTCGCGGCCGGGACGGGGCTCGCCGCCTGGCTCGGCGGGGTCCGCTTCGACGGCGCGCTGCTGTTCCCGGTCCTGTTCGCCCTGCTGGTCGTGCACTGGATGCTGCCGGCGTGGGTGGCCTGTCTGCGGGTGCAGGACGACGCTCCCGATGAGGCCGACGACCTCGGCTGACGCCGCCGCTGACGGAGTGCGAGCGCTCCGCTACCCGTGTGCGAAGTGAGCAAACACACTTTTGCGCATGCTTTCCGCCCGCCAGGGCAGGGTCCCCGGTCGCCGACCAGCTCGGTGACGAACGACCGGATCAGGACACGCGGAACGGAAGGCAGAACGCGACCGTGGCGGAACAACAGACCATCCACGTGGGCGGAGAGTGGCGCAGCGCCGTCTCCGGAGCCACGCGAGACATCCTCGACCCCGTCGACGCCACGACCCTCGCGGTCGTGGCGGACGGGGGTGCCGAGGACGCGGACGCCGCCGTCGCCGCCGCCCGCGCGGCCTTCGACGGGGGGCAGGGCGCCTGGCCGCGCACCCCCGTCGCCGAGCGGGCCGCGCTGCTGCGCCGCGTCGCCGCCCTGCTCCAGCGCGACCGCGAGAAGATCGGCCTGCTGGAGAGCCGCGACGCCGGGAAGACCCTCGAAGAGGGCCGCGTCGACGTCGACTGCGTGACCGACGCCTTCCGCTACTTCGCCGACCTCGTCGTGGGCGAGGGCGGCGGCCGGGTGGTCGACGCCGGCTCGCCCGACGTGCACAGCGTCGTCGTGCACGAGCCCGTCGGGGTCTGCGCCCTGATCACTCCGTGGAACTACCCGCTGCTGCAGGCCAGTTGGAAGGTGGCCCCCGCGCTGGCCGCGGGAAACACCTTCGTGATCAAGCCGAGCGAGATCACCCCGCTCACCACGGTGGCGCTCATCGAGCGGCTGACCGAGGCCGGCCTGCCCCCCGGCGTCGCCAACCTCGTCACCGGCCCCGGCGACCCCGTCGGCGCCCGTCTCTCCGAGCACCCCGACGTCGACCTGGTCTCCTTCACCGGCGGACTGATCAGCGGTACGAAGGTGATGCGCGCCGCCGCCGACACCGTCAAGAAGGTCGCCCTGGAGCTGGGCGGCAAGAACCCCAACGTCGTCTTCGCCGACGCCTGCGCGACCGACGAGGGCTTCGACACCGCCGTCGACCAGGCGCTCAACGCCGCGTTCATCCACAGCGGCCAGGTCTGCTCGGCCGGCTCCCGCCTCATCGTCGAGGAGCCGGTGCGCGAGCGCTTCGTCGCCGAACTCGCCCGCCGCGCCGAGCGCATCCGCATCGGCCGCGGCACCGACACGGGCGTCGAGTGCGGCCCCCTCGTCTCCGCGCAGCAGCTCGCCCGCACCGAGGAGTACGTCGCCTCCGCCCTCGCCGAGGGCGCGGTCCTGCGCGCCGGCGGAGAACGCCCGGACGGGCCGGGCTTCTTCTACCGTCCGACCGTCCTGGACCACTGCCACCGCGCGATGCGCGTCGTACGCGAAGAGGTCTTCGGCCCGGTCCTGACCGTCGAGACGTTCCGCACCGAGGACGAGGCCGTCGCCCTCGCCAACGACACCGAGTACGGCCTGGCCGGCGGCGTCTGGACCGCCGACCCCGGACGGGCGCGGCGCGTCGCCGGGCGGCTGCGCCACGGCACCGTCTGGATCAACGACTTCCACCCCTACCTGCCGCAGGCGGAGTGGGGCGGCTTCGGCAAGAGCGGCATCGGCCGCGAACTGGGCCCCTCCGGGCTCGCCGAGTACCGCGAGACCAAGCACGTCTACCAGAACCTGGCCCCGCGCCCCGTGCGCTGGTTCGCGGGCTGACACGGACCAGGGGAAACACACCATGAGCGAGAACACCGTCTACGACTACGTCGTCATCGGTGGCGGAACCGCCGGTTCCGTCATCGCCCACCGCCTCACCGCCGACCCGGACGTCACCGTCGCCGTCATCGAGGGCGGCCCCAGCGACGTCGACCGCCCCGACGTGCTGACCCTGCGCCGCTGGATGGGCCTGCTCGGCGGCGACCTCGACTACGACTACCCCACCACCGAGCAGCCGCGCGGCAATTCGCACATCCGCCACAGCCGGGCCCGGGTCCTCGGCGGCTGCTCGTCCCACAACACGCTGATCTCCTTCAAGCCGCTGCCGTCCGACTGGGACGAGTGGGAGGAGCGCGGGGCCGAGGGCTGGAACGCGGCCGCCATGGACCCGTACTACGACAAGCTCCTCAACAACATCGTGTCGGTCGACGAGAAGGACCGCAACGCCATCGCCCGCGACTTCGTCGACGCCGCCCAGGCCGCGCTCGGCGTCCCGCGCGTCGAGGGCTTCAACGAGAAGCCGTTCCACGAGGGCGTCGGCTTCTTCGACCTCGCCTACCACCCCGAGGACAACAAGCGCTCGTCCGCCTCCGTCGCCTACCTCCACCCGGTCATGCACCGGCGCCCCAACCTCCACCTGATGCTGGAGACCTGGGCGTACCGACTGGAGCTGGAGGGCACCACGGCGCGCGGTGTCCACGTCCGCACCAAGGACGGCGAGGAGCTGCTCGTCACCGCCCGCCGCGAAGTCGTCGTCTGCGCGGGCGCCGTGGACACCCCCCGGCTGCTGCTGCACTCCGGCATCGGCCCCCGCCGGGACCTCGAGGAGCTGGGCATCCCCGTCGCGCACGACCTGCCGGGCGTCGGCGAGAACCTGCTCGACCACCCCGAGTCCGTCATCGTCTGGGAGACGCACGGGCCGATCCCCGAGAACTCCGCGATGGACAGCGACGCCGGGCTTTTCGTCCGCCGCGACCCGCAGTCGCCCGGCCCCGACCTGATGTTCCACTTCTACCAGGTTCCGTTCACCGACAACCCCGAGCGGCTGGGCTACGAACGCCCGGCGCACGGCGTGTCGATGACGCCGAACATCCCCAAGCCGCGCAGCCGCGGCCGCCTCTACCTGACCAGCGCCGACCCCGCGGTCAAGCCCGCCCTCGACTTCCGCTACTTCACGGACGAGGACGACTACGACGGCCGGACGCTCGTCGACGGCATCCGCATCGCCCGCGAGATCGCGAAGGCCGAGCCCCTGGCGAGCTGGCTCAAGCGGGAGGTGTGCCCCGGGCCCGGGGTCACCGGCGACGAGGAGCTGAGCGAGTACGCCCGCAAGGCCGCCCACACCGTCTACCACCCGGCCGGGACCTGCCGCATCGGCGCCCCGGACGACGAACTCGCCGTCGTGACCCCCGACCTGAAGGTCCGGGGCCTGGACGGCATCCGGATCGCCGACGCGTCCGTCTTCCCCACCATCCCGGCCGTGAACCCGATGATCGGCGTGCTGATGGTCGGGGAGAAGGCCGCCGACCTGCTGCGAGGTGACGCCCGATGAGTACCGCCCCCAGTACCGCCCCCGAGGCTCCCGTCTTCTCCGTCAACGGCCTGTGGAAGGTCTTCGGCCCCAAGGCCGGCCGTGTGCCCGGCTCCCCGGAACTGGCCGGCCTGCCCGCCGCCGAGCTGCGCGAGCGCACCGGGTGCACCGCCGCCGTCCGCGACGTCTCCTTCGACGTCCGCAAGGGCGAGGTCTTCGTCGTCATGGGCCTGTCCGGCTCCGGCAAGTCCACCCTCGTGCGCTGCCTGACCCGGCTCATCGAGCCCACCTCCGGCACCGTCGCCATCGACGGCGAGGACGTGCTGTCCATGGACAAGGCCCGGCTGCGCGCCCTGCGCCGCCACCGCGCCGCCATGGTCTTCCAGCACTTCGGCCTCCTGCCGCACCGCTCGGTCCTCGACAACGTCGCCTACGGCCTGGAGATCCAGGGAGTGCCCCGCGCCGAACGCCGCGCCCGGGCCGCCGAGATGGTCGCCAAGGTCGGCCTCGACGGCATGGAGGCCCGCACCCCCGGCCAGCTCTCCGGCGGCCAGCAGCAGCGCGTGGGCCTCGCCCGGGCGCTCGCCGTCGACCCCGAGGTGCTGCTGTTCGACGAGCCGTTCAGCGCGCTCGACCCGCTCATCCGGCGCGACATGCAGGAGGAGGTCGTCCGCCTGCACCGCGAGGAGGGCCGCACGATGGTCTTCATCACCCACGACCTCACCGAGGCGCTGCGCCTCGGCGACCGCATCGCCCTCATGCGCGACGGGCGGGTCGTCCAGCTCGGCACCCCCGAGGAGATCGTCGGCAACCCCGCCGACGACTACGTCCGCGACTTCGTCCGCGACGTGCCGCGCGAGCAGGTGATGACGGTCCGCAGCGCCATGCGGCCACCCTGCGACCGCGTCGCCGACTCCGCCCCGGCCGTCGCACCCGGCGCCACCGTCTCCGAGGCCATCGAGGCCGTCGCCCGCAGCGGCGGGCCCGTACGGGTCGTCGACAGCGGCCGCTGGGTCGGCGTCGTGGACCACAAGGACCTGCTGTCGGTCGTGGCCGGCGTGCGGCCGCCCGCGGGGGAGGCGGCCGCCGCGGGAAGGACCGCGGCCGCGGGGAAGGCGGCGGCATGACCGCAGCCGTCAGCGCTCCCGTGCAGCCCCGGCTGCCCGCCGCCGTCCGCCGCTACTGGCCGCTGGGCGCCGCCCTCGTCCTCGTCCCCGCCGGCCTGCTCCTCGCCGGGGGTGGCAGCTGGCCCGCCGCCCTCTCCGCCGACCTGTCCGGGCCGCTCGGCTCGGCCAGCGACTGGATCATCGACAACCGTGACAGCCACCCGCTGTTCCTCTACTTCTTCGGGCACATCAGCAACGCCGTCGTGTTCTCGGTGCGCGGCGTCTACCTGGTGCTGCTCGCCGCCGGATGGGCCGGCGTCACCGCCGCCGCCGGCATCCTCGCCTGGCGCGTCGCGGGACTGCGCCTCGGGCTGACCGCCGTCGCCGCGTTCGCCGTGTGCGGACTGCTCGGCATGTGGGTGCCCACCATGCAGACCCTCGCCCTCATGGTCGTCGCGGTCGCCGCCTCCGTCGCCCTGGGCGCGCTGCTGGGCCTGGCGGCCGGGCTCTCGGACCGTACGTACCGGGCGCTGCGGCCCGTCCTCGACACCATGCAGGTGCTGCCCGCGTTCGCGTACCTGCTGCCCGTGGTGCTGGTCTTCGGCATCGGCGTCCCCGCGGCGGTCCTGGCCACCGTCGTGTACGCCGCTCCGCCCATGGCCCGCCTCACCGCGCTCGGCCTGCGCGGCGCCGACCCCGGTGTGCTGGAGGCATCGGCCTCGCTCGGCGCCACCGGACGCCAGCGGCTGCTGACCGCCCGCATCCCGCTGGCCCGCAAGGAACTCCTCCTCGGCGTCAACCAGTCGATCATGATGGCCCTGTCGATGGCCGTCATCGCCTCCGTCATCGGCGCGGGCGGCCTCGGCGACCGCGTCTACCAGGCGCTCGCCTCGGTCGACGTGGGCGCGGCACTGGCCGCCGGCATCCCGATCGTGCTCCTCGCGATCGTCCTGGACCGCACGGCGACGGGCGCGCGGTCGCGCACCGGCTCGGCCCGCGGCCGGTTCGCCTGGGCGGCCGCCGTGGTCGCCGCCGCCGTGACCGGCCGCCTGAGCGGCGGGCTCAGCTGGCCCGAGGCGTGGCACGTCGGCATCGCCGAGCCCGTCAACCGGGCCGTCGACTGGATGACCGCCCACCTCTACTCCGGCGTCCCCGTCGTCGGCGGCACCGCCGACTGGGCGGCGCACTTCACCGGCTGGGTGCTCGACCCCGTACGGGCCGGCCTCCAGGCCCTCCCCTGGTGGGCGCTGCTGCTGGTCGTCGGCGCCCTGGCCCTGCTCGTCGGCACGGTGCGCACGGCGCTGACCGCCGTCGCCGCGATGGCCGCCATCGGCGTCCTCGGCGTGTGGGACGCCTCCCTCGACACCCTGTCGCAGGTGCTGGCAGCCGTCGCGGTCACCCTGGTGCTCGGCTTCGCCATCGCGGTCGCGGCGGCCCGCAGCGCCCGGGTGGAGCGGGTGCTGCGGCCCGTCCTGGACGTCTTCCAGACCATGCCGCAGTTCGTGTACCTGATCCCGGTGGTCGCGCTGTTCGGCGTGGGCCGCGCCCCGGCGGTCGCCGCGGCCGTGGTGTACGCGCTGCCCGCCGTCGTCCGCATCACGACACAGGGCCTGCGGGGCGTCGACCCGGTGGCGCTGGAGTCGGCGCGCTCCCTCGGGGCCTCGGGCTGGCAGCAGCTCCGGCAGGTCCAGCTGCCGCTCGCCCGCCCGGCGCTGCTGCTCGCGGTGAACCAGGCGGTCGTCCTCGTCCTCGCCGTCGTCATCATCGGCGGCCTGGTGGGCGGCGGCGCGCTCGGCTACGACGTGGTCTTCGGCCTCGCGCAGGGCGACCTGGCGACCGGGCTCGTCGCGGGCGCCGCGATCGTCTGCCTGGGTCTGATGCTCGACCGGGTGACGCAGCCGACCAGGAAGGAGACCTGACATGCGGACCCGTACGTCGGTCTGCGCCGCCGGGGCCCTCGCCCTGCTGACCCTCACCGGCTGCGGCGCGGCCGACATGACCAAGCAGGCGTCCCCGTACGCCGCGGCGCGGGGGACCAAGACCGTCACCCTGTCCGTCCAGTCGTGGGTGGGCGCCCAGGCCAACGTGGCCGTCGCCCGGTACCTGCTCGAACACGAGCTGGGCTACCGCGTCGACACCGTCCAGATAGACGAGGTCCCCGCCTGGGACGCGCTCAGCCAGGGCCGCGTGGACGCGCTCCTGGAGGACTGGGGGCACCCGGAGGAGGAGAAGCGGTACGTCGAGGAGAAGAAGACGATCACCCGCGGCGGCGACCTCGGCGTGACGGGCCACATCGGCTGGTTCGTCCCGACCTACTTCGCCGAGGCCCACCCCGACGTCACCGACTGGAAGAACCTGAACAAGTACGCCGGACAGCTGCGGACCGCGGAGAGCGGCAGCAAGGGCCAGCTCCTGGACGGCTCCCCGTCGTACGTCACCAACGACAAGGCGCTGGTGAAGAACCTCGGCCTGGACTACCAGGTCGTCTTCGCCGGCTCCGAGGCGGCGCAGATCACCCAGATCAAGCAGTTCGCCAAGGAGAAGAAGCCGTTCCTGACGTACTGGTACAAGCCGCAGTGGCTGTTCGAGAAGGTGCCGATGACGGAGGTGAAGCTGCCCGCGTACAAGGAGGGCTGCGACGCCGACCCGCAGAAGGTCGCCTGCGCCTACCCGCACACGCCGCTGCAGAAGTACCTGAACGCCGACTTCGCCCGCGAGGGCGGCAAGGCGGCCGCCTTCCTGAAGAAGTTCCGCTGGACGACGCAGGCGCAGAACGACGTGGCGCTGATGATCGCCGAGCAGAAGCTCTCCCCGGAGGAGGCCGCCGAGAAGTGGGTGCGGGACAACGAACGGGTGTGGCGGGCCTGGCTGCCGTAGCGGGGGTCAGCGGCGGCGCACCTCGGCCATGAAACAGCCGAAGAGCACGGCCCGGACGTGCACCACCGCCACCGCCGGGTCGGCGAACACCTCGCGCAGCGCGCGGTCCACCTCGCCGGCACGCTCCTGGGGGAGCTCCAGGAGCGTGCCGCCGAGGATGTGCCCGCGCGCGTCGTAGGCACGCAGCACCCGCAGCGGGCCGTGCATCGCGACCGGGTAGCCGGGGCCCGGGGCCGGCCCGGCGCACTCCTCGGCGTGGACGAACACCGGCCCGCATTCGTCGTACGCCCCCGGTTCGGCCCCCGTTCCGGCCGCCCAGCGGCGCAGCGGCGCGTACGACACGAGCAGGATCCGCTCGCCCGCCTCGCTGTGCCGCAGACAGCAGCGCAGCGGCGCCCCGCCCTCCGTGTCGACGACGGCCTCCCGCGCGGCCCCGGCGTCGTCGCGCCGCCGCAACTCCCCCAGGACCGCCGGCTCGATGGCCCGGACCTCGTAGTGGGCCCCGGCCGTGGCCGTGGCCGGGCTGTGCGTGCTCATGCTCTTCATGCCGTCAGCATCGACGGCCCGCACGTCCCTGTCCGGCGGGAATCGGACGGCGTGTTCGTCACGCCCCCGTCGCCCGCAGCAGCATCAGCGCGATGTCATCGGTGCGCTGGTCCGCGGGGCCCGCGTGGTCGAGGATCGTGTCCATGAGCCGGTCGAGGTCCTCGTCGCCGGCGTCGCCGAGGTGCGTGGCGAGGTCCGCGACGGCCTCCTCGATGTCCGTGCCGGCCGTCTCGACCAGGCCGTCGGTGTAGAGGGCGAGCAGGGTGCCCGGCGGCAGCGGAACCTCCGTCACCGAGTAGGACGCGCCGGGGACGATGCCCAGCGCGGGGCCCGGCGGCACGTCGAGGGGCCGCGCCCGGCCGCCGGGTTCGCGCAGCAGGGGCGGCGGGTGGCCCGCGCTGACCAGCCGCGCACGGCCCCGGCGCAGGTCGAGGTGGGCGTACAGGCAGGTGGTGAAGAGGCCCGGATCGAGGTCCAGGAGCAGGCGGTTGGTGCGGGCCAGGACCTCGTCGGGGGCCGCGCCCGCGGTCGCGTGCGTATGGACGGCGGTCCGGACCTGCCCCATCAGGGCGGCCGCCGCGACGTTGTGGCCCTGCACGTCACCGATCACGGCGGCGGCCGTCGTGGCGTCGATCCGCAGCAGGTCGTAGAAGTCGCCGCCGATGTCCATGCCGAGCGTGGCGGGCAGGTAGCGCGCCGCGACCCGCAGACCGGCCAGGGACGGCAGGCGGTGCGGCAGCAGCGCTTCCTGGAGGCCGTGGGCGAGCTGGTGCTTGGCGTCGTACAGCCGTGCCCGGTCCAGCGCCTGCGCGATGAGGCCCGCCAGCGAGGTGAGGACGGCGCGCTCCTCGGCGGGGAAGGCGTGCGGGCGGTCGTACGTGAGGACGCAGATGCCCACCGGGCGGCCCGAGATGACCAGGGGCAGGAACGCCCACGCCTGCTTGCCGCTGACGAGCGGGGCCTCCGGGTAGATCCGCGCCAGCTCCCCGGGATGGCTGAAGAAGGACGGCACCCCCGTGGTCAGCGCCTGCCCCGCGGGGGTGAACCGGGTGTTCACCGGCAGCCCGTCGAGGCGTTCGATGACGTGCGCCGGGTAGCCGCGCGAACCGGTGATGCGCAGGCGGCCCGACTCGGCGCTGGACAGCACCAGCCCGTGGGCGCCGAAGGCCGGCATGATCTGGTCGGCGACCAGGTCCACCACGTCCTGTACGCCCACGGCCTCGGTGAGCGCGGCCGCCAGGTGCATCAGCTGGTAGAGCTGGCCCGCCCGGGTCGGCGGGGACGGCCGCGGCTCGCCGGTGCCGGAGGAGGGGTCGTCCTGGGCGCGCGCCGGCCCGGCGTTCGACGGGGTGATGCGGACGCTGATGCCGCTCGCGTCGGGGTAGAGCCGGAAGTCCAGCCACCGGTCGGGCGGCCGGCAGGCGGTGAAGGCCACGGGCTGGCGGCTGATGACCGCCGCGCGGTACCGGTCCTCGTACACGGGGTCGTCGAGCCAGGGCAGGGCCTGCCACGGCAGCAGGCCCAGCAGCGCGTCGGCGCCGCGGCCGAGCAGACCGGCGCCCCGGGTGCTGACGAAGGTGATGCGGCCCTCCAGGTCCAGCGCGCAGCACCCCTCCGGCAGCCGCTCGGCGAAGTCCGCGGCGGCGAGGGCGGGCTGCGGCGCGCCCGGCGCGCGGACGGCGGCGCCGGGCAGCACGCGCGGCTCGTCCGGGGGCGTCACCGGGCGGCCGGCGCGCGCCGCGTCGTCCAGCACCCGGCCCAGCCGCCGGCCGCTGGACGTGATGTGGCCGCGCTCGCGCGGGGTGGCCTGCGGCGGGTGGCTGCCGGGCCACATCAGCAGCAGGGAGCCCCACCGGCGCTCGCCGTCGACCGGTACGGCGGCCAGTGCGATCCGGTAGGGCAGCGCCACCGCGGAGCGCGGATAGGCCCGGGCCATCTCCGCCTGGTCGCCGATCCAGATCAGCCGCTTCCGGCGCACGGCGTCGGTGACGGGCGCGGGGGAGGCCAGCGGGATCCGCGTCCACGGCATGACCAGGTCGCCGGGCACCCCGCCCACCACGACGAGACGGAGGAGCTGCTGCTCCCGGTCCAGCAGGTAGAAGGCGCCGATGGACGCCCCGGTGCGGCGCATCGTCTCACCGAGCGCCGCGTCGAGGGCGGCGGCCTGCGGCGGTACGTCACCGCCGGTCACCGTCGGACTCCCCGCGCGGCCCGGCGGCCCCGGCCCCGGCGGCCCGGACCGTGCTCCTGCGTCGCCTCACGCCCGCACCTCACCCATACAGGGACGTTACGCCCGCACGGCGGCGGTCGCATGCCGGACGGCGGTGCGCCGGGGAGCGACCGCGCGCGGGCGCCGGCCGGCTCAACCGAGGTCGTCGAACATGTCCAGCAGCGCATCCTCGTCCGCCTCCGGCGTGCGGCGCTCGGCGTGCGCCACCTGCTCCGCCCACACGGTCTTGCCCTGCTGCATGTAGCGGGCGCCCCAGGTCCTGGTGAACTGCGCGACGAGGAACAGGCCGCGCCCGCCCTCCTCGGTCGTGGCGGCGCGCCGGATGCGCGGCGAGGAGTTGCTGTGGTCGGACACCTCGCAGATCAGCGATCCGTTCCGCAGCAGCCGCAGCGACACCGGGCCCTTTCCGCCGTACCGCACGGCGTTGGTGACCAGCTCGCTGACCACCAGTCCGGTGGTGAACTCCAGGTGCGCCAGGTCCCACTCGTCCAGCTGCCGCCGCACCAGCGACCTCGCCGTGGCGACGACGGACGGTTCGGCGGGCAGCTCCCAGGCCGCGACGCGGTCCTCGGACAGCGCGTGCACCCGGGCCAGCAGCAGGGCCACGTCGTCCCGCGGGCCGTCCGGGAGCAGGGTGCCGGTGATCAGGTCGCAGATCCGCTCCAGCGGCGCGGCGGTGTCACGCCGCCCGGCCGGCGAACCGTCCCCGCACGCGCCGAGCGCGGCCATCAGCTGCTCCAGCCGCGTGTCGGAGATTCCGTAGCCGCGGTCCTCCTTCAGCAGGCCGTCGGTGTAGAGGGCGAGCAGGCTGCCCGGCTCCAGCTCCACGGTGGCCGATTCGTACGGCTGCAGGCCGCCGAGGCCCAGCGGTGGCCCGGCGGGCAGGTCGATCAGCCGTGCCGTGCCGTCCGGGGACACCACCGCGGGCGGCGGGTGTCCGGCCCGGGCGGCCGTGCAGCGGCCGGACACCGGGTCGTACACCGCGTACAGGCAGGTCGCCGCCGTGGCCGGGTCCAGGTCCAGGTCGCCGGGCGGGACGGCGGGCGCGGTGGCGTCCGGGGGCATGCCGGGCAGGATGTCGCCGGGCACCTCGGGCGTCCGGCCGACCAGGTCGTCCAGGTGGGCCAGGACCTCCTCCGGCAGCAGGTCCAGCCCGGCCAGGGTGCGTACCGCGGTCCGCAGCCGGCCCATGGTGGCGGCCGCCTGGAGGCCGTGCCCGGCCACATCCCCGACGACCAGCGCCACCCGCAGGCCCGACAGCGGGATCGCGTCGAACCAGTCCCCGCCCACCCCGACCCCGGCGCCCACGCCGGCGGGCAGGTAGCGGGAGGCCAGGTCCACCGCGGTCAGCCGGGGCAGCTCCCGCGGCAGGAGGCTCCGCTGGAGGGTGAGGGAGGCGTTGCGTTCGCGGCGGAAGCGGCGGGCGTTCTCCACGCTCATCGCGGCCCGGGCCGCGAGCTCGCTCGCGAGGGTGAGGTCGTCCTCCTCGTACGGCCGGTCCTCGCCGCGGCGGTAGAACCCCGCCAGCCCGAGGAGGGCGCCCCGGGCGCAGAGCGGTGCGGCCAGGTACGCGTGCACGCCCTCGCCCAGCAGCCCGACCGGGTGCGCACCGCCCGCGGAGGACGCCGCCCCGAGGGCCGCGGTCGCCACGGAGTCGGCGACGGGCCGTCCGGTGGCGAGGCACCGGGCCTGGGGCGTGCCGGCCGGGTAGCTCACGGGCTCGCCCGGGCCGCGGGCGGCGGAGCCGTGAGTGTCCCGGGCGGGGCCGGTGGTGGCTGCGGTGGCTGTGGTGGTGGGGCCGGTGGGGGCTCCGGTGGTGGCTGCGGTGGCTTCGGTGGCTGTGCTGGGGCCGGTGGCTGCGGCGGTTCCGGGGAAACCGTGGGCCGTCCCGGTCCCGGACGCCCCGGATTCGGCCCCCATCCCGGCGGTGGCCGTCCGGCGCAGTGTCGTGCCGGGGGCCGGCGGGCCCGGCGGCGGCTCCTCGCCCGCGAGCACGCCCTCGACCAGGTCCACCACGACCAGGTCGGCGAAGCGCGGTACCGCGATCGCCGCCAGCTCCTCGGCCGTGCGCCGCATGTCCAGCGTGGTGCCGATGCGCACGCCCGCCTCGTTCAGGAGGGACAGCCGCGCGCGGGCCTCGGCGGCCAGGCGGCCGACGCCCGGTTCGCCAACCAGCAGGAGCCATGCGTCCGGACGGCTGCCCTGCTCGTCCTGCTCGTCCGGCCCGTTCTGCCTTTCCTGCTCGTTGTCGGGCCCGGTCGCGCCGGCCGCGGTCACGGTCTCCGGCCGCTCCGCGCGGGGCGGGGCCGGGGGACCGGGAGCTTCCTCCCGCGTCGGCCCGGCGGTTCCGGGCGGGTGCAGCAGCGGCACCTGGCGTCCGTCGGGCGCGGTCGCCGTGGCGGCGGCACCGGTCGCCCCGCCGCCCGGCGCCGCGGTACCGGGTGCGGCCGTCCCCGCCGGGGCCGGGCGCCGCTCGTCCGGGAAGGTGACCTCGACCGCCGCGCCCTCCGCGTCGCCGTGGCGCAGCTGCCTGCGGCGCAGGGCGGCCACCCGGCCCCCGGCCAGCATGACCTCGGCGAACGCCTCCTCGTTCGAGGAGATCAGCTGCACCGCGGCCTCCAGCAGCGCCCGCCGCTCCTGGCGGGCCAGCCGGGGAACGGCCCCGCCGGGACCGGCGAGCTCGCCGGAGCGCAGGTCGAGCCGGGCGGGCGCGCCGCGGCCGCGGTCCCGGAGGAAGGAGTGCACCAGGCCGCGCTCCCTGGCCGAGCTGAGCTCCAGCAGGCGGTCGGCGATCCGCTCGGTGGCGTCCTGGAGCACCAGGGCCATGCCCGGTTCGGCGAGCTCCTCGGGGACGGAGAGGTTGACCGCGCCCTGCACGGTGCCGCCCACGGGATCGCGTACGGGGGCGGCCATGCAGGTCAGCGCCTTGAGGTTGTGCAGGAAGTGCTCGTGGCCGACGACCACGAAGGGCGCCCGGGTGCTCAGCACCATGCTGACGCTGCTGGTGCCCATGAACCGCTCGTCGACGTTGGCGCCCGGCACCAGCGAGGCGGCGTCCATCAGCTCCAGGCCGACCGCGTCCCCGCGCCGGTCCACGATGTTCGCCCGGGCGTCGGCCAGCGTCACGGTGACGGGCAGGTCGGCGAACCGGCGCCACAGCCGCTCCAGGACCGGGGCGGCGGCCCTGAGCAGCCGTGAGTCCGGGTCCAGATCGCTCTCGACGGGGAGCGGCGTGGCGCCCTCGTCGTCGATGCCGAGGGACTGCGAACGCTCCCAGGAGGCGAGGATCTCCGCGCGCACCCCGGCAGCGGGCGGCTGCCCGCCCCGTTCGGCCCCCGTGCGCGCCGGATAGGAGTCCACGGGAACAGGATAATCGGACAAATGGTGCATTCACCTGTCCGGCGCCCGACCCCGGCCCTGCCGCACCGACACCGGCCCTACGCGCCGACCGTGCGGTCGATGCCCTCGCGGAGGAAGTCGGCGTGGCCGTTGTGGCGGGCGTACTCGTGGAGCAGGTGCAGCATCACATGGCGCAGCGAGACGTCGATGTCCCAGCGGGCGTTGTGGCCGGTGACATCGAGGGACTCCGCCTGCCGCTCGATGCGGCGGGAGTGCTCGACCTCCGCCTCCCAGGCGGCGAACGCCTCCGAACGCGTCGAGCCCGTCGCGTCGTACGCCGTCTGGTAGTCGCCGTCCGGGGACCAGACGAGGGGGAGGTCCGCCTCGCCGCCGATCGTGCGGCGGAACCACGCCCGCTCCACCTCGGCCATGTGGCGGACCAGGCCGAGCAGGGAGAGCTCCGACGGCGGCATGGAGCGGCGGCGCAGGTCCTCGTCGGTCAGGCCGTCGCACTTCATCGCGAGGGTCGCGCGGTGGTGGTCGAGGAAGGCGCGCAGCATGGTCCGTTCGTCACCGACCAGCGGCGGACCGATGCGTTCGGTGGGCACGGCGGGCTCCCTTCGGGGCGGGCGTGGACGTGCCCCAGGATGGTCGACGCCCGGGCCGCCCGGCCATCGGTTATCAGGGACTCCCGGCCGCGCCGGCGCGGTTCGCGGGTTGGGACCGGCGGACCGCGGCGCTCAGTGCTTGAACTGGCCGGGCGTGTAGTGGCCCGGGGTCATGCGGGTGGTCACGCCGAAGCGGTTCCAGGCGTTGATGACCGTGATCGCGGCCAGCAGCTGGGCCAGCTCCGCCTCGTCGAAGTGCCGCGCGGCCCTCTCGTACACCTCGTCCGGGACGAAACCGTCCGTCAGCACGGTCACCGCCTCGGTCAGTTCGATCGCCGCCAGCTCCTTCTCGGTGTAGAAGTGCCGCGACTCCTCCCAGGCGCTGAGCTGGACGATCCGCTCCACCGACTCGCCGGCCGCCAGCGCGTCCTTGGTGTGCATGTCCAGGCAGAAGGCGCAGCGGTTGATCTGCGAGGCGCGGATCTTGACCAGTTCGTACAGGACCGGGTCGAGGCCCTTCCGGGCCGCCGCGTCCAGCTTGACCATGGCCTTGTAGACCTCGGGGGCGTGCGTCGCCCAGGCGAGCCGCGGCGGGTGCTCCGGTGCGTACTGCGGGTGGGCGGGAGGCTGCGTGTGCGGGGCCGTGTCCGTGGCGTTCGTCGTCATGATCCCGACCGTACGGGCCTGGTGGCGCAGAGGTATGGTCCATTTCCATGACGGATCCTTGGGCCACTTTCGGCACGGACCTGCATCTGGAGCTCCGCGGCCCCCGGCTGCGGGCCGGCCTCATGGAGGCGCTGCGCGAGGCCGTGCGCACGGGGCGGCTCGCCCCCGGCGCGCGGCTGCCGTCGTCGCGCTCGCTCGCCGCCGACCTGGGCGTCGCGCGCAACACCGTCGCCGAGGCGTACGCCGAGCTCGTCGCGGAAGGCTGGCTGACGGCCCGCCAGGGCTCCGGCACGCGGGTCGCCCGCCGCGCGGTGCCGCGCAGACCGCCCGCGCCGGCCGGGGTGCCCCCGGCCCGCGGGGGCACCGCGCCCCGCGGCGCGGCCCCCGCGCGCGCGGGCACCGCCCTGCCGGCCACGCGCCCGAGACGGCCCGTCACCGCCACGCACAGCCTGCACCCCGGCACCCCCGACCTCGGCTCGTTCCCCCGCGGCGAGTGGCTCAGGGCGGCCCGCCGGGCGCTGACGGCCGCCCCGCACGAGGCGTTCGGGTACGGCGACCCGCGCGGCCGCGCCGAACTGCGCACGGTCCTCGCCGACTACCTCGCCCGCGCGCGCGGCGTCCACGCCGACCCCGGCCGGATCGTGGTCTGCTCCGGGTTCGTGCACGGGCTGATGCTGCTGGGCAAGGTGCTGCGTGCCCGCCGCGTCCGGGACGTCGCCGTCGAGTCGTACGGCCTCGACGTCCACTGGAACCTGCTCGTCGAAGCGGGGCTGCGCACCCCCGCGCTGCCCCTGGACGACCGGGGCACCCGCACCGCCGCGCTCGACCGCGAAGGGGCCGTGCTGATCACGCCCGCCCACCAGTTCCCGCTGGGCGGCGCGCTGCCTCCCGAGCGGCGCGCCGCGGCCGTCGACTGGGCGCGGCGCACGGGCGGACTGATCCTGGAGGACGACTACGACGGCGAGTTCCGCTACGACCGGCAGCCGGTGGGGGCCCTGCAGGGCCTCGACCCGGACCGGGTGGTGTACCTCGGGACGGCGAGCAAGTCGCTCACCCCCGGGCTGCGACTGGCGTGGATGGTGCTGCCCGAGCGCCTGGTGGGGGAGGTGCTGGCCGCCAAGGGGGACACGGACTGGGTCTGCAGTGCGCTGGACCAGCTCACGCTCGCCGAGTTCATCGCCTCGGGGGCGTACGACCGGCACGTCCGCGGCATGCGGCTGCGGTACCGCAGACGGCGCGACCAGCTCGTGGCGGCGCTCGCCGAGCGGGCCCCGCACATCCGGGTCAGCGGCATCGCCGCCGGGCTGCACGCCGTGCTCGAACTCCCGCCCGGCACCGAGCGGTCCGTCATCCAGGCCGCCGCCTGGCAGGGCCTCGCCCTTCAGGGCCTGGACCGCTTCCGCCACCCGGAGGCCGCGCGCGGGCACGACGGGCTCGTCGTCGGCTACGGGACGCCGACCGACAGCGCCTGGGCGGGCGCGCTGGACGCCCTGTGCCGCGTCCTTCCATAGCGGCCCGAAGGGGCGCAAAGCGGCAGTGGGGGAGGCGGGTTGGCGGACCGGCCTCACCACCCGGGCGGGCGGCCCTTTAGTCTGTGCGGTCCGTGGTCCGCGAGGGACCGGGAGAGCGACGGGAAGGTGGGCGCATGCGCAGGCTGAGGTCGAGCACGGTCGTGCTCGGCGGCATGGGGGTGCTCGCGGCGACGATCACGTCCTGCGGCTCGGAGCCGGACAAGCGCTGCGTCGACCCGGTCACGCGCGACAAGCTCCCCAGCTACGAGTGCGGCAGCGGGAGCAGCGGCTCCGCCCGCGGCCAGTACTACTACGGCGGCAACGTCAGCGACGGCAAGGTCTCCGGCGGCAGCTTCGACAAGTCGGCCGTCGAGCGCGGCGGCTTCGGCTGCTCCGGCTCCGGCGGCGGCTGAGCCCGGCGGCGGAACGGCCATGAAGCGTCACACCATCGATCCGCGCCCCGACTGGCAGCGGACCGTGGAGGAGCAGGGGCTCGTCTACCCCCTCACCCGGTACCCCGACGGCTCGCTGCGCCCCTACTGGGACGAGAGCGCCTACTACGTCTTCTCGCTGCCCGAGGTGGAGGCGCTGGAGGAGGTCGTCGAGGAGCTGCACGCCATGTGCCTCGCGGCGGCCGCCCACATCGTGGAGCACGACCGCTTCGCCGACCTGGGCATCACCGACCCCCGCCTGGCCGGCCTGGTGGCCGAGTCCTGGCGCCGGCGCGCCGAACTGCCCTCGGTGTACGGGCGCTTCGACCTGCGCTACGACGGCACGGGCCCGGCCAAGATGCTGGAGTACAACGCCGACACGCCCACCTCCCTGGTGGAGGCCGCCAGCCCGCAGTGGTTCTGGATGGAGGAACGGTTCCCGGGCGCCGACCAGTGGAACTCCCTGCACGAGCGGCTCGTCGCCGCGTGGCAGCGGCAGGCCCCGCTGCTGCCGCCCGGCCCGGTGCACTTCGTCCACTCCGACGGCGACGAGCTCGGCGAGGACCTGATGACCGTCGCCTACCTGCGGGAGACCGCGGAGCAGGCCGGGCTCGCCACCGAGGCGCTGTCAGTCGAGCAGATCGGCTGGGACCGGCTCTCCGGCCGCTTCGTCGACGACCGGCTGCGCTTCATCCGCAGCTGCTTCAAGCTCTACCCGTGGGAGTGGCTGACCACGGACCCCTTCGCCCCGCACGTCCTGGACACCCTCGACAACGGCGGCGGCACCGGCACCACCTGCTGGATCGAGCCCGCCTGGAAGATGCTGCTGTCGAACAAGGCGCTGCTGGCGATCCTGTGGGAGCTGTACCCCGGCCACCCGAACCTGCTGCCCGCCTACCTGGACGGCCCGCGCGACCTCGCCGCCCCCTCCGGCCCCGGCTGGGTCGCCAAGCCGCTCCTCGGCCGGGAGGGCGCCGGGGTCACCCTCCACGAGCCGGGCACGGACCCCGCGCCGCGCGGGGAACGCTGCTGCTACCAGGAGCTGGCCCCGCTGCCCGACTTCGACGGCAACCGCGTCGTGCTCGGCGCGTGGGTCGTCGAGGGCGAGGCGGCGGGGCTCGGCATCCGCGAGTCGTCGGGGCCGGTCACGGACGAGTACGCCCGCTTCCTGCCGCACGTCATCCTCTGACGCGGTCCCCCAGCACGGCGCGCAGCTGCTCCAGCCCCCAGTCCAGGTCCTCCTTGCCGATCACCAGCGGCGGGGCGATCCGGATCGTCGACCCGTGCGTGTCCTTCACCAGGACCCCGCGCTCCATCAGCCGCTCCGAGATCTGCCGGCCGGTCCCGAGGGCCGGCACGATGTCGACGCCCGCCCACAGGCCGCGCCCGCGGACCGCCTCCACCGCGCCGCCGCCGGCCAGCAGCCCCAGCTCGCGGTGGAGGTGGTCGCCCAGCTCGGCCGCCCGCTGCTGGTACTCGCCGGTGCGCAGCATCGCGATCACCTCCAGCGCCACCGCGCAGGCCAGCGGGTTCCCGCCGAACGTCGAGCCGTGCTCACCCGGCCGGTACACCCCGAGGACCGCCTCGCTCGACACCACCGCGGACACCGGGACCACACCGCCGCCCAGCGCCTTGCCGAGCACGTACATGTCCGGCACCACGCCCTCGTGCTCGCAGGCGAACGTCCGCCCGGTGCGGCCCAGGCCCGACTGGATCTCGTCCGCGATGAACAGCACGTTCCGCTCCCGGGTGAGCTCCCGGACCCGGGAGAGGTAGCCCGGCGGCGGCACCAGCACCCCGGCCTCGCCCTGGATCGGCTCCAGCAGCACGGCCACGGTGTTCTCCGTCATCGCCTCCTCGAGGGCGGCCGCGTCCCCGTACGGCACGATCTCGAAGCCCGGGGTGTACGGCCCGTAGTCCGCGCGCGCCTCCGGGTCGGTCGAGAAGCTGACGATCGTGGTCGTCCGGCCGTGGAAGTTGTCCGCCGCCACGATGATCTTCGCCATGCCGTCCGGGACGCCCTTGACGCGGTAGCCCCACTTGCGGGCGGTCTTCACGGCGGTCTCCACCGCCTCCGCGCCCGTGTTCATCGGCAGCACCATCTCCATGCCGCACAGGTCGGCCAGCTGCGCGCAGAAGTCGGCGAACCGGTCGTGGTAGAAGGCGCGGGAGGTCAGCGTCACCCGCTCCAGCTGGGCCCTGGCGGCGTCGATCAGCCGCCGGTTGCCGTGCCCGAAGTTGAGCGCGGAGTACCCGGCGAGCATGTCGAGGAAGCGGCGCCCCTCGACATCGGTCATCCAGGCGCCCTCCGCGGAGGCGACGACGACGGGCAACGGGTGGTAGTTGTGCGCACTGCGCGCCTCCGCGGAAGCGATCGCCTCTTGCGTTCTCGACACGGGATCTCCGTTCGTCCTGCGGCCGTGGGCGGGGGGTGCACCCTTATCTATCGTCGCTCGCCATGTGGACGGGGAAACCTTTGATCGACCCGGCCGTTAAGGTGGCCCCACGCACGGCGACTGGCGTACGGGGAAGCGACCCCGGGGGAGCCGTGCGCGGCAGACCGCGCGAGGTGCCGCCCGCCTGGGGACCTCGTCGATCGTGAGTGCTGCCGGCCCCCTGGAGGACGCCATGACCGACCGTTCCCTTCCCCCGCACCACCCGGCCCTCTCCGCGGCCGATCCGGAACTCGCCGCGCTCGTCGGCGCCGAGGAGCGGCTGCAGGCCGAGACCCTGCGCCTGATCCCCAGCGAGAACTACGTCTCCGGCGCCGTGCTGGAAGCCTCCGGCACCGTCCTGCAGAACAAGTACAGCGAGGGCTACCCCGGGCGCCGCTACTACGAGGGCCAGCAGAACATCGACCGGGTCGAGCTGCTCGCCACCGCCCGGGCCAAGGCGCTGTTCGGCGCGGACCACGCCAACGTGCAGCCCTACTCCGGCTCCCCGGCGAACCTCGCCGTCCACCTGGCCTTCGCCGAGCCCGGCGACACCGTGATGGGCATGGCCCTCCCGATGGGCGGTCACCTCACCCACGGCTGGGGCGTCTCCGCCACCGGCACGTGGTTCCGCGGCGTCCAGTACGGCGTACGCCCGGACACGGGCCTCATCGACTTCGACCAGGTCCGCGACCTCGCCCTCGCGGAGCGGCCGAGGATCATCTTCTGCGGTGGCACCGCCCTGCCGCGGACCATCGACTTCGCCGCCTTCGCGGAGATCGCCCGTGAGGCCGGCTCCGTGCTGGTCGCCGACATCGCGCACATCGCGGGGCTCGTCGCCGGCGGCGCCCACCCCTCTCCCGTACCGCACGTGGACGTGGTCTCCACGACCACGCACAAGACGCTGCGCGGGCCGCGGGGCGCGATGCTGATGGCGCGCGAGGAGCACGCCAAGGCCATCGACAAGGCGGTCTTCCCCGGCCTCCAGGGCGGCCCCCACAACCAGACGACGGCCGCCATCGCCGTCGCCCTCCACGAGGCCGCCCAGCCGGCCTTCCGTGACTACGCCCACGCGGTCGTGGCCAACGCCGGGGCCCTCGCCGCCGAGCTGCTCACCCGCGGCTTCGACCTCGTCTCCGGCGGGACGGACAACCACCTGATCCTGATGGACCTCACCTCGAAGGACGTCCCGGGCAAGGTGGCCGCGAAGGCCCTCGACCGGGCCGGGATCGTCGTCAACTACAACACCGTCCCGTACGACCCGCGCAAGCCCTTCGACCCCTCCGGCATCCGCATCGGCACCCCCTCCCTGACCTCGCGGGGCCTCGGCACGGACCACATGGCGGCCGTCGCCGAGTGGATCGACCGGGGCGTCACCGCGGCGCGCACGGGCGACGAGGACACCCTGACCAAGATCCGCGCCGAGGTCGCCGACCTGATGGCCGCCCACCCGGCCCCCGGCCTCCCGGTCTAGCCGCCCAGGCCCCGGCCTCCGGCCTCCCGGACCGGCCGCCCCGGCCTCCGCTTTCCGGGCCGTCCCGGCGTACGGGGGCCGGGGCCCGCGGCACCACCTGACGGCCCCGGGGACCGCCCGCAGGGGCACCGCCACCGGCCGCGGCACGCTGCCGGACCGCCGCAGGAACTGTGTTCCTCGTCTCATTCGCGGCGGTCCCCGCCCGGCCGCGCCGGAACGCGGGGTGGCGTACGCGGATCCGGCCGCCGCCGGCCGGTTCCGCCCGCCGCCGGACGCGTTCCCGAGCTGTCGGCGGCACCTGAGAGAATGAGGGACATGGCCTTTGATCGTCCTCGTGTGCTCTCCGGAATCCAGCCCACCGCAGGCTCGTTCCACCTCGGCAACTACCTCGGTGCGGTCCGTCAGTGGGTGGCGCTCCAGGAGACCCACGACGCCTTCTACATGGTCGTCGACCTGCACGCGATCACCGTCCCGCAGGACCCGGCCGAGCTGCGGGCCAACACCCGGCTCGCCGCGGCCCAGCTCCTCGCGGCGGGCCTCGACCCCGAGCGCTGCACGCTCTTCGTGCAGAGCCACGTGCCCGAGCACGCCCAGCTCGGCTGGGTCATGAACTGCCTGACCGGCTTCGGCGAGGCCAGCCGCATGACGCAGTTCAAGGACAAGGCCGCCAAGCAGGGCGCGGACCGCGCCACCGTCGGCCTGTTCACGTACCCGATCCTCCAGGTGGCGGACATCCTGCTCTACCAGGCGCACGAGGTGCCGGTCGGCGAGGACCAGCGGCAGCACATCGAGCTCACCCGGGACCTCGCCGAGCGGTTCAACACCCGCTTCGGTGAGACGTTCACCGTCCCGGCGCCGTACATCCTGAAGGAAACGGCGAAGATCTACGACCTGCAGGACCCGACGGTCAAGATGAGCAAGTCGGCGTCCACGCCGAAGGGCCTGATCAACCTGTTGGACGAACCGAAGACCACCGCGAAGAAGGTCAAGAGCGCGGTCACGGACACCGACACCGTGATCCGCTTCGACCTGGAGAACAAGCCGGGCGTCAGCAATCTGCTGACGATCATGTCGACCCTCACCGGTACCTCCGTCCCCGACCTGGAGCGGGCCTACGAGGGCAAGATGTACGGGGCGCTGAAGACGGACCTCGCCGAGGTGATGGTGGACTTCGTCACCCCGTTCCGGACCCGCACCCAGGAATACTTGGACGACCCCGAGACGCTGGACTCGATCCTGGCCAAGGGTGCGGAGAAGGCGCGCACGGTCGCCGGCGAGACGCTCGCGCGGACGTACGAGAAGGTGGGCTTCCTGCCCGCCAAGCACTGAGTCCGGACCGCTCTGGTCATGGGGCGGGTGCACCCGCCACACTGGCGGCGCACCGGTCGCGCCGCGACGGCACCGACCGGCCGGACGGCCGTACCGAGGAGAACGGAGAACGACGTGGGGACCGTAACGCTCGGCGTTTCGATCGCGGTCCCGGAGCCCTACGGCAGCCTGCTCCAGGAGCGGCGCGCGGGCTTCGGGGATCCCGCCGCGCACGGCATCCCCACGCACGTCACCCTCCTGCCGCCGACCGAGGTCGACGCGGCACGGCTGCCCGCGGTCCGCGCCCACCTGGCGGCCGTCGCGGCGGCCGGCCGCTCCTTCCCGATGCGGCTGAGCGGCACGGGCACGTTCCGGCCGCTGTCGCCGGTCGTGTTCGTCCAGGTCGTGGAGGGCGCGTCGGCGTGCTCCTGGCTGCAGCGGCAGGTCCGTGACGCCTCCGGTCCGCTGGCGCGCGAGCTGGCCTTCCCGTACCACCCGCACGTGACGGTGGCGCACGGCATCCCCGACGAGGCGATGGACCGGGCGTACGAGGAACTCGCCGGCTTCGAGGCGGCGTGGACGGTCGGCTCCTTCGCGCTCTACGAGCAGGGTTCCGACGGCGTGTGGCGCGAGCTGTACGAGTACGAGTTCGGGGCCGGCCGCCCGCCCAAGGGGGTGCCCGCGCAGGGCTCACCGGTGGACGAGCCGGCCGCCACGCGCACCTAGGCCCTGTCGTGCCGATCACGCCGGGCTCGCGACGCCGCGTCGCCCGGCGTCACAGCGGCAGGCGGCGGAACAGCGGGCGCGGCAGGTGCCGCAGTACGGACATCACCGGCCGCAGGGTGCCCGGCACCCAGACGGTCCCCGACCGGCGCCGCAGGCCCTGCTCGATCGCGTGCGCCACGGCCTCGGGGGTCGTCGCGAGCGGAGGCTCGGCGCGTCCCGCCGTCATCCTCGTCCGGACGAAGCCGGGCCTGACCACCATGACGTGCACGCCCGTGCCGTGCAGGGCGTCGCCGAGGCCCTGCGCGAAGGCGTCGAGCCCGGCCTTGCTGGAGCCGTAGACGAAGTTGGCGCGGCGGGCCCGTTCGGCGGCCACGGAGGACAGCACCACCAGGGAGCCGTGGCCCTGCGCCCGCAGGGCGTTCGCGCAGACCAGGCCCACCGAGACGGCGCCGGTGTAGTTGGTCAGGGCGACCCGGACGGCCGCGGGCGGGGTGGCTTCGTCGTGGGCCTGGTCGCCCAGCACGCCGAACGCCAGCAGCACCATGTCGAGGTCCCCCTCGGCGAACACCTTGCCGAGGACCTCCTCGTGCGCGGCGGTGTCGAGCGCGTCGAACGGCACGGTCCGGGCGTCGGCGCCGAGCTCCCGCAGGGACGCGGCCGCCGCGTCCAGGCCGGGCGAGGGCCGGCCGGCGAGCCACACGGTACGGGTGCGGCGGGCGACGAGGCGGCGGGCGGTGGCGAGCCCGATCCCTGACGTCCCGCCGAGGACGAGGAGGGACTGCGGGCTGCCGAAGGCGTCCTTCATGACGGTGTGCTCCTACAACGCGAGGCGGCGGGCGAGGTCCGAGGTGAAGACCGCGCGCGGGTCCAGCCGTGCGCGCAGGTCGAGGAAGTCGGGGAGGCGGGGGTACATGGCGCGCAGGGTGTCCGGGCGCAGCCGGGAGTCCTTGGCCAGGTAGACCCGGCCGCCCGCCGCCGCCACCTCGTCGTCGAGCCCGTCCAGGAAGGCGCCGAGGCCCGGCAGCCCGGCCGGGATGTCCAGCGCCAGCGTCCAGCCCGGCATGGGGAACGACAGCCAGCCCGGGTCGGCCGTGCCGAAGCGCTTGAGCACGGCGAGGAACGAGGGACAGCCGCGCCGCGAGATGCGCCGCACGACGCGGCGCAGCGCGTCCTCCTGCCCGTACGGGACGACGAACTGGTACTGGACGAAGCCGGCGCGGCCGTAGACACGGTTCCAGTGCGGGACGCCGTCGAGGGGGTGGAAGAAGGCGGGGATGCGCTGGAGCCGGCCGGTGCTGGGGCGGCGGGGGGCCCTGCGGTACCAGAACTCGTTGAAGGCGCGGACGGTGGTGCGGTTGAGCAGGCCGTCCGGTACGAGGCCGGGCGGCGGGGGCAGCCGGCCGGTGCGGAAGCCCAGCGGACGGCGCCGGGCGGCGGCGGGGAGGGCGTCGTACGGGGCGTGGTCGCCGCGGGTGAGGACCGCGCGGCCGGTCGCGGCGCCCCGGGCGAGCAGGTCGATCCAGGCGACGGAGTAGCGGTAGCGGTGGTCGGTCGTGGTCAGGCGGGCCATCAGGTCGTCGAGGTCGCGGGCGCGTTCGGTGTCGACGGACATCAGGGAGGTCTCGACGGGCACGAGCCGGACCGTGGCGGAGAGGATCACGCCGGTGAGGCCCATGCCGCCCGCGGTGGCGTCGAAGAGGTCGGTGCCGGGCGGGACGGAGCGGACCGTGCCGTCGGCGGTGAGGAGCTCCAGGCCGCGGACGTGGCGGCTGAAGGAGCCCGAGACGTGGTGGTTCTTGCCGTGGATGTCGGCGGCGACGGCTCCGCCGACGGTGACGTACCGGGTGCCGGGGGTGACCGGGACGAACCAGCCGAGCGGGAGCAGGACCTCCATCAGGCGGTGCAGGCTGACGCCGGCGTCGCAGACCACGACCCCGGTGTCGGCGTCGACGGAGCGGATGCGGTCGAGGGCGGTCATGTCGAGGACGGCGCCGCCGGCGTTCTGCGCCGCGTCGCCGTAGGCCCGGCCGAGGCCGCGGGCGATGCTCCCGCGGGCGCCGCAGGCCCGGACGGCGGCGGCCGCCTCCTCGTGGCTGCGGGGGCGGACGACACGGGCGGCGGTGGGGGCGGTGCGGCCCCATCCGGTGAGGGGCTCGGTGGGCATGAGGGCGAAGGTATCGCCGTAAAAGTCCCCTTTGGTGGTTTTCTGGGCTGACTCGCCGAAATGGGTGATTAAACGAGTGTCATGAAAGATTGCCGTGCGGCACGGCGGGCGGCGGGCGAGAGTCGCGGTCGTGGACGCACCCGAACGGTGCGTCGAGGGAAGGGGAGGCGGATGCGACACGTCGACCACCGCCTGCTGGCCGCCGCACGCGCCTGCGGACACCGCAGTCCGGCGACGGCGGTGGCCGCGCGGGCGCTGTCGTTCAGCGGCGAGCACGGCGCGCTCTGGCTCGCGGCCGGTCTCGCTGGCGCCGCGGCCGACCGGGAGCGGCGCCGGGCGTGGCTGCGGGCCACCGCGCTGACCGGTGCCGCGCACGCCGTGAGCATGGGGGTGAAGCGGCTGGTGCGCCGGCCGCGGCCGGACGGCGGCGCCGCGCTCGTGCGGACCGCGGGGTGCCACTCCTTCCCCAGCTCCCACGCCACCTCGGCGACCGCCGCGGCCCTGCTCTTCGGGGCCCTGAGCCCCGGCGTCCGGCGGCTGGCCGCACCGGTGGCGGCCGCGATGTGCGTCTCCCGGCTGGTGGTGGGCGTCCACTACCCGACGGACGTCGTCGCCGGCGCGCTGCTGGGCGCGGCGACGGCGAGGACCGGGGCGCGGTGGGCGATGCGTGACGTCACCGCCCGCCCGCGCCTGCGCGCCCGGGCGCCCGGGGGGTGGTCACGTGGGTGAGCGCGGGGTCGCGGTGGCCGAGGCCCCGCCGCGCGGCGCGGGGCGCGGGATGGGGTGCGGGGTGCTGCGGGCCGCTCGCCCGCGGCAGTGGGTCAAGAACGTGCTCGTGGTCGCCGCGCCGGCCGCCGCCGGGGAACTCGTGTCGCGGCACACGGCGCTCCGGCTCGGCATCGTGTTCCTGCTGTTCACGGCCGCCGCCTCGGCCGTCTACCTGATCAACGACGCCCGCGACGCCGACGCCGACCGCGCCCACCCGGTCAAGTGCCGCCGGCCCGTCGCCGCCGGCGAGGTGCCGGTGCCGGTGGCGTACGGCACGGGAGCCGTCCTGGCGTTCGGCGCGGTCGTCGCGGGCGCCGTGCTGTGCACCCCCATGACGGCCGCGCTGCTCGCCGCGTACCTCGCGATGCAGCTGGCGTACTGCCTGCGCCTCAAGCACGTCCTCGTCGTGGACCTCGCCGTGGTCACGACCGGTTTCGTGATGCGCGCGATGATCGGCGGGGTGGCGCTCGGCATCCCGCTCTCCCGCTGGTTCCTCATCACCACCGGTTTCGGCGCGCTCTTCATGGTCTCCGCCAAGCGCTACTCGGAGGCCGTGCAGATGGCGGGCCGCAAGGGCGAGACGCGCGTGCTGCTCAACGAGTACACGACCGGCTACCTCCGCTTCGTCTGGCAGCTCGCCGCCGGCGTCGCCGTCCTCGGCTACTGCCTCTGGGCCCTGGAACACACCGGCACCTGGCGGCAGCTCTCCATGATCGCCTTCATCCTCGCCGTCCTGCGCTACGCCGTCTTCGCCGACCGCGGCGCCGCGGGCGCCCCCGAGGACGTGGTCCTGCGCGACCGGCCCCTCGCGGTCATCGGAGCCGTGTGGACGGCGATGTACGGGATGGCGGTCGCCGACCTGTGAGGAGGCGCGAACTCCTGGGCTTCCTCGGCGCGGGAGGCGTCGCGTACGCCGCCGACCTCGCCCTGTTCCTGCTGCTGAGACCGGCTCTCGGCCCGCTCCCCGCCAAGGGCCTGTCCTTCCTCGCCGGCTGCACCGTCGCCTACCTCGGCAACGCCCTGGGTACCTACCGCCGCCGAGGCGTGCGCCTGCGCGAATACGCGGTCTTCTTCGGCGTCAACCTCGCCGGCGCCGCCGTCCAGGCGGCCTGCCTCGGGGTGTCGCACTACGGGCTCGGGCTCACGTCCCCGCTCGCGGACACCGTCTCCGGGCTGGGCGTCGGCATGGTCCTCGCCACCTGCCTGCGCTTCTGGGGGACGCGGACCCTGGTCTTCGCAGCAGGGGGTAGACGAGCCCCATGGACTGGCTGACCAAGCTCCCCCTCATCGGCCCGTGGGCCGCGCGGCTGATGCGCACGCACGCCTGGCGCTCATGCGAGACCCTCGACCACGTCCACTGGACGCGCCTGGCCGCCGCGATCACCTTCACGAGCTTCGTCGCGCTCTTCCCGCTGATCGCCGTCACCGCCGCCGTCGGCGCCGGGCTCCTCAGCGACGCGCAACGGCGCGACATCGAGCACCGGCTGGCCGAGCAGGTGCCCGGCATCTCCGACCAGCTCGACCTCGACTCGCTGATCGCCAACGCCGGCACGGTCGGACTGGTCGCCGGCGCCGTCCTGCTGTTCACCGGCATCAACTGGGTCGGCTCCATGCGCGACTGCCTGCGCGCCGTCTGGAGCTGCGACGACAGCGACGAGGAGAACCCCTTCGTCCGCAAGGGCAAGGACGCCGTCGTCCTCGGCGGCCTCGGCCTCACCGGGCTGGCCTCGCTCGCCGCCTCGGCCCTCGGCTCCACCGCCGTCGGCTGGACCGCCGAACGGCTCGGCATCCACGGCACCGGCGCCGGCGGGGTGCTCCTGCAGACCGGGGCCCTCGCGGTCGCCGTCCTCGCCGACTTCGTGATCCTGCTGTACGTCCTGTCGCTGCTGCCGGGCGTCCAGCCGCCGCGCCGCCGCCTCCTCGTCGCGGGGCTGATCGGCGCGGTCGGCTTCGAGGCGCTGAAGCTGCTGCTCGGCGGCTACATGAGCAGCGTGGCGACGAAGTCGGTGTACGGCGCTTTCGGGGTGCCGGTCGCGCTGCTGCTGTGGATCAACTTCACCGCCAAGCTGCTGCTGTTCTGCGCCGCCTGGACGGCGACGAGCTCTAAGCGTCCTCCGGCTCCCGATGCCGGCGGCGTACCAGATCGGGCAGCGGCCAGCGGCGGTTGACCAGGAACACCGCGCCCGCGAGCAGCACCAGCACCCCGCCGGCCACCGCCAGCGCGATCCCCACGCCGTCGCCGCCGCCGGTCTGCGAGGCGGCGACCGGCGCCTTGGTCGCCTCGCCGCTGCCCGTCTCGATCTGCTTCGTGGTGTCCGTGCCCGTGCGCGCGGACTTCGGCGGCACCAGCTCACCGACCGGCCTGACCTTCCCCGCCGCGGAGAAGCCCCAGTCCAGCAGCCGCGCGGCCTCCTTGTAGACGGCGTGGCTCTCCTTCGCCGACGGGTTCATCACCGTCACCAGGAGCACCTTCCCGCCCCGTTCGGCCACGCCCGTGAAGGTCGCACCGGCATGCGTCGTACTGCCGTTCTTCACGCCCGCGATGCCCTTGTACGGCGTGATGCCGTAGTCGCCGGTCAGCAGCCGGTTGGTGTTCTGGATCTCGAACACCTCGCGCTTCTTGCCGGGCTTCAGCTCCCCGGGGAACTTCGCCCGGGGCGTCGAGCAGTACTCCCGGAAGTCCTTGTTCTGCATGCCGCTGCGGGCGATGAGCGTGAGGTCGTACGCGGAGGAGACCTGGCCCTCGGCGTCGTATCCGTCGGGCGAGACGACGTGGGTGTCCAGCGCCTGCAGCTCTTCGGCCCGGTCGTTCATCTCCTTGACGGTCTTCTCGATGCCGCCGTTGATCTCGGACAGGACGTGCACGGCGTCGTTGCCGGAGCGCAGGAAGACGCCCAGCCACAGGTCGTGGACGGTGTAGCTCTGCTTCTCCTTCACCCCGACCAGGCTGGAGCCCTCGCCGACCTTCGCCAGGTCCTTCTGGGTCACCAGGTGCGTCTGCGTCCGGGGAAGCCTGGGCAGCAGCGTGTCCGCGAAGAGCATCTTCAGGGTGGAGGCCGGGGGCAGCCGCCAGTGCGCGTTGTGCGAGGCCAGCACGTCCCCCGTCTCGGCGTCCGCGACGATCCAGGAGCGGCCCGTCACCTCCTTGGGCAGCACCGGCACGCCGGGGGCCAGGTTCACCTGGGTGCCGGGCCGTCCGAGTGCCTTGCCGCCGACCGTGGACATCAGGGCGGGCGGCTTCGGCTGCGTGTCGTCCTTCGGGGCCGCGGACGCGGGGGCGGCGGTGAGGGCGGGCAGCAGCAGCGCGGCGGCTGTGACCGTCAATGCGATCTTTTTCAGAGCAGACACGATCGAGAACGTACAGGGAGCGTCCACGGTTGGTGACAGCACCCACACCCGACCCGGCTCACGACACGCCGCCGACGGTGGTGATACTTGCTCCATGAAGCTCAGCCGCCCGGCTTCCTGGTTCCTGCTCGCCTTCGGGGTGTGGAGCTGGGTCATCTGGGTCACTTTCATCAAGAATCTCTGGAACGACGCGAGCGGTCTCGCCTTCGACGACGCGGGTGACCCGACGGCGTACTTCTGGGTCCATCTGCTGCTCGCCCTGACGTCCTTTGTTCTGGGGACGGTCGTCGGGGTCATCGGGTTGCGTGGCGTGCGCGCGCTGCGGCGCGGCTCACGCGGCGCCTAGGGGGTCGGTCGTGCTCGTCCTGCTGCTGCTCGTCGTGATCCTGGGGCTGCTGGGAGTCGTCCACTGGTACGTGTGGCGGCGCCTGGTGCGCGATGTGACCGTGCCCGCGAGCCCGGCCCGCCGGGCGGGCACCGCGGCCGCGGTCGTGCTGCCGCTGCTCTCGCTCGGCGCGCTGACCGCGGGCCGGGCGGGCGCGCCCTTCTGGCTCCAGAGCGTGCTGGCCTGGCCCGGGTTCCTGTGGCTGGCGGTCCTGCTGTACGTGGTGCTGGCGCTGCTGGTGGGGGAGGCCGTGCGCCCGCTGCTGCGGCGCCGGCTGGAGCGGCGGGGGGGGGGGGGGGGGCGGGCGCGGGGGGGGGCGGGGGGGGGGGGGGGGGGGGGGGGGGGGGGGGCGGCGGGCGGGGGGGCGCGCGCGGGGGGGGGGCGGGCGCGGCGGGGGGGCGGCCGCCGGCCCCCCCGCCCCCCCCCCCCCCCCCCCCCCCCCCCCCCCCCCCCCCCCCCCCCGGGACCGGGCCGCCGTGGCGTCGCCGCAGCCGGCGACGGTGCCGCCCGCGTCCGCGGCCCCGGCGCCGCCCGAGGGTCCCGCCGCCGGCGGACCGGCCGACGGGACCGCTGCCGCTGCTCCGGCCGCCGGCCCGGCTCCGGTGCCGGCGGCGCGGGACGCGGATCTCGGCAGACGGCTCTTCGTCGCGCGGGTCGTCGGCGGCGCGGCGGCCGGTGCCGCCCTCGCCACCGTGGGGTACGGCACCTACGGCGTCCTGCGCGGCCCGCGCGTCAAGCGGGTGACGGTGCCGCTCGCCAAGCTCGGGCGGCGCGTCCACGGATACCGGATCGCGGTGGTGAGCGACATCCACCTGGGCCCCATCCTCGGACGCGCCCACACGCAGCGGATCGTCGACACGATCAACGCCACCCAGCCCGACCTCGTCGCGGTCGTCGGGGACATGGTCGACGGCAGCGTCGAGGACCTGGGCCCGGCCGCCGAGCCGCTCGCCCGGCTGCGCGCCCGCGACGGCGCCTTCTTCGTGACCGGCAACCACGAGTACTTCTCCGGCGCCGAGCAGTGGGTGGACCACGTCCGCGAGCTGGGCCTGCGCCCGCTGCCCAACGAGCGCGTCGAGCTGTCCGGCTTCGACCTCGCCGGGGTCAACGACGTCGCGGGCGCCGCCCACGGCGACGGCCCGGACTTCGCGGCCGCCCTCGGCGACCGGGACCGCAGCCGGGCCGCCGTGCTCCTCGCCCACCAGCCGGTCGTCATCCACGACGCGGTGCGCCACGGGGTGGACCTCCAGCTGTCCGGCCACACCCACGGCGGGCAGCTCTGGCCCGGGAACTTCCTCGCCGACCTCGCCAACCCCACCGTCGCCGGCCTGGAGCGGTACGGGGACACCCAGCTCTACGTGTCGCGCGGCGCCGGCGCGTGGGGCCCGCCCGTCCGGGTGGGCGCGCCCTCGGACATCACGGTCGTCGAGCTCGCGGCGAAGAGCGCGTAGAGGGCGCCGGGCGCCGGGCGCGCGGGGCGCGGACACCGTTTCCTCAGAGGCGGCCGGGGAGGAACTCCTCCAGCACCTCGTGCACCTGGCGCACCATCGGCCGCAGCACCCGGAAGCGGGAGAGGGCGATGGCGCGCGCGGCGATGGGGGCGGTGCGCTCGACGAGGCGGCGGCTGCGCTCGGTGCCTTCCGTCCGGTCGTACACCCAGAACAGCACCAGGCCCATCTGCATCAGCCACATCAGATGGGGCAGCATCTCGGCCAGTTCCGGCGCGGTCTTGGTGTCCGAGCCGGACAGGACCCGCCGGTGGATCGAGATCGCGGCCTCGCGCGCGGCGGCGGACTCCGCCGAGAAGGGGCTGAGCGGACTCTCGGGGTCGGCGGCGTTCTTGAAGAACTGGGTCGCGAAGCGGTGGTACGGCTCCGCCACGTCCAGCCAGGTCAGCAGGGAGTCGCGGATGCGGACGGCGAGGTCCTCGTCGCCGGTGAGGACCGGCTGGACGGCCACCTCGTGCTCGGCGGCCAGCCGGTCGTAGAAACCCTGGACGAGGTGCTCCTTGGAGGAGAAGTAGTAGTACGCGTTGCCGACGGAGACGCCCGCCTCCTGGGCGATGGCGCGCATCGTGGTCCGGTCGAAACCGCGCTCCTGGAACAGCCGGAGCGCGGTTTCGAGGATGAGGGTGCGGGTCTGCTCGCTGCGGGGGGCCTTGGAGCCCCTGCCGTCCCCGGCGGCCGTCGCGGGCTTGGCCGGCTTCACCGGCGCCGCGTCACCGGTGGCCGGTGCGGTCCCGGCCGCCTTCGCCTTCCTCGGCGTCCTTGCCGTCACGTCGGCCTCGTCCCCCTGGTCCTGCTCGTCCTTCTCGTCCGTCACGGTGTCCGAGCCTAGCCGGGCGCCCCGGGCGCCCCGGCCGGCACCTCGCACCGCCCGTCCCGGCAGTCCGGGTCCGGCGCCCCCGCCCCCGTCGCCTCCCGCCACCTGGCGGCCGCGAGGACCGTGACCCGGGCGAAGGGCAGACCGGCCGGGGAGGCGAGCCAGTGGGCCTTGGGCCGGTGCTCGGCGAGCGCCCACAGGCAGACGATCCAGGCCGCGGTGGAGCGGTAGACCTGGCCGGCGTCGCCGATGACGGTGATCTCCTCCAGCGTGGCCCGGTGGTCCAGCGCGGGGAACCGGCGCCGGGCCTCCTCCGAGGCCGCGGGCACGAGGTCCAGCGGGACCAGCCGGGGCTGCCGCATCAGCCAGTGCCGCAGGTGGACGCAGAGCGGGCACCGCGCGTCGTACAGCACGGTCAGCCGCTTCACGGGCGTACGCGGCCCCGGGGAGCGCACGGCCGGCTCACGCGCCCGTCACGGGCGCGGCCCAGGGGCCGTGGTGGCCCTGTCCGGTCCACCCCTGCGGCGGCACCGGCGGCACCTGCTCGCGTTCCATGGCCCCGCGCCGCCGGATCCTGTTGAGCACGTACACGTTGGCCAGGTGCAGCACGCCCAGCACCAGCAGGACGACCCCGAGCTTCACCGACAGCGCCTCGAAGAGCTCCCGGGCGTCGCGCACGGCCTCGTCCTGGCCCAGGTACAGGGCGACGAAGCCGAGGTTGACCAGGTAGAAGCCGACCACCAGCAGGTGGTTGACGGCGTCGGCGAGTTTCTCGTTGCCGTGCAGCACGTCGGCGAGGAAGATCCGTCCGTTCCGGCTCAGCGTCCGGGCGACCCAGACGGTGAGCGCCACGCTGATCAGCAGGTAGACGGCATACGCGATGACAGTGAGGTCCATGCCCCACGCTCCTTTGAACGCGTTCAAAAGCTGTTGGCCATGACTCTAGACCTCTGTTTGAACGTGTTCAAGGCCGGGGTGCCCGGGGCGGACATGCGAAAGGGGCGGCCCGGGACCCCGGGGTCCCGGACCGCCCCGGCGATGGCGCTCCGTCAGTCGGCGACCTCGATCGCCCGCACCGGGCAGCCGCGCGCGGCCTCCCGTACCAGCGGGTCGCCGCCGCCGTCCTCGCGTCCGGGCACCAGCATCCCGAAGCCGTCGTCGTCCTGGGTGAAGACGCCCGGCGCGGTCAGGGCGCACTGCCCCGCTCCGATGCAGACGTCATGATCGAGGGAGATTCGCATACCGGACATCAACTCACCACGTCACGGGGAGTTCCAGCATCCCCTGGATCGTGTCGCCCGGTTTGAAGGGGATCTCCTCGGCCGGAGCCGCCAGCCGCAGCCCCGGCAAACGTGCGAACAGGGTCCGCAGCGCGATCTCCATCTCCGCCCGGGCCAGGTTCTGCCCCAGGCACTGGTGGATGCCGAACCCGAACGCCACGTGGTGCCGGGCCGAGCGGTGCCAGTCGAGCGTGTCCGGCTCGGCGTACGCGGCCGTGTCCCGGTTGATGACGGAGGTCGAGAAGACCACGCCCTCGTTCGCCCGGATGGTGACGCCCGCGATCTCGATGTCGTCGGTCGCCAGGCGCAGCATCCCGTCCGCGATCGACAGGAACCGCAGCAGCTCCTCCACGGCGGCCGGCATCAGCGACGGGTCCGCCCGCAGTTCGGCCAGCCGCTCCGGGTGCCGGAGCAGCGTGAAGGTGCCCAGCGAGATCATGTTCGCCGTGGTCTCGTGGCCGGCGACGAGCAGGACGGTGGCGAGCTGTACGAGCCCGTCCCGGTCCAGCTCCCCCCGGGCGAGCTGCTGGGCGACCAGGTCGTCGAGCACGCCCGTCCCGGGCTTGCCGCGTTTGCGGTCGACCAGATCGCCGAGGTAGCCCTCCAACTGCCGGCGGGCGTCATCGGCGTCCTCGCCCGTCGGGCCCCGCAGGATCCGGCGCGACTGCGCCTCGAAGAAGTCGTGGTCCGCGTACGGCACGCCGAGGAGCTCGCAGATCACTATGGACGGCACCGGCAGCGCGAACGCCGAGACGAGTTCGGCCGGCGGCCCCTGCTCGACCATGGCGTCGAGCAGCTCGTCCACCGTCTGCTGGATGCGCGGCCGCAGATCGGCCGTGCGCTTGAGGGAGAAGCTCGGGATCAGCATCCGCCGCTGGACGTTGTGCTCGGGGTCGTCGTAGCCGAGCAGGGCGGGCTTGCGGCGCTGGCGCACGGTGGCGAACCGCCGGGAGGGGAAGGGGAACGCCTCGTGGGTGAAGTCGGTGGACAGCCTCTGGTCGGTCAGGAGCTGCCGCGCGACCGCGTGTCCGGTGACGACCCACGCCGAGCGGCCGTCGTACAGCGTGACGCGGGAGAGCGGCCGCTGCTCGCGCAGCGGCTCGTAGCCGGTGGGGGGATGGTAGGGGCAGGCGCGGTCCTGGGGGAACGCGACGGCTTCCGTCATGGTGGCCTCGCAAGCTGGGGATCGGTCTGCGAAGGAATCGCCGATCTCCACTACATGCCCGAGGCACCTAATCGGTCTACGCGGTGTTCGGCCAAACCACCGGTACGAAGGACGCCGTCACAGACTGAGCGACCGCGCGTAGTTGATCTGCCCCATCACCACGTGGAAGGACTCGGGGCCGGTGGCCGGGATCAGCGTGGAGTGGTGCCGGCCGCCGCTGGTCACCGTCACCTGGATCCAGCCGACGGTGTGGCGCTCCTTCATCAGCAGGAACAGCAGACCCAGCAGGCAGAAGACCGCGAAGACGACCGCCAGCACGATCGCGTGCTGCGGGATCCGCTCCTCCGTGCGCGACATGTCGGTGGCGCTCCACACCGCGCCCTTGAGCGGCATGGGACCGGCCGGCGTCACGATGGTGTCCGGCAGGACGGTGATGTCACCGAGGGAGAGCAGCGGAACCCGCGGGGGACCGCCCGCGGGCACGACCGGGAACTGCTGCGGGTGGCCGTGGCCCGGCACCGCGCCCGGCTGCCCGTACCCGGCGCCCGGGAAGCCGTACCCGGCCCCCGGAGGCGGCGGACCCCATGTGTACTCCCCGTCCGCGTACGGATTCGGCTCGCTCATCTCACCCGTCCTCGGTTGCCGCCCGCCGGAATCGGCGAAGGCCCGTCCTGTACGGCTGAGCGTACAGAAACGGGCCTTCCCGGGAGCGTGTCGGACGATCAGTAGCGACGCGTGATGAGCGCGCGCTTCACTTCCTGGATCGCCTTGGTGATCTCGATGCCGCGCGGGCACGCCTCCGTGCAGTTGAACGTGGTGCGGCAGCGCCACACGCCGTCCTTGTCGTTGAGGATTTCCAGCCGCTGCTCCCCGGCCTCGTCGCGCGAGTCGAAGATGAAGCGGTGCGCGTTGACGATGGCGGCCGGGCCGAAGTACTGGCCGTCGTTCCAGAAGACCGGGCAGGACGACGTGCACGCGGCGCACAGGATGCACTTGGTGGTGTCGTCGAACCGCTCGCGGTCCTCGGCCGACTGGATCCGCTCACGCGTCGGCTCGTTGCCCTTGGTGATGAGGAAGGGCATCACGTCGCGGTACGCCTGGAAGAACGGCTCCATGTCCACGACCAGGTCCTTGAGGACCGTCAGGCCCTTGATGGCCTCGATCGTGATGGGCTTCTCCGGGTTGATGTCCTTGATCAGCGTCTTGCAGGCGAGCCTGTTCTTGCCGTTGATCCGCATCGCGTCGGAGCCGCAGATGCCGTGCGCGCAGGAGCGCCGGAAGGTGAGCGAGCCGTCGAGGTCCCACTTGATCTTGTGGAGACCGTCGAGCACGCGCTCCTTCGGGTCGATCTCGATCCGGAAGTCCTGCCACTGGGCCTCGTCGGAGACCTCGGGGTTGAAACGGCGGATCCGGAAGGTGACCGTGATGTACGGCGAGGCGGCCTTGGCCACCGCCTCGGCCTTGTCCATGACGGGGGTAGCCATCAGTACTTACGCTCCATCGGCTGGTAGCGGGTCTGGACGACCGGCTTGTAGTCGAGGCGGACGGTCTCGGTGCCGTCGTCGCCGACCTCGCGGTACGCCATGGTGTGGCGCATGAAGTTGACGTCGTCGCGGTTGGGGTAGTCCTCGCGGTAGTGACCGCCGCGGGACTCCTTGCGCGCCAGGGCGGAGACGGCCATGACCTCGGCGAGGTCGAGCAGGTTGCCCAGCTCGATGGCTTCCAGCAGGTCGGTGTTGAACCGCTTGCCCTTGTCCTGGATGGCGACGTTCTTGTACCGCTCGCGCAGCTCCGCGATCTTCTCGACCGCCGTCTTGATCGTCTGCTCGGTGCGGAACACCATCACGTTGGCGTCCATCGTCTCCTGCAGCTCCTTGCGCAGCACCGAGACCCGCTCGCTGCCGGTGGAGTTGCGCAGGCGCTCGACCTGCTCCTGGACGAAGGAGGCCGGGTTCTCGGGCAGCTCGACGTAGTCGGCCTTCGCCGAGTACTCGGCGGCGGCGATGCCGGCGCGCTTGCCGAAGACGTTGATGTCCAGCAGCGAGTTGGTGCCCAGGCGGTTGGCGCCGTGCACCGACACGCAGGCCACCTCGCCGGCGGCGTACAGGCCCGGCACGACCGTGGTGTTGTCCGCCAGGACCTCGCCCTGGACGTTGGTCGGGATGCCGCCCATGGCGTAGTGCGCGGTGGGCTGGATCGGGATCGGGTCCGTGTACGGCTCGATGCCGAGGTACGTACGGGCGAACTCGGTGATGTCCGGGAGCTTGGCGTCCAGCTGCTCCGGCGGCAGGTGGGTCAGGTCCAGGTAGACGTGGTCGCCCTCGGGACCGCAGCCGCGGCCCTCGCGGATCTCCGTGTAGATGGAGCGCGAGACGACGTCACGCGACGCCAGGTCCTTCATGACGGGCGCGTACTTCTCCATGAAGCGCTCGCCGTCCTTGTTGCGCAGGATGCCGCCCTCACCGCGGGCGCCCTCCGTCAGCAGGATGCCCATGCGCCAGATGCCCGTCGGGTGGAACTGGAAGAACTCCATGTCCTCCAGCGGCAGACCGCGCCGGTAGCAGGCGGCCTGGCCGTCACCGGTCAGGGTGTGCGCGTTGGAGGTCACCTTGAAGAACTTGCCGGTGCCGCCGGACGCGTAGATCACGGCCTTCGCCTGGAAGACGTGGATCTCGCCGGTGGCCAGCTCGTAGGCGACCACACCGGCGGACCTCTTGACGCCGTCGACCTCGGTGATCAGCTGGTCCAGGACGTAGAACTCGTTGAAGAACTCCACGCCCTCCTTGACGCAGTTCTGGTACAGCGTCTGGAGGATCATGTGACCGGTGCGGTCCGCGGCGTAGCAGGACCGGCGGACCGGGGCCTCGCCGTGGTTGCGGGAGTGGCCGCCGAAGCGGCGCTGGTCGATGGTGCCGTCCGGGGTCCGGTTGAACGGCAGGCCCATCTTCTCCAGGTCGAGGACGGCGTCGATGGCCTCCTTCGCCAGGATCTCGGCGGCGTCCTGGTCGACCAGGTAGTCACCGCCCTTGACCGTGTCGAAGGTGTGCCACTCCCAGTTGTCCTCCTCCACGTTCGCCAGCGCGGCGGCCATGCCGCCCTGCGCGGCGCCCGTGTGGGAGCGGGTGGGGTAGAGCTTCGTCAGCACGGCGGTACGGCTGCGCTTCGTCGCCTCGATGGCGGCGCGCATGCCCGCGCCGCCGGCGCCGACGATGACGGTGTCGTACTTGTGGATCTTCATGCGGATTTCCTCAGCCCCGTGCCTAGCGGATGTTCGGGTCGAAGGTGAAGATCACCAGCGTGCCCAGAAGGATGGTGAACACCGTGGCGGTGTACAGCAGGCCCTTGAGCCACAGGCGCGTGTTCGGGCGCTCGGCGTAGTCGTTGATGACGGTACGCAGGCCGTTCGCGCCGTGCAGCATGGCCAGCCACAGCATCAGCAGGTCCCAGACCTGCCAGAACGGGGACGCCCAGCGGCCGGCCACGAAGGCGAAGCCGATCTTGGAGACGCCGCCGTCCAGCACGAGCTGGATCAGCAGGTGGCCGATGACCAGGACGACGAGGACGACGCCGGACAGGCGCATGAAGAGCCACGCGGCCATCTCGAAGTTGCCGCGGGCCGACTTCGGGGTCTTCTTGGTCCGCTTGCGCGGCGGCTCGATGAGCGGGGCGGGGTTGTCCACGTCGTAGAGGCTCACGCCCTCGACGGGACCGACCGCGGAAGTGGTGTCAGTGGACATGTCTGGCGTCAGCTCCCGAACAGTTCACGTGCGGCGTGGCCGAGGACGGGGTAGATGGCGCCCGCCATCAGCACGATCCAGAGGGCCATCACGGTCCAGAGCATCTGCTTCTGGTAGCGGGGGCCCTTGGACCAGAAGTCCACGGCGATCACACGGAGACCATTGAGCGCGTGGAAGAGGATGGCCGCGACGAGGCCGTACTCCAGCAGCGCGACGAGCGGCGTCTTGTACGTGGCGACGACGTCGTCGTAGGCCTCGGGCGAGACGCGGACGAGAGCGGTGTCCAGTACGTGTACGAACAGGAAGAAGAAGATGAGGACGCCGGTGACTCGATGAGCCACCCACGACCACATGCCTTCCCGGCCGCGGTACAGCGTTCCAGCCGGCACGGAAAAACCCTCCGGGAGCGGGATTGGGGCCGGCCGGCTTCGATGTCGGTCTGGCCCGGCCGGGTACGGTCCACCGGCCCTGGTCATCGTAGCGACGACTTGTCGGTTCGCTCGCCCGGGGTACGCCAGTGTGATCAAACAGGCAATCAAACGAGCACGAATGGGCTATCCGAGTGCCCGGAATCCGTGACGAGGCGGGACAATCTCGCCCGGACGAGGCGCCTCAGTTCGTCGGCGGAGACCGCCCGCTCCTCGTCCGGCTCGTGGCCCAGACGGCAGCGGATCCCGGACAGCACCTGGTCGACGTGCTCCTCGCGCCGGTATCCGTCGAGGCAGATCACGAACGCGTGTCCGAAACGGCTCCGGTACGCGGTGTGGGCGGCGTCCAGGGCGGTGTGCGCGGCGGCGGGGGTGCCGGGCGGCAGCACGGGCGGGGCCTCGTCGGCCAGCGCCTCGGCCAGGTCGGCGGCGGAGAGGTCGTAGCCCGCCTCGTCGGCGGCCGCGAGCAGGGCGTCCAGCGTGGGGTAGGGGCGGTGGGCGGCGAGGCGGCGGCCCCAGCGGCGGCTGCCGCAGCAGGCGAGCAGCGCGGTCTCGGCCGCGTCGCGCGGGGCGGTGTTGAACCGGGCCAGCCCCGCGGGGACGCGCCCTTCCGGGGCGCGGCCCTCGCGCAGGCGCAGGTCGCGGGGGCGGGCGTCCCGCACACCCCGCACGTCGGCGGGCCCCCCGGGGGCGCGCGCCAGGAGGCGGGTGCCGGGTATGGCGGGCGGTCGTTTCGGGGTGCCTGCGGTGGGTTCGCCGGCCATCGTGGGCTCCTCGAACAGACAGCGGGAAAGTGTGGGAAACCTGTGAGGGAAGCGACACAAGGTTACACAGGGTGAGCGTGAGCTGTTCGTGAGATGCGGGAACTTCACCCGGACGGGAGAGTTTCCGTACAGGTCATGGACGGGGTGCTGGACGGATGGCGACGGAGGTGGTCGCGTGAGCGGCGTGATACGGCATACAAGGCGTTCGACGGCGGGGCTGGTCGCGGCGGTGGCGGTGTCCCTCGTCGCCGCGGGGTGTACGGACGGTGACGGGCGCGGTACCGCCACCGCGGGCGCGAGCCGGGCCCAGCCCGGCACCACCGCCCCCGCACAGCCCCGGACACCGTCCCCGGCGCCCACCCCGACCCGGAGCTACCCGCTCTCCTCCGAGCCGCGCACCATCCCCTCCGTGCGCGAGCACGAACCCGGACGCGGCCCCGGCTGGAAGCCCGGCACCGGCAGCGCGGTCGTCCTCGCCAAGGGCAGCGGTGTCCTGGCCGACGAGGCCCGTCTCCTGGCCCGCGAGCTGAAGGCCGGCTACCGCGGGGAGAGCGCCGCCCGCCCCGGCGACGTCGAGCTGGCGCTGCGGACCGGGCAGAGCGGCGGCGCCGAGTCGTACACCCTGGTCGCCCGCGACGGGCGGGTGCGGATCTCCGGGCCCGACGAGGCGGGGGTCTTCTACGGCACCCGGACCCTGAAACAGGCGCTGCGTTCCGGCGGGATCGTGCCCGAAGGGGTCATCCGCGACCGGCCGGCCCGGCCGCAGCGCGGCCTCATGGTCGACATCGCCCGCAAGCACTTCACCGCCGGGTGGATCGAGGCGCGGCTGCGCGAGATGGCCGACCTCAAGCTGAACCAGCTGGGGCTGCACTTCTCCGACGACCAGGCCTTCCGCATCGAGTCCACCTCCCACCCCGAGGTGGTGGCGCGCGAGCACCTCACCAAGGCCGAGGTGCGGCGCATCGTGGCCCTGGCCCGAAGCCTGCACATCGAGGTCGTCCCCGAGATCGACTCGCCCGGGCACCTGGGCGCGGTGATCGCCGCCCACCCGGACCTCCAGCTGCGCAGCGCCGGCGGCTCAGCCCCGCGCGGCGCGGTGGACATCGCGAACCCGGCCGCCGCCCGGATCGTCGACGACCTGCTGCGCGAGTACGCGGCGCTGTTCCCGGGCGCCTACTGGCACCTGGGCGCCGACGAGTACGTGGCGCTGATGTCGCGCGACCCGGAGGCGACGTACCCGGGCCTGGCGGCGGCGGCGCGCCGCGCGTACGGCCCCCGGGCGCGCGTGCAGGACCTCGCCACCGGCTGGCTCAACGGCCGGGCGGCGGTGGTGCGGCCGACCGGCAAGCGGATGCGCGCGTGGAACGACGGCTTCTTCCGCGGCGGTGTGGTCACCCCCGCCAAGGACGTCGACGTCGCGTACTGGACGGGCCGGGAGATCGGCGCGCGGCCGCCGGTCGAGTACCTCCAGGAGGGCCGCCGGCTGATCAACTACAACGACGAGTACCTCTATTACGTGCTCGGTGAGCCGAACCGGTTCACGTATCCCACGGGGCGCCGCATCTACCAGGAGTGGACCCCGCTCGTCGTCCGCGGCACCTCGCCGGTCCCGCAGCGGTACTCGGCGCAGATCCTCGGCGGCAGCTTCGCGATCTGGTGCGACCGCGCGAACGCCCAGACCCAGGACCAGGTGGCGGCCGGCATCCGCATGCCGCTGCGCGCGACGGCCCAGAAGCTCTGGGACGCCGACCGACCGCCCCTGACCTGGGATGCCTTCGGCAAGCTCGCGGGCAGGCTGGGCTGAGGGGCCCTGGGGTACGGTGCGCGTACGGCCGAGCCTGGCCGTGTACATGACGGCCCGGGGAGGGCCGTCCGCGTTCCGTCACCCCGGGGGGCCCTCGTGTCCGTGCTGCGTTCACCCGTCGGCCTGAGCAAGGCGGTGGTGGTGCTGCTCGGCGCGGTGTCGGCCGTCGACTGCGCCATGCTCTACGGCCACTTCTCGCTGTACCGGCTGATGGGCGAGCGGGCACGGGAGGGCAGGCCGGCGTCCCGGAGCGATCTGGCGGACGACCTGCTGACGAGCGCGGTCGCCGTCCTCGGGGCGTGCCTCTTCCTCGCCACCGCCGTGGTCTTCATCATCTGGTTCCACCGGGTCCGCGCGAACGCCGGCGTCTTCGCGCCCGAGCACTTCGGCAGCGGACCGGGCTGGGCGATCGGCGCGTGGTTCATCCCGGTGGCCAACGCCGTCATCCCGTGCCGGATCGCCCACCAGACGTGGCACGCGAGCAGGCGCGACCCGTACCGGCGGCCCGGGAAGGGGGAGCGGCCCACCCTGGTGAAGGTGTGGTGGCTGCTGTGGCTCGTGGCCTCGGCGGTGGACTACCTGGCCTGGTCCGCGTACGACGACGCCGTCGCCGCCCGGTCGTTCCTGGGCGGCGCCGATCCCGCGGCCGTGCGGGCGGCCTGCCTCGCGCTGGTGGTCGCGGCGGTCCTCGACGTGGTCGCCGCGCTCTTCGCCGCCCTCTTCGTGCGCCGTCTGACAGCGATGCAGGACGCCCAGGCCCTCAGGGGTCCGGTCCGGGTGGCGCCGGCCGGGGTGTGAGCCGGCCGGCAATCCCGGACGCCCGCACCACGGTGCGCTTCGCCACGGAGCCGTGGTGCGGGCGTGTGCGCGTCGCCGAGGTGATCCCGCGGACACCACGGGTGACGAAATCCCGCCGGTCGGCGCAGTAAGGGAGAAGGAGCGCGTCCGCGACGGGAGACGACCCCATGAGCCAGAGCCTGCTGCAACTGATCGAGCACGCCGATGAACGCGCGCTGGCCGCTTCCGCGCTGGCCTGCCTCGACCGCTGCCTGCCCCTCCTCGACCCCGCGCCCGCGGACGAGGTCCTGCGCTCCCTGTGGGCGGCGGTCGCCCGGGGCGAGGACGGCTGGACCGGGCGGCTCGCGGAGGCGCAGGACACCGTGGCGCGGGACGGGGAGCCGGCGGACGACGAGGGCGCGCTCGTCCGCGGGATGCTCCGCGACGCGCCGCGGGCCTGGGCCCGGGAGCCGCTCGCACGGTGGGCCGACGCCTGCTCGCTCACCGCGCTCGCCCTCCACCAGCGGCTGGAGCCCGGCTCCTCCGGGCCCCCGGAGCGCTACCGCGCGGGCGGCACGGAGGGCGCCGGGCCGCTGGTCGACGGCGAGCTGCGCCGCCAGGTCCGGGTCCTGGAGGTGCTGGCGGCCGGCGGCGCGGGCGGCCTGCGGCTGACCCGGGACATCACCGCCGAGGGGCGCCGGGTCCTGCGGGCCGTCGTCTCCCGCCGCGCCCGCAGCGCGTGACGGCGGCGCGCCGCGCCATGCTGGTAGGGGGACTCCCCACCGGTCGGTCACGGCGTGCGAGGAGGTCGGCGATGACGGGTCGGCGTGTGGATCCGGTGCAGATCCTGGCCAGGGTCGGCGATACCGAACCGGACGCGGGCGGGAACGAAGAGGCGTACCAGGAGTGGCTCTACCTCGCCCGCGCGGCCGGGTGGGAGGTGACCGAGAGCACCGGCTTCCGAGAACCGCGCGACGGCGGTACGGAGTGCGGGCTCGTCACCGTCGAGGGCCTGGCGTACCGCGTGCACTACGGGCCCAGGGCCCGGCTGGACCTGGCGGACGGAGCGCCGGTGCTGGGGTACGCCGCGTGGGCGGAACCCGTACGGGACGACGACCGGCCGGACCGGCGCGGCTGACCGGCGGGCACCGGCCCGCCGGGGCGTGCGGCCCCACCCTCCCCGGGGGGCCCGGGCCGTGCGCGGGGACGACCGCCGTGCGGGGCCGGACACCCGGACCCCGGCAGGGTTGTACGGGTTCGAGGAAGTCGCGCTATGACAACCGCCACGCCCGTCCCACGTGACACTGCCGGCTCGCGCGTCGCTTGGTTTCACATGGATGGGGATGACTTCAGCACACTGCCCGGGGCGCGGGACCTGCGCCCCTGGGTGGCCCGGTTCGTGGCGGCGCTCACCGAGCGGAACCGGCTGCCGCTCGACTACACGGTGGCCAGCCTGCGGCTGGTCGACCTCGTGGTCGACGGGCTGCGCCGCGAGCAGCCGGACAGAGCCCGGGTCGAAACGATTCTGCGCGGGCTCGGCGCGTACACCGGGGAGGTCATCGTGCGGCGCGCGGGGGCGCGCTGGATCGACTTCGACGAGGAGCAGCGCGCCTGGTCCGGGCAGCCGGTGGGCATCCGGATGCCCGACGGGCGGGCCTGGAACCCGCTGGGCAAGGTGGCGAACCGCTTCGAGGCCGGACCGGAGGAGTCGGTGCAGCGGTTCTACCTGCTGCTGCACGGCCGGGCGGGGCGCAAGGTGGCCGCAGTGACACTTCGGGGCGCCCGGACGCAGAGCTAGGAAGGGGGAAGCAGCCGGCACGAAGAGGGAAGTGTGGGGGCGTACGACGCGGAACTCGGCGCTGCCGTGGAGTGCGCCCAGCAGGGCGACGAGCAGGCGTTCGCGCGCGCGTACCGGCTGGTCCATCCCGGGCTGCTCGGGTACGTGCGCGGGCTCGTCGGTGACGACGCCGAGGACGTGGCCGCCGACGCCTGGCTGGAGATCGCCCGCGACCTCGGGCGGTTCCGGGGCGACGGGGCCGGTTTCCGCGGCTGGACGGCGACCATCGCCCGGCACCGGGCGCTGGACCACCTGCGCAAGCAGAGGCGCGCACCCCGCACCACCCTCATCGAGCAGGACGTACTGGAGGTGCCCGGCGGCCAGGACACGGCCGCCGCGGCGCTGGAGTCCCTGTCGACCGAGCAGGCGCTCGAACTGATCCGCGGGCTGCCGCGCGAGCAGGCCGAGGCGGTGCTGCTGCGGGTCGTCGTGGGGCTGGACGGACCCGCGACCGCGCGGGTCCTGGGCAAGCGGCAGGGAGCGGTGCGCACCGCCGCGTACCGAGGTCTGAAGAAACTCGCCGGGCGACTGGCGCAGGGCGGAGCAACACCATGAGTCGGGATACGGACGAACCGCGCGGGCCGGCGGCGGCACTGCTGGCGGCCGCCGTGCGGGGCGACGGTGCCGTCGACCCGCGGGGCGAGGAGCGCGCGCTGGCGGCGTTCCGCGCGGCGCGCGACGCGGGCGCCCACGCGGGAGGCAGGACCCGGCGGCGCGACGACTGGCGGCCGGGCCGCGAGCAGCGGCGCCGCCGGTCGGCGCGGGCGACCGCCCTGGGGCTGGCGGCGACGGTGCTGCTGGGCGGGGTCGCGGTGGCCGGGCAGACCGGGGCGATCGGCTCGCCGTTCGGCGGCGGTGACGGCGGCGGCGCGGTGCCCGGGACACCGCCGGCCTCCACCCCGGCCGCGACGCCCGGCACCCCGCTCACGGACGGCGGGCGGCCGTCCGGGCCGGCGCCCACCGCCCGGCCGGGGAAGCCGGAGGCCGGCGAACCCGGCCGGGAGAAGACCGGGGACGGGTCCGGGAACGACGGCGCGGGGGACGGCGGGGGCGAAGGCGCCCGGCCCAAGCCCGCCAGAAAGGCCGGGAACGGCGGCGCGGGTGGCGAGTCCGGCACGGGGAACAGCGGTACCGGAACCGGTGGTACCACCGCGGGGACCGGAGCGGACGCCGGAGGCACCGGACCGGACGGCGGAGGCGGGAAGGGCGACGACGGCGGCCGCGGTGACACCGGCGGACAGCCGGCCGGCCGGGAGGGGCGATCGTGATCTCAGGACCGGGAAGGACGACCGTGGTCTCAGAAGGACGACCGGGAGGGGCGACCGTGGTCTCAGGAGGACGACCGGGGCCGCCACCCCCCACAGGAGAGGCCCCGGTCGCCGTCCACGGGTCCGCGGTACGGCCCCGTACTCCTATCAGCGCCGCGCGTGCGTTTTCTGTCACACCCCGCTCCGTCAGCGGAATGTTGCAAGTTGTACAAGACATGGACGTAAAGCCGCGGGACCACGTAGCGTGCTGCTGCGCGCTGGGCGGAGCGGCGATGGTGACCAGCCGCGATGACGAACAGGTTGTGGGAGTGCTGGGGGACGACGCGGAGCTGACCGCCGCGGTGCTCGCGGCGCAGGACGGGGACGAGGACGCCTTCCGGACTGTGTACCGCGCCGTGCATCCGCGGTTGCTCGGCTACATACGCACGCTGGTGGGGGACGCGGACGCGGAGGACGTGGCGTCCGAGTCCTGGTTGCAGATAGCGCGCGACCTCGACCGGTTCAGCGGGGACGCCGACCGCTTCCGCGGCTGGGCGGCGCGCATCGCGCGCAACCGCGCGCTCGACCACCTCCGCATGCGGGGCAGGCGCCCCGCCGTCGGCGGGGACGAGACGGAGCTCACCGACAAGCCGGCCGAGTCCGATACCGCGGACGAGGCGATGGAAGCCCTGGCCACGGGCCGCACGATGGACCTGATCTCCCAGCTCCCGCAGGACCAGGCAGAGGCCGTCATCCTGCGCGTCGTCGTCGGCCTGGACGCCAAGACCGCCGCGAAGACGCTCGGCAAACGGCCCGGTGCCGTACGCACCGCGGCGCACCGGGGACTCAAGCGGCTCGCGGAACTGCTGGGTCCGGAAGTCCCCCCGGCGGGTGCCGGCGGACCCGGTGAACCCCTGGGTGCCGTACCGCCACAACCCGGGCCCCGCAGGAGTTCCGTGGCGCGAACGGGTGTGACGCATTGGCGTTCGCGGACGCAGAAGGACATGTGATGGCCGACGAGCGGGACGAGTGGCTCGACCAGGATGCGGCGGAGCGACTGCTGCGTGGCGAACCGGTCGACCCTGTCGACGATCACGCGCGCGAACAGGCCCGCAGACTGACCGAAGCGCTGGAAGCGGTACGGGCCGAGATGCCGGCCACCTCACCGGTGCCCGGCGAGGAAGCGGCGCTCGCCGCATTCCGTGAGGCCCGTGAGGCCAAGGAGATGTCGCGGGCGCGGGCCGCCGGGGCCTCCTCCGCCGGCACCTCGGGCGCGGACCTCGGGGCCGTACGGCTCCGGTCCGGGCGGCCCCGCAAGCAGGTGCGCGGCCGCTGGGCGCGCCCCGTCCGCTGGGGCCTTGCCGCCTCGGTCGCCGGCCTCGCCGCGGGCGGAGTGGCGGTCGCCGCCAGCACCGGCGTGCTGCCCGTCCTGGGGGACCAGCGCCCGCTGCCCGCCTCGTCCTCCTCCCCGGTCGCTCCCGGGCCGCTGCGCTCCGGCGAGCCGACGGGCGGCACGGAACCGGACGGCCCCGGCGCTCCGTCCGGTCCGGGGAGCCTGCCACCCACCGGAGCGGCGTCGCCCACGCCGCCGGCCCCCGGATCGACGGCGCCGGACGGGCCCGGGCAGGGCGACGACAACGTTTCCGGCGGGACCGGCGGGACCGGCGCCGACACCGGTGGCAGCGGCGGCGCGGACGCCGGAACCGGCGCCGGGAGCTGGTACGCCCGGACCGCGCAGGCCTGCCGCGACCACCGCGAGGGCCGGCTCGGCACCGACGGGCGGCGCCATCTGGAGCTGTCGGCCAAGGGGGACTCCCTCACCGCCTTCTGCGACAAGCTGCTCACCGCGGGAACGCGCAGCGGGGGTGCGCTGTCGGGCGGCAGCACGGGCCGAACGGGCGGCTCCGGCGGCTCGGGTGACTCCGGTGACTCCGGTGGCTCCGGTGGTGAGGACGGCGACGCCTCGGGCGGGGCCGGTGACGACAGCGACCGAGGCCACCACGGAAGCAAGCCGGGCGGCACCGGCGGCGGAACCGGCAAGGGCACCGGCCCGGGCACCGGCAAGGGCGGTGCCGGGGGAGGCGGCGGCAAGGGCCGCACGCACGCCGCGCCCGCCGCCGCGCCCCTGCCCGGGAGCCCGGTCGTGCCCGCCGCTCCCGCCCCGGCCGCCGCGGGAGCCCCGGTGGACACAGCCTCACCGCAGCCCCGACAGGCCGTCTGACCTGCGCTTTTGATGCGCTCAGAAAAAACTTCCCGCGGGGTGTGACGTTTTTCGGCCCCGTGACGCAGTACTGAGTGAGCCGACTGGTCATCGGCAGCGCTGCAAGAGCCGGGGTTCCCCCCGTACCTACGGCTCAGCGCATATGGCGCGGGCGGGGCACGTTCCCCCGGTCCCGCCCGCGCCCTCTCTCCGCCGCCGAGCGCCTACCAGTGGACGACGACCTTGTCGCCGACCTTCACCTGGTCGAAGAGCGCCGCGAGCTTCCCCTTGTCCCGGACGTTGACGCAGCCGTGCGAACCGCCGTTGTAGCCGCGCGCCGCGAAGTCCGAGGAGTAGTGCACCGCCTGGCCGCGGCTGAAGAACATCGAGTACGGCATGTCCGAGTGGTACAGGGTCGACTTCCAGGTCCGCTCCTTGCGGTCGACCTTGAAGATGCCCTCGCGCGTCGGGGTGTTGACCGAGCCGAAGCGGACGTCCATCGCCGAGACGACCTTGCCGTCGATCATCCACGCCAGGGTCCGGCTCTCCTTGCTGATGCAGAGCACCCGTCCGGTCATGCAGCGCGCGTCCGGCGCGTCCAGCTCGTTGGTGGTCGGCGGGCGCAGTTCGTCGGCGGTCGGCGTGCGCGTGGCGCCGACCAGCGAGCGCCAGGTGGCCTCGTCGACCGTGCCGGTGACCGGCAGGCTCTGCGTGCGCTGGAAGGACGAGACGGCCTTCGCGGTCATCGAGCCGTAGAAGGAGGTGGGGCTGCGGTGGAAGTGCCCGCCCTGGCGCAGACGCGCCTGGAGCTCACGGACCTGCTCGTTCTCGGTGCCTTCGGCCATCAGCGCCTTCTTCCCCGGGGAGGCGGAGGCGGCCGGGGACCCGGTCGGCGACGGCTGCGAGGACGGCTGGGACGACGGTGTCCCGGAGGGCTCCGTGCCGTCCGTCGCGGGCGACGGCGTTCCGGCCGTGGCCGGCGGTGCGGACGGCGCGCCGGCGCCCACGGCCTGGGCCGTGCAGCCGGTGGCGGCCAGCGCGACGGCGGCCATGGCCGGCACCACTCTGCGTATGACGGACGTACGGTGCATGGAGAGCCCCCCGGTATCGACTTCGTGTACCTAGGGGATGCATCACGGGCGTGCTTGGTTGCGCACCGCGGAGGATGCTGTGAGGAAGGTCCCAGCGTGCGCCCCTCCACCGGCCGCACGCCCACCGCTACAGTCCGTCGCGAGGGTCGGTACCTGCGAGTAGGGTCTATCGGAAGGCACAGCACATGGCGCGCGAGTCGGAGTCGGGACTGCCCATCGAGCCGGTGTACGGACCGGATGCGCTCGAGGGCTGGAGCCCCGCCGAGAAACTCGGTGAGCCCGGTTCGTATCCCTTCACGCGGGGTGTGTACCCGTCGATGTACACGGGCCGGCCGTGGACGATGCGGCAGTACGCCGGCTTCGGTACGGCGACGGA
>NZ_JBITEO010000028.1:0-95776 GCF_044455245.1 Streptomyces sp. NPDC051310
CGCGGCCCCCCCCCCCCCACCCCCCCCCCCCCCCCCCCCCCCCCCCCCCCCGCCCGCCCCCCCCCCCCCCGGCGGGCGGGCGCCGCCCCCCCCCCCCCCCCCCCCCCCCCCCCCCCCACGGCCGTGCTGCTGCCGCTACCTCACGAAGGTTCCGGCCTGTCCGGCCAGATCGAGGAAGTACTGCGGCGCCACGCCCAGCACCAGCGTCACGGCGACGCCCACGGCGATGGTGGTCATCGTCAGCGGCGACGGCACGGCGACCGTCGGCCCCTCCGGCTTGGGCTCGCTGAAGAACATCAGCACGATGACCCGGATGTAGAAGAAGGCGGCGATGGCCGACGAGACCACACCCACGACCACCAGCACCCCGGCGCCGCCTTCCGCCGCCGCCTTGAACACGGCGAACTTCCCGGAGAAGCCCGACGTCAGCGGGATGCCGGCGAAGGCGAGCAGGAAGACCGCGAAGACGGCCGCGACGAGCGGCGAACGCCGCCCCAGCCCCGCCCACTTGGACAGGTGCGTCGCCTCGCCGCCCGCGTCCCGCACGAGCGTGACGACGGCGAAGGCGCCGATGGTCACGAACGAGTAGGCGGCCAGGTAGAACAGCACGGACGAGATGCCGTCGGGGTTGGCCGCGATGACACCGGCGAGGATGAAGCCGGCGTGCGCGATGGACGAGTAGGCCAGCAGCCGCTTGATGTCGGTCTGGGTGATCGCGACGACCGCACCGGCGAGCATGGTGACGATCGCGACGCCCCACATGACCGGTCGCCAGTCCCAGCTGAGCCCCGGCACCACCACGTACAGCAGGCGCAGCATCGCGCCGAACGCCGCCACCTTGGTGGCCGCCGCCATGAAGCCGGTCACCGGTGTGGGGGCGCCCTGGTAGACGTCCGGTGTCCACATGTGGAACGGCACCGCGCCCACCTTGAACAGCAGGCCCATCAGCACCATCGCGAAGCCGACGAGCAGCAGCACGTCACTGCCCATGGTCTCGGCGAGGGCCGGGGTGACCGCCGTCACCGAGCCGTCCACCACCTCGGCGATGCGGGCGTACGACACGGAGCCCGCGTACCCGTACAGCAGGGCGATGCCGAACAGCAGGAACGCCGACGAGAAGGCGCCCAGCAGGAAGTACTTCACCGCCGCCTCCTGCGACATCAGCCGCTTGCGGCGGGCGACGGCGCACAGCAGGTAGAGCGGCAGGGAGAAGACCTCCAGCGCGATGAACAGCGTCAGCAGGTCGTTGGCCGCCGGGAAGACCAGCATCCCGCCGACGGCGAACAGTGCCAGCGGGAAGACCTCGGTCGTCGTGAAGCCGGCCTTGACGGCCGCCTTCTCCTGCTCGCTGCCGGGCACGGCGGCGGCTTCGGCCGCGAACGAGTCGATCCGGTGGCCGTGGTGGGCCGGGTCGAGCCGCCGCTCGGCGAAGGTGAACACCGCGACCACCGAGGCGAGCAGGATGGTGCCCTGCAGGAACAGCGCCGGCCCGTCGACCGCGATGGCGCCCATCGCGGCGATGCCGGCCTTCGTCGAGCCGTACCCGCCGGCCGCGAGGCCGATCACTGCGGCGAAGGCGGCGGCCAGCGCCACGACGGTCAGGAAGACCTGCGCGTGGTAGCGGGCGCGGCGCGGGACGAACGCCTCCAGCAGCACCCCCAGCACGGCGGCACCCACCACGATCAGCGTGGGGGCCAGCTGGGTGTACTCGATGGTCGGCGCCCCGATCTTGTCGACCGGTTCGGCAGCCGTCGTCCACAGGCTGTGGACAGCCGCTGCCACAGGGACAGCTGTTGCACTCACTTGGCCGCCTCCACCTCGGGCCGGGGGTCCTTCTGCTGTACGTCGGACATGGTGTGGCGCACCGCCGGATCGATGATCTCGGTCACCGGCTTCGGGTAGACGCCGAGGAGCAGCAGCAGCGCGATCAGCGGCGCGACCACCACCAGCTCACGGGCCTTGAGGTCGGGCATCGCCCGCACCTCCGCCTTCACCGGGCCCGTCATCGTCCGCTGGTACAGGACGAGGGTGTAGAGCGCGGCGAGGACGATGCCGGAGGTGGCGACGATGCCCGCCACCGGGTAGCGGGCGAACGTGCCCACCAGCACCAGGAATTCGGAGACGAACGGGGCGAGGCCCGGCAGCGACAGGGTGGCCAGGCCGCCGACGAGGAACGTCCCGGCGAGCACCGGTGCCACCTTCTGCACACCGCCGTAATCGGCGATGAGGCGGGAGCCGCGCCGCGAGATCAGGAACCCGGCGACGAGCATCAGCGCGGCCGTCGAGATCCCGTGGTTGACCATGTAGAGCGTCGCCCCGCTCTGCCCCTGGCTCGTCATGGCGAAGATGCCCAGGATGATGAAGCCGAAGTGGGAGATCGAGGCGTACGCGATCAGACGCTTGATGTCCCGCTGCCCGACCGCCAGCAGCGCCCCGTACACGATGCTGATCAGCGCGAGCACGATGATCGCGGGGGTGGCCCACGTGGACGCCTCCGGGAAGAGCTGGAGGCAGAAGCGGAGCATCGCGAAGGTGCCGACCTTGTCGACGACCGCCGTGATGAGTACGGCGACCGGGGCGGTCGCCTCGCCCATCGCGTTCGGCAGCCAGGTGTGCAGCGGCCACAGCGGGGCCTTCACCGCGAAGGCGAAGAAGAAGCCCAGGAAGAGCAGCCGTTCGGTGGTGGCCGCCATCTCCAGCTCGCCGCTCGCCCGCGCCTCGGCGATCTCCGTCAGCGAGAAGTTCCCCGCGACGACGTAGAGCCCGATGACGGCGGCGAGCATGATGAGCCCGCCGACGAGGTTGTAGAGCAGGAACTTGACCGCGGCGTACGACCGCTGGGCCGCGGCGTTCTCGTCGGAGCCCGCGTGCGCCCGGTCCCCGAAGCCGCCGATGAGGAAGTACATCGGGATGAGCATGGCTTCGAAGAGGATGTAGAAGAGGAAGACGTCGGTGGCCTCGAAGGAGAGGATCACCATTGCCTCGACCATCAGGATCAGGGCGAAGAAGCCCTGGGTCGGCCGCCACCGCTTCGACTGCGTCTCCAGGGGGTCGGCGTCGTGCCAGCCGGCCAGGATGACGAACGGGATCAGCAGCGCGGTCAGCGCGACGAGCGCCACCCCGATGCCGTCCACTCCCAGCTCGTAGCGCACCCCGAAGTCCGCGATCCAGGCGTGCGATTCGGTGAGCTGGTAGCGGTCGCCGCCAGGGTCGAAGCGGACCGCGACGACCGCGGCCAGCACGAGCGTGGCGAGCGAGAACAGCAGCGCCAGCCACTTGGCGGCCGTGCGGCGCGCGGCCGGCACGGCGGCGGTGAGGACCGCTCCGACGGCCGGCACGGCCGCGGTCAGCGTCAGGAGGGGGAAGGACATCGCGGTCACACTCCCCTCATCAGCAGGGTCGCGGCGATCAGCACCGCCGTACCTCCGAACATCGAGACCGCGTAGGAGCGGACGAAGCCGTTCTGCAGCTTGCGCAGTCGGCCGGACAGGCCGCCGACCGTGGCGGCGGTGCCGTTGACGACCCCGTCGACCAGGGTGTGGTCGAGGTAGACCAGGGAGCGGGTGAGGTGCTCGCCGCCGCGGACCAGGACGACGTGGTTGAAGTCGTCCTGGAGGAGGTCGCGGCGGGCGGCGCGGGTGAGCAGCGAGCCGCGCGGCGCGACCACCGGCACGGGCCGGCGGCCGTACTGCGCGTACGCGATGCCGACGCCGACGAGCAGCACGACGACCGTGGAGGCGGTGACCGCCCCCGCGCTGATCGGCGGGTGGCCGTGCTCGAACGCGGTGACCGGCTTCAGCCAGTTGACGAACGCGCTGTTCAGCGAGAACAGCCCGCCCGCGAAGACCGACCCGAAGGCCAGCACGATCATCGGGATCGTCATGGACCGGGGCGACTCGTGCGGGTGCGGCATCTCGCCGGGCCGGACGTCGATGCCGGGCTCGACACCGGGCGTCCTGTCCGGGTCGGGAGCGGGCTGCCAGCGCTTCTCGCCGAAGAACGTCATGAGCATCACGCGGGTCATGTAGTACGCGGTGATGCCCGCGCCCAGCAGGGCGACGCCGCCCAGGATCCAGCCCTCGGTGCCGCCCTTGGCGAAGGCCGCCTCGATGATCTTGTCCTTGGACCAGAAGCCGGACAGACCCGGGAAACCGATGATCGCCAGGTAGCCGAGGCCGAAGGTCACGAAGGTGACCGGCATGTACTTGCGCAGGCCGCCGTACTTCCTCATGTCGACCTCGTCGTTCATGCCGTGCATGACGGAGCCGGCGCCGAGGAATAGCCCGGCCTTGAAGAAGCCGTGCGTCACCAGGTGCATGATCGCGAAGGCGTAGCCGATCGGGCCCAGGCCGGCGGCCAGGACCATGTAGCCGATCTGCGACATCGTCGAGCCGGCCAGCGCCTTCTTGATGTCGTCCTTGGCGCAACCGACGATCGCACCGAAGAGGAGCGTGACCGCGCCGACCACCGTGACCGCGAGCTGCGCGTCCGGGGCGCCGTTGAAGATCGCGCCGGAGCGGGTGATCAGGTAGACGCCGGCGGTCACCATGGTCGCCGCGTGGATCAGGGCCGAGACCGGGGTCGGGCCCTCCATCGCGTCCCCGAGCCAGGACTGCAGCGGCACCTGCGCCGACTTGCCGCAGGCGGCCAGCAGCAGCATCAGCCCGATCGCCGTCAGCATCCCCTCGGACGTCTCGCCGGTGGAGGAGAGCACCGGGCCGAAGGCGAAGGTCCCGAAGGTGGTGAACATCAGCATGATCGCGATGGAGAGGCCCACGTCGCCGACCCGGTTGACCAGGAAGGCCTTCTTCGCGGCCGTGGCCGCGCTGGGCTTGTGCTGCCAGAAGCCGATGAGCAGGTACGAGGCGAGGCCGACGCCCTCCCAGCCGAAGTACAGCAGGAGGTAGTTGTCGGCGAGGACCAGCAGCAGCATCGCCGCGAGGAACAGGTTCAGGTAGCCGAAGAAGCGGCGCCTGCGCTCGTCGTGCGCCATGTACCCGATCGAGTACAGGTGGATGAGCGTGCCCACGCCCGTGATGAGCAGGACGAACGTCATCGACAGCTGGTCGAGCTGGAAGGCGATGTCCGCCCGGAAGCTCTCCACCGGCACCCAGCTGAACAGGTGCTGGTGCAGGGCCCGTTCACCGGAGCCCTTGCCGAGCATGTCGAGGAAGAGCACCGCGCCGATGACGAAGGAGGCGGCCGCGAGCAGTGTGCCGAGCCAGTGCCCGGCCCGGTCCAGCCGGCGGCCGCCGCACAACAGGACGGCCGCTCCGAGCAGAGGCGCCGCGACGAGCAGCGCAATCAGGTTCTCCACGATTCAGCGACCCCTCAGAGCTTCATCAGGCTGGCGTCGTCGACCGAGGCCGAGTGGCGGGAACGGAACAGCGACACGATGATCGCGAGCCCGACCACGACCTCCGCGGCGGCGACGACCATCGTGAAGAAGGCGATGATCTGGCCGTCGAGATTGCCGTGCAGACGGGAGAAGGCGACGAACGCGAGGTTGCAGGCGTTGAGCATCAGCTCCACGCACATGAAGACCACGATCGCGTTCCGCCGGATCAGCACCCCGGCCGCTCCGATGGTGAACAACAGGGCGGCCAGGTACAGGTAGTTGACCGGGTTCACTGCGCGTTCTCCTCCTCACGGTCCCGGGACTCACGGGGCTCACGGGCCTCGGGGACGTCACGGGCCTCGCGGTCGCCGCCGAGCCGCTCCTCGGCGCGCCGCTCCAGGGCCCGCAGGTTCTCCAGGGCCTCGCGCGACACGTCGCGGATCTGGCCGCGCGCCCGCAGGGTCTTGTTGACGGTGAGCTCGGACGGCGTGCCGTCGGGCAGCAGGCCGGCGATGTCCACCGCGTTGTGCCGGGCGTAGACACCGGGCGCGGGCAGCGGCGGCAGGTGCTTGCCCTCGCGCACCCGCTGCTCGGACAGCTCCCGCTGGGTGCGGGCCCGCTCGGTGCGCTCCCGGTGCGTCAGGACCATCGCGCCGACCGTGGCGGTGATGAGCAGCGCGCCGGTGATCTCGAAGGCGAAGACGTACTTGCTGAAGACGAGCGCCGCGATGCCCTCCACGTTCCCCCCGGCGTTCGCCGTGCCGAGGCCGTTGAAGGTGCGCAGCGAGGCCTGGCCGATGCCGGCGACGAGGAGGATGCCGAAGCCGAGCCCGCAGGCCGCGGCCAGCCAGCGCTGCCCCTTGATCGTCTCCTTGAGCGAGTCGGCGGCGGTGACGCCGACCAGCATGACGACGAAGAGGAACAGCATCATGATCGCGCCGGTGTAGACGACGATCTGGACGATGCCGAGGAAGTACGCGCCGTTGGCGAGGTAGAAGACCGCCAGGACGATCATGGTCCCGGCCAGGCACAGCGCGCTGTGCACCGCCTTGTGCATCAGGACGGTGCACAGTGCGCCGATGACGGCGATGATGCCGAGCACCCAGAACTGGACGGCCTCGCCCGTGGACGTCGCGGTCGCGGCGGCCAGCGGGGCGGTGGCGAACACGCTCATCCCCCGATCACCTTCTTCGAGGCGGGCTCGGTCGCTCCGAAGTCCGAAGCGGCCTCCTGCGGCTGCTCGCCGCCCGGTTCCTCGCCCTTGCTGACGGCGGTCTGCCGGACCGTGCCGGGCGCGGCCCCGGTGACCAGGCCCCGGTAGTAGTCCTGCTCGTCCATGCCCGGGTGGATGGCGTGGGGCGAGTCGACCATGCCCTCCTCCAGGCCCGCGAGGAGCTGCTCCTTGGTGTAGATCAGGTTCTCGCGGGAGCTGTCGGCCAGTTCGAACTCGTTCGTCATGGTCAGTGCCCGGGTCGGGCAGGCCTCGATGCACAGCCCGCACAGGATGCAGCGGGCGTAGTTGATCTGGTAGACGCGGCCGTACCGCTCACCGGGCGAGTAGCGCTCCTCGTCGGTGTTGTCCGCGCCCTCCACGTAGATGGCGTCGGCGGGGCAGGCCCAGGCGCACAGCTCGCAGCCGACGCACTTCTCCAGGCCGTCCGGGTGCCGGTTGAGCTGGTGCCGGCCGTGGAAGCGCGGCGCCGTGGTCTTCTGCTGCTCCGGGTACTGCTCGGTCAGCCGCTTCTTGAACATGGCCTTGAAGGTCACGCCGAAGCCTGCGACCGGGTTCTGGAAGTTACTCTCGGACACCGTCGGCCTCCTTTCCGTCACTGTCAGTATTGACTCCACCACTGACAATCAACTCGCCCTCGCGGCGAGGCCGTCGGCGAGGCACCGGCGGCAGGCTCTGACCGGGCAGCGGCGGTACGGGGAAACCGCCGGCCATCGGGTCGAACTCGGCGGGCGGCGGCGCGGCCTCCGCCTCCTGCTTCGACTTCCTGTCGCGGAAGACGTCGACGACGAAGGAGAGCAGCAGGACCGCGATCACCGCGCCCGCGACGTACAGCACGATCTCCTGGAAGTCGTAGTTCTCGTTGCGCAGGGCCCGCACGGTCGCCACAAGCATCAGCCAGACGACCGAGACCGGGATGAGGACCTTCCAGCCGAGCTTCATCAGCTGGTCGTAGCGCACGCGGGGCAGCGTGCCGCGCAGCCAGATGAAGAAGAACAGCAGCAGCTGCACCTTGAGGACGAACCAGAGCATCGGCCACCAGCCGTGGTTCGCGCCCTCCCAGAAGGTGGAGACGGGCCACGGGGCCCGCCAGCCGCCCAGGAAGAGGGTCACCGACACCGCGGAGACCGTCACCATGTTCACGTACTCGGCGAGCATGAACATCGCGAACTTGATGGAGCTGTACTCGGTGTTGAAACCGCCGACCAGGTCCCCCTCGGACTCCGGCATGTCGAACGGCGCGCGGTTGGTCTCCCCCACCATGGTGACGATGTAGATGAGGAAGGAGACCGGCAGCAGCAGGACGTACCAGCGGTCCGCCTGCGCCTCGACGATCGCCGAGGTCGACATCGACCCGGAGTAGAGGAAGACGGACGCGAAGGCGGCGCCCATCGCGATCTCGTACGAGATCATCTGCGCGCAGGAGCGCAGACCGCCCAGGAGCGGGTAGGTCGAGCCGGACGACCAGCCGGCGAGCACGATGCCGTAGATGCCGACGGACGCCACGGCCAGGATGTAGAGCATCGCGATCGGCAGGTCGGTCAGCTGCATCGTGGTGCGCTGTCCGAAGATCGAGACCTCGTTGCCGGCCGGGCCGAACGGGATCACGGCGATCGCCATGAACGCCGGGATCGCGGCGACGATCGGCGCGAGCACGTACACGACCTTGTCGGCCCGCTTGACGACCACGTCCTCCTTCAGCATCAGCTTGACGCCGTCCGCGAGGGACTGGAGGAGACCCCACGGCCCGTGCCGGTTGGGCCCGATGCGCAGCTGCATCCAGGCCACCACCTTGCGCTCCCACACGATGGAGAACAGCACGGTGACCATGAGGAAGGCGAAGCAGAAGACGGCCTTGACGACGACGAGCCACCACGGGTCGCGGCCGAACATCGACAGGTCTTCCGCTGCCAGGGTGTACGGGATCATGCCTCCACCTCCGTGGGGGCCGCGGCGTTCGGGGTCGCGGGGGCGATGCGGACCAGCCGGCCGGGCGTGGCGCCCGTGGTGGACAGCACGCCGCCGGGGGTCGAGTTGAGCGGGAGCCAGACCACGCGATCGGGCATCGGCGTCACCCGGAGCGGGAGTTCGACACTGCCGGACGGGCCCGTCACAGCCAGCAGGTCGCCGTCCTTGACGCCCGTCTCGGCCGCGGTGGCCGGGGAGAGGCGGACGACCGAGGCGTGCCGGGTGCCGGCCAGGGCCTCGTCGCCCTGCTGGAGGAGGCCGAGGTCGAGCAGCATGCGGTGCCCGGCCAGGACCGCCTCGCCCGCGCCCGCGCGGGGCAGCGGCCGCGCGGACTCCGCCGGAGCGTCCGCCCGCGCGCCGTCCCACGCACCGAGCCGGTCCAGCTCACGGCGTACGGCCTTCGCGTCCGGCAGCGCGAACGGGACGTCGAGGGTGTCGGCCAGCATGTGCAGCACCCGCGCGTCGGAGGGGGCGGCCGGCCGCGTCATGTGCTGCGGCTTCAGCGCGGCGTCGAACATCCGCACCCGGCCCTCCCAGTTGAGGAAGGTGCCGGACTTCTCGGCGACCGCCGCCACCGGGAACACCACGTCCGCCCGCTCGGTGACCTCGCCCGGCCGCAGCTCCAGCGACACGACGAACGCCGCGTCGAGGGCCTCCCGCGCGCGGGCCGGGTCGGGCAGGTCCGCGAGCTCCACGCCGGCGACGAGCAGGGCGCCCAGCTCACCGGTGGCCGCGGCCTCCACGATCTGCCCCGTGTCCCGGCCGTACCGGTGCGGCAGTTCGCGCACACCCCAGGCGGTGGCGACCTCCTCCCGCGCGCGCGGGTCGGTCGCGGGACGCCCGCCGGGCAGCAGCGACGGGATCGCGCCCGCCCAGAGCGCGCCGCGCTCACCGGCCCGGCGCGGGATCCACACCAGCTCCGCCCCGGTCGCCGCCGCGGCCCGCACGGCGGCGGACAGCGCGCCCGGCACGCCGGCCAGCCGCTCACCGACCAGGATCACCGCGCCGGGCCCGCGCAGCGCCTCCAGGGCCGCGGTCCCGACGGCGTCCAGCCCGGTCCCGGAGGCGAGCGCGTCGAACCACTCGGTCTCCGTGCCGGGCGCGGCCGGCAGGAGCGTGCCGCCCGCCTTCTCCAGGCCCCGGGTGGCGTACGGCGCCAGCGCGAAGGTCCGCTGGCCGCGCTTGCGCCACGCCTTGCGCAGCCGCAGGAAGACCCCGGGCGCCTCCTCCTCGGCCTCCAGGCCGGCGAGCAGCACCGCGGGGGCCCGCTCCAGGGACGCGTAGGTGACGCCGCCCCCGGCCCCGAGGTCCCGGCCCCGGCCGGCGACGCGGGCGGCGAGGAAGTCGGCCTCCTCGCTGCTGTGCACGCGGGCGCGGAAGTCGATGTCGTTGGTGTCGAGCGCGACCCGGGCGAACTTGGCGTAGGCGTAGGCGTCCTCGACGGTCAGCCGGCCGCCGGTGAGGACGCCGGTGCGCCCCCGGACCAGGCCGCGCGCCGCCGCCTCCAGCGCCTCCGGCCAGCTGGCCGGCTCCAGCTCACCGGTCTCGGCGCTGCGCACCAGCGGCGTGGTGAGGCGGTCGCGCTGCTGCGCGTACCGGAACGCGAAGCGCCCCTTGTCGCACAGCCACTCCTCGTTGACCTCCGGGTCCTCGGCGGCCAGCCGCCGCATGACCTTGCCGCGCCGGTGGTCGGTGCGGGTGGCGCAGCCTCCCGCGCAGTGCTCGCACACGCTCGGCGACGACACCAGGTCGAAGGGGCGGGAGCGGAACCGGTACGCCGCCGAGGTGAGCGCGCCGACCGGGCAGATCTGGATGGTGTTGCCGGAGAAGTACGACTCGAACGGGTCGCCCTCGCCGGTGCCGACCTGCTGGAGCGCACCCCGCTCGACCAGCTCGATCATCGGGTCGCCGGCGACCTGGTGGGAGAAGCGGGTGCAGCGGGCGCACAGCACGCACCGCTCGCGGTCGAGGAGCACCTGTGAGGAGATCGGCACGGGCTTGGCGTAGGTCCGCTTCCGCCCCTCGAAGCGGGAGTCGGCCCGGCCGTGCGACATGGCCTGGTTCTGCAGCGGGCACTCGCCGCCCTTGTCGCAGACCGGGCAGTCCAGCGGGTGGTTGATCAGGAGCAGCTCCATCACGCCCACCTGCGCCTTCTCGGCGACGGGCGAGGTCAGCTGGGTCCTGACGACCATGCCGTCGGTGCAGGTGATCGTGCAGGAGGCCATCGGCTTGCGCTGGCCCTCCACCTCGACGATGCACTGCCGGCAGGCACCGGCCGGGTCGAGGAGCGGGTGGTCGCAGAACCGGGGGATCTCGATGCCGAGCTGCTCGGCGGCACGGATGACCAGCGTCCCCTTGGGGACGGAGATCTCGGCCCCGTCGATGGTGAGCGTGACGAGGTCTTCGGGCGGGACGGCCGCGCCGCCGCCCCCTGCGGGGCTGGATGCCATGACGGTCACGCCGTCACCTCCACGTGATTGTCCGCCCAGGCGGTCGACTTGGCCGGGTCGAAGGGACAGCCCTTGCCCGTGATGTGCTGCTCGTACTCGTCGCGGAAGTACTTCAGCGAGGAGAAGATCGGCGATGCGGCGCCGTCACCGAGGGCGCAGAAGGACTTGCCGTTGATGTTGTCGGCGATGTCGTTCAGCTTGTCGAGGTCGCTCATGGCGCCCTTGCCCGCCTCGATGTCGCGGAGCAACTGGACGAGCCAGTACGTGCCTTCGCGGCAGGGCGTGCACTTCCCGCACGACTCGTGCGCGTAGAACTCGGTCCACCGGGTCACGGCGCGCACGACGCAGGTCGTCTCGTCGAAGCACTGGAGCGCCTTGGTGCCGAGCATCGAGCCGGCGGCGCCCACGCCCTCGTAGTCGAGCGGGACGTCAAGGTGCTCGTCGGTGAACATCGGGGTGGAGGATCCGCCGGGCGTCCAGAACTTCAGCCGGTGGCCCGGCCGCATGCCGCCCCCCATGTCGAGCAGCTGGCGCAGCGTGATGCCGAGCGGTGCCTCGTACTGGCCGGGCGAGGCGACGTGGCCGCTGAGCGAGTACAGCGTGAAGCCGGGGGACTTGTCGCTGCCCATCGACTTGAACCAGTCCTTGCCCCGGTTCAGGATCGCGGGAACCGACGCGATCGACTCGACGTTGTTCACCACAGTGGGGCACGCGTACAGACCGGCGACCGCGGGGAAGGGGGGACGCAGCCGGGGCTGGCCACGACGGCCTTCGAGCGAGTCGAGCAGCGCGGTCTCCTCACCGCAGATGTACGCGCCCGCGCCCGCGTGCACGGTGAGTTCGAGGTCGAGTCCGCTGCCGAGGATGTTCGTGCCGAGGTAGCCCGCCGCGTACGCCTCGCGCACGGCTTCGTGCAGCCGTCGCAGGACGGGCACGACCTCGCCGCGCAGATAGACGAAGGCATGGCTGGACCGGATCGCGTAGCAGGCGATCACGATCCCCTCGATGAGGGAATGCGGGTTCGCGAAGAGGAGCGGGATGTCCTTGCAGGTCCCGGGCTCCGATTCGTCGGCGTTGACAACCAGATAGTGCGGCTTGCCGTCTCCCTGGGGGATGAACTGCCACTTCATCCCGGTGGGGAAGCCCGCGCCGCCGCGGCCGCGCAGGCCGGAGTCCTTGACGTACGCGATGACGTCGTCGGGTGACATCGCGAGGGCCTTCTTCAGCCCCTCGTACCCGTCGTGCCGCTGGTAGGTGTCCAGCGTCCAGGAGCCCGGCTGGTCCCAGAAGGCGGACAGGACCGGTGCGAGCAGCTTCTCGGGGCTGGTCATCTCGGTTGCCAACGTCATCACTCCCCCTCCTCGTCGACCGGGCCGACCGGACCGGACGGGTGCTGCGGGTCGGAGGCCGAGGTCGGCTGCGGCGCGTCGTGCGAGCTCAGGTGTCCGGAGCCGGGCATGGGCGCGTCGTGCGGGGCGGCGTCCCGCGGGGCCTCGCCGCGCGGGTGCACCACGCGCGCACCGGGCGCGGCCTCGCCCTTCGCGAGCCGGAGCCCCACCAGGGAGGCGGGGCCCGCGCCGCCCGTGGCCTCCACCGCGCCGGGGCGCTCGTCGGGGAAGCCGGCCAGGATCCGGGCGGTCTCCTTGTACGTGCACAGGGGCGCGCCGCGGGTCGGTGCGACGGGGCGGCCAGCGCGCAGGTCGTCGACGAGCCTCCTGGCCGACTCGGGGGTCTGGTTGTCGAAGAACTCCCAGTTGACCATCACGACGGGGGCGAAGTCGCAGGCGGCGTTGCACTCGATGTGCTCGAGGGTGACCTTGCCGTCCTCGGTGGTCTCGTTGTTGCCGACGCCGAGGTGCCGCTTCAGCTCGTCGAAGATGGCGTCGCCGCCCATGACGGCGCACAGGGTGTTGGTACACACCCCGACCTGGTACTCGCCGGAGGGCTTGCGCCGGTACATGGAGTAGAAGGTGGCGACGGCGGTGACCTCGGCGGTGGTCAGGCCCAGGGTCTGGGCGCAGTACCGCATGCCGGTGCGGGAGACGTACCCCTCCTCCGCCTGCACCAGGTGCAGCAGCGGCAGCAGCGCGGAGCGGCTGTCCGGGTAGCGTCCGATGATCGCCTCGGCGTCCGCGTCCAGCCGGGCCCGCACCTCGGCGGGGTAGTCCGGGGCGGGGAGCTGTGGCATCCCCAGGCTGGTGGGGGGTTCGGGGGTGCCCCCCCGAGAAGACACAGTGGTCACCGGTCGACGCCTCCCATCACGGGGTCGATGGACGCGACGGCGACGATGACGTCGGCGACCATGCCGCCTTCGCACATCGCCGCCATGGCCTGGAGGTTGGTGAAGGACGGGTCGCGGAAGTGGACCCGGTAGGGGCGGGTGCCGCCGTCGGAGACGACGTGCACACCGAGCTCGCCCTTGGGCGACTCGACCGCGGTGTACGTCTGGCCGGGCGGGACCCGGAAGCCCTCGGTCACCAGCTTGAAGTGGTGGATCAGGGCCTCCATGGAGGTGCCCATGATCTTCTTGATGTGGTCGAGGGAGTTGCCGAGACCGTCGGGTCCCAGGGCGAGCTGGGCGGGCCAGGCGATCTTCTTGTCGGCGACCATCACCGGACCCGGCTGCAGCCGGTCCAGGCACTGCTCGATGATCCGCAGCGACTGGCGCATCTCCTCCAGCCGGATGAGGAAGCGGCCGTAGGCGTCGCAGGACTCGGCGGTCGGTACGTCGAAGTCGTACGTCTCGTAGCCGCAGTACGGGTCGGTCTTGCGCAGGTCGTGCGGGAGCCCGGTGGCGCGCAGGATGGGGCCGGTGGCGCCGAGGGCCATGCAGCCGGACAGGTCGAGGTAGCCGACGTCCTGCATGCGGGCCTTGAAGATGGGGTTGCCGGTGGCGAGCTTGTCGTACTCCGGCATGTTCTTCTTCATCGTCTTCACGAACTCGCGAAGCTGGTCGATGGCGCCGGGCGGCAGGTCCTGGGCGAGGCCGCCGGGCCGGATGAACGCGTGGTTCATACGCAGGCCGGTGATCAGCTCGTACAGGTCCAGGATCATCTCGCGGTCCCGGAAGCCGTAGATCATGATCGTGGTGGCGCCCAGCTCCATGCCGCCGGTGGCGATGCACACCAGGTGGGAGGAGATGCGGTTGAGCTCCATCAGCAGGACGCGGATGACGGTGGCCCGGTCGGGTACCTGGTCCTCGATGCCGAGCAGCTGCTCGACGCCCAGGCAGTACGCCGCCTCGTTGAAGAACGGCGTCAGGTAGTCCATGCGCGTGACGAACGTGGTGCCCTGCGTCCAGGTCCGGTACTCGAGGTTCTTCTCGATGCCGGTGTGGAGGTAGCCGATGCCGCAGCGGGCCTCGGTGACGGTCTCGCCGTCGAGCTCCAGGATGAGCCGCAGCACGCCGTGGGTGGAGGGGTGCTGGGGGCCCATGTTGACGACGATCCGCTCGTCGTCGGCCTTGGCCGCCGACTGGACGACCTCGTCCCAGTCGCCGCCGGTGACCGTGTAGACGGTGCCCTCGGTGGTTTCGCGGGCGCTGGCAGGTGGAGTGGTCACGAGTACGACCTCCGCTGGTCCGGAGCCGGGATCTGGGCGCCCTTGTACTCGACGGGGATGCCGCCGAGGGGGTAGTCCTTGCGCTGCGGGAAGCCCTGCCAGTCGTCGGGCATCATGATCCGGGTCAGGGCGGGGTGGCCGTCGAAGATCAGGCCGAAGAAGTCGTACGCCTCGCGCTCGTGCCAGTCGTTGGTCGGGTACACCGCGACCAGCGAGGGGACGTGCGGGTCGCCGTCCGGCGCGGAGACCTCCAGCCGGATCAGCCGGCCGTGGGTGAGCGAGCGCAGGTGGTACACGGCGTGCAGCTCGCGGCCCTTGTCGCCGGGGTAGTGGACGCCGCTCACGCCCGTGCACAGCTCGAAGCGCAGGGCGGGGTCGTCGCGCAGGGTGCGGGCGACGCGTACGAGGTGCTCGCGGGCGATGTGGAAGGTGAGCTCGCCGCGGTCGACGACCGTCTTCTCGATCGCGTGGCCGGGCAGGAGTCCCTGCTCCTCCAGGGCGCCCTCCAGCTCGTCGGCGACCTCGTCGAACCAGCCCCCGTAGGGGCGGACGGCCTCGCCGGGCAGGCGGACGGAGCGGACCAGGCCGCCGTAGCCGGAGGTGTCGCCGCCGTTGTTCGCGCCGAACATGCCGCGCTGGACGCGGATCTCCTCGCCCTGGTCGCCGCGCTGCCCGGGCAGGTTCTGCGCGCTGAGGTCCTTCTCGGGGTTCGGCTGCTCGCTCACCGCAGGAGCCCCTTCATCTCGATGGTCGGCAGCGCCTTGAGCGCCGCCTCCTCCGCCTCGCGGGCGGCTTCCCGCGCGTTGACCCCGAGCTTGGAGCTCTGGATCTTCTGGTGGAGCTTGAGGATCGCGTCCATCAGCATCTCCGGTCGGGGCGGGCATCCCGGCAGATAGATGTCGACCGGGACGATGTGGTCCACGCCCTGCACGATCGCGTAGTTGTTGAACATTCCGCCCGACGATGCGCAGACCCCCATGGAGATCACCCACTTCGGGCTGGGCATCTGGTCGTAGACCTGGCGCAGGACGGGCGCCATCTTCTGGCTCACCCGGCCCGCCACGATCATCAGGTCGGCCTGGCGCGGCGAGCCGCGGAAGACCTCCATGCCGAAGCGCGCCAGGTCGTACCGCCCGGCGCCGGTCGTCATCATCTCGATGGCGCAGCAGGCGAGACCGAAGGTCGCGGGGAAGACGGACGCCTTGCGCACCCAGCCCGCGGCCTGTTCGACCGTCGTCAGCAGAAAACCGCTCGGCAGCTTCTCTTCGAGTCCCATGTCGGTGCCCCTCAGCCCCTTAAGTCCCTCAGTCCCAGTCCAGGCCGCCGCGCCGCCACACGTACGCGTAGGCGACGAAGACGGTGAGCACGAAGAGCAGCATCTCGACGAGCCCGAAAAGCCCGAGCGCGTCGAAGCTGACGGCCCAGGGATAGAGGAAGACGATCTCGATGTCGAAGACGATGAAGAGCATCGCCGTCAGGTAGTACTTGATGGGGAAGCGGCCACCACCGGCCGGAGTGGGTGTCGGTTCGATACCGCACTCGTACGCCTCAAGCTTCGCCCTGTTGTACCGCTTTGGGCCGATAAGCGTGGCCATGACCACGGAGAAGATCGCAAACCCTGCCCCGAGGGCGCCGAGCACGAGGATGGGCGCGTAGGCATTCACGCTCCTCGCTCCTTCCAGTCGTCCTTGACCGTTGGACCGCACGGGCATCCGTCTCGCCGCCTCGCGAAGATCGTGCACATGTGAGGCAGTTCACAAGCCCGACTGCTTCGCATCCTATGCCCGTCGATCTGTGATCTGCGACACGGGGTACGACAACGTCTTTGTGATCTCCACCACCTGGCGAAGGATCATGAATTCCGGTGAGCGCCGATCTTGATACAGGGCGCGTCCGAGCGCGTGCCGTATGTCACCGGAAGGGGGGTTACCGCTGGTCGGAGAGGGCTTGCCCTATCAAGCGATGGCCACTACAGGCAAATTCGCCTTGGGCTCCCACGAGTGATATAGGCGCTTCACCTCACTCGCCCGAGGGGCTCGCGGGGACCGATGTGGACGCGTGCGCGGTTTCACGATCTTTCGGGCGTCCGGGCGGTGACCTCTCCGTGACCTGCGTCACTCGGAACCCGTGCCACCGAAAGCGGGCTTGGCCACGCGGGCGCAGGGATGGTAAGCACACGGCAATTCGGGCGTTTCACGGAAACCCCATGATCACGGGCTTGATCACGAGAGTCCGCATTGTCCGTTACGGCGTCAATAAGGTCCGCAAGGAAGCGGATTCACACATTCCAAGCACAACTGTGGCGCACACCACGTTTCTTGAAGGGAACCGTGGCGCCCTGATAGCGGTTGTACTCATGTCCCACACCGCTCACATACCCAGCCACCGGAAGCCCCGCCGCAGCGGCTCGAAGCTCGCGCTGCGTGCCGGAGTTGCCGGTGGCGTCCTCAGCACCGTCGCGGTGGCCGGTGCCGCGGGTCCGGCCCAGGCCGACCCGGTGACCGAGACCATCGAGATGCCCGCGCTCGGCGGTGGCGTCTCCGCGGACCTGTCGAGCGCCGTCGCCGCCTCCGCCGAAGCGACGCAGCAGATCGCCCTCGACATGGAGCTCCAGGCCCAGGAGAACGCCGCGGCGGTCAAGGCCGCCAAGGAGGCCAGGACCGCCAAGCAGGAGGCCGAGCGCAAGGCCGAGGCCGAGCGGAAGGCGGCGGAGAAGGCCCGCGCCGAGGCTCAGGAGCGCGCCAACCGCTCCACCGAGCGCACCACGCTCGCCGCCTCGGACTCCGGCTCCTCCGACTCCTCCGACGAGGGCGGCTCCTCCTACGGCTCCTCGCCGGTGACCGGCTCGGCCGCGGCGATCGTCGCCTTCGCCCGCGCCCAGGTCGGCGACGCGTACGTCATGGGCGGCACCGGCCCCAACTCGTGGGACTGCTCCGGCCTCGTCCAGGCCGCGTACCGCCAGGCCGGCATCGACCTGCCGCGCGTCTCGGGCTCGCAGTCGAGCATGGGCACCTCCGTCTCGCTCGACAACCTCCAGCCCGGCGACATCCTCTACTGGGGCAGCCGGAGCAACTCGTACCACGTGGCGATCTACGTCGGCGGCGGCAACTTCGTCGGCGCGCAGAACCCGGGCACCGGTGTCGTCGAGCAGTCGCTCGACTACGACCCGCCGTCCGGCGCGGTCCGCCTGCTCTGACCCGGAGCCGGACGCACACGGCAGGAAGGGCCGTCGCTCCCCCGCTCGGGGAGGGAGCGACGGCCCTTCGCCGTGTCCGGGCCGGCCGGCGCCGGGCTCAGGCCTTCGGCGCCACCTTCGACAGACCGTTGATGATCCGGTCCATCGCGTCGCCGCCCGTCGGGTCGGTGAGGTTGGCGAGCAGCTTCAGCGTGAACTTCATCAGCAGCGGGTGCGTCAGACCGCGCTGCGTGGCGATCTTCATGACCTTCGGGTTGCCGATCAGCTTCACGAAGGCGCGGCCGAGCGTGTAGTAGCCGCCGTAGGTGTCCTTGAGGATCTTCGGGTACGACTGGAGGGCCAGCTCCCGCTGGGCCGGGGTCGCGCGGGCGTGCGCCTGGACGATGACGTCCGCCGCGATCTGGCCGGACTCCATGGCGTACGCGATGCCCTCGCCGTTGAACGGGTTGACCAGGCCGCCCGCGTCGCCGACCAGCAGCAGGCCGCGCGTGTAGTGGGGCTGGCGGTTGAAGGCCATGGGCAGCGCGGCACCGCGGATCGGGCCCGTCATGTTCTCGGGGAGGTACCCCCAGTCCGCCGGCATCGAGGCGCACCACGCCTTGAGGACCTCGCGCCAGTCCAGCTCCTTGAAGGAGTCGGAGGTGTTGAGGACGCCGAGGCCGACGTTCGAGGTGCCGTCGCCCATGCCGAAGATCCAACCGTAGCCGGGCAGCAGCCGGTCCTCGCCGGGGCCGCGCCGGTCCCACAGCTCCAGCCACGACTCCAGGTAGTCGTCGTCGTGGCGGGGGGAGGTGAAGTACGTGCGGACGGCCACGCCCATCGGCCGGTCCTCGCGCCGGTGCAGCCCCATGGCCAGCGACAGCCGGGTGGAGTTGCCGTCGGCGGCGACGACCAGCGGCGCGTGGAAGGTGACCGGTGTCTTGTCCTCGCCGAGCCGGGCCTGCACACCGGTGATCCGGCCGGTGCGGTCGTCGATGACCGGCGCGCCGACGTTGCAGCGCTCGTACAGCCGCGCGCCGGCCTTCTGCGCCTGGCGGGCGAGCTGCTCGTCGAAGTCGTCGCGCTTGCGCACCAGTCCGTAGTCCGGGTAGCTGGCGAGGTCCGGCCAGTCGAGCTGGAGGCGCACCCCGCCGCCGATGATGCGCAGGCCCTTGTTGCGCAGCCAGCCCGCTTCCTCGGAGATGTCGATGCCCATCGCGACGAGCTGCTTGGTGGCGCGCGGGGTCAGACCGTCGCCGCAGACCTTCTCGCGCGGGAACGCCGTCTTCTCCAGGAGCAGGACGTCCAGACCCGCCTTGGCCAGGTAGTACGCCGTCGTCGAGCCGGCCGGGCCCGCCCCGACGACGATCACATCCGCGGTGTGTTCGGAGAGGGGCTGCTGCTCGGTCACGGCGGGGTCTCCCGAATACTCGAAATTGCGTACCGGACGGCACAGGTCATGTGCAGTCTAGGGGGACGTACGGATCACCGACCCGAAGGGCCACCCCGATGACTGAGCTGCTCCCAGGCGCCGTCGAGCCCGTCGTCCGCCTGCGCGTGCCGACGCACGAGGACGCGTACGCCTGGCACCGGGTCTTCGACGATCCGGAGGTCATGGAGTTCTTCCAGGGCGGGCCGGCCGAGTTGTCCGTGTACCACGAGTTCACCGCCCGGCAGCGCCGGCACGACGCCGAGCGCGGCTTCTGCCTGTGGACCCTGCTGGACGAGGGCGGCGAGGTCATCGGCTTCACGGGGGCGCAGCCGTGGCCGCACACCTGGGGGCCTGCCGGGGAGATAGAGATCGGCTGGCGGCTGGCGCGGGCCGCCTGGGGCAAGGGGTACGCGACGGCCGCCGCCCGCGCCACCCTGGAGCGGCTGCGGGCGGCGGGGGTGGAGCGGGTGGTCGCCATGGTGAACACCCGCAACACGCGGTCGATGGCGGTGGCCCGGCGGCTCGGGATGACCCGGGAGGAGACGTACGCCATCCCCGGCAGCGGCGGGCAGGAGGGGTACTGCTTCCGCCTCTCGCTGACGGCTCCCTGACACCCGGCCGGCCTGCCGGTGCGTCAGTCCGCGTCGTTGAGCGTCCAGGTCTCCAGGGCCACCTCGAACGTCTCGCGGGCGGTGTCCCAGGCGTCCTCCTGCGCGGTGAAGTAGAGGGCGTACTCGGTGCCGTCCGCGGCGATGTACGACTGGTCGACGGCGTGGATCGTCCGCCCGCCCTCGTCGGTGTACGTGTACTCCCAGATGGCCCCGGGCCGGCCCTGGAAGGTGTTGGCCTCCAGCCGCAGCCGCTGGTAGCCGGCGTTCCTCTTGCGGGAGTTGGCCTCCAGGGTGGTGAGGTTCTCCAGCGACGTGTAGGGGGCGTCGTGGATCACGCCGACGAGGAAGTGCGCCATGCCGGTGGATCCGGCGTAGGTGATCTGGCCCTTCGGCTCCTCCTTGACACGGTCCCAGACGGAGGGGATGGCGAAGCTGAAGCCGGCGCTGTCGGACACGAGCCGGTAGCCCTCGGGGACGGCGGGCGGCTCGGCACCGGTGGCGTCGTCGACCGGGGTGGCGCCGGGCGCCGCACCGTCCGTCGCGGAGGGGGCCGCGGAGGGGGCGGGTGAGGGCCCCGCGCTGGGTTTCGCGTCGTCCGCCGTCGGGCCGGGAGTCGCGGCGCCCTCGGCCGTAGGGGACGGCGCCGCCCCGGCGGGTGGCGGAGCCCCGCCGTCCCGGAGGAGGAGCACCCCGGCGGTGGCGCCGCCCCCGATGACGAACGCCCCCGCGAGCACGGCCACCCACATCCCGACGCGCCGGCTGCCCGGCCGCGGTGCCGCCGGTACGGGGACCTCGGCGGGGGCGGCGGGGGCGTAGGCGGGCGGCGGGGGCCCGGCCGGAGGCGCCGCGGGCGGCGCGGCCGGGGGCGGGGGCACCGGCGGCACGGGCAGCCGCTCCCGTCCGCACTTCGTGCAGAAGCGTGCCTCGTCCGCGGACGGGGTCCCGCAGTGCGGGCAGTACGACGCCATGGGTGCTCCGGGAGGAGGAGGAACGGGGAACGACAGCGACCCATCTTGCCGGTTGCCGACGCCCCGTCAACTCACCGTCACTCCACGGGCTTCGTACCCCGATGCAGGGCCACGACCCCGCCCGTCAGGTTCCGCCAGGCCACCTTGGACCAGCCGGCCTTCTGCAGGAGTCCGGCGAGGACGGCCTGGTCCGGCCAGCTCTGGATGGACTCGGCGAGGTACACGTACGCGTCCGGGCTGGACGAGACGGCGCGGGCCACCGGCGGCAGAGCGCGCATCAGGTACTCCTCGTACACCGTCCGGAAGGGTGCCCAGGTGGGGTGCGAGAACTCGCAGATGACGACCCGCCCGCCCGGCTTGGTGACCCGGTGCAGCTCGCGCAGCGCCGCGTCCGTGTCCTGGACGTTGCGCAGCCCGAAGGAGATGGTCACCGCGTCGAACGACGCGTCCCGGAAGGGCAGCCGCGTCGCGTCGCCCGCCGTCAGCGGCAGCCACGGGTGGCGCCGCTTGCCCTCGCGGAGCATGCCGAGCGAGAAGTCGCACGGCACGACGTACGCCCCGGTGCGCGCGAACGGCAGCGACGAGGTACCGGTGCCGGCCGCCAGGTCGAGGACCTTCTGCCCGGGGCGGGCGTCGACCGCCTTGGCGACCTCCTTGCGCCACCGCCGGTCCTGGCCGAGCGAGAGCACGTCGTTGGTGAGGTCGTAGTTCGCCGCTACGTCGTCGAACATGGAGGCGACTTCGTGCGGCTGCTTGTCCAGGTTGGCTCGGGTCACGCACCCATTCAAGCAGGCGGCCGCGGCCCGGAGGGCCTTAGGTCCGCCGGTACACCAGCCGCCCGCCGAGGACGGTGGCCACGCAGGTCGAGGCGCCGCGCCGCACCAGCTCGGCGCGGTCCGGCACGTCGAAGACGGCGAAGCGGGCGGGGCCGCCCGCCACGAGGGCCGGCAGCAGGACGAGCGGCACCGGGGAGAAGGACGGCGGCCCCGGCAGCACCGGCGGGCGCCCGCCCACGGCGAGCCCGGCCCGCCGCACCGCGTCCAGGGCCGCGCGGGAGCGCAGTTCACCGGCGACGGCGACCGTGCCGTGCGCCAGCATCCGCTGCACCCCGCGGCGCGCGCTGGCACCCCGCAGGGACGCGTCGGCGCGGAACAGCGCCTGGGCGCGCTCCCCGGTGAGCGGTGCGGTGCCGAGCCGGTCCGCCTCGCGCGGGTCGGGGTGGTACGCCTGCTCCAGGAGCTCGGGCCCGTAGGGGTTGAGCAGTCCGGGCGTGAGGATGCCCGGCCACCGCCGTACCCGCGCCTGCGGATGCGCGGCGGTCAGTTCCTCGTACGGGCCGACGGCGGCGATGCGCGCGCCGTCGGCCAGGACCGCCGACCCGGGCGTGGCCTCGGCGACGTGGATCGTCAGCACGGCCGGCTCAGTTCGCGCTCAGCAGCTTCAGCTCGGGGTGGGCGGTGCCACCCTCGATGGCGGTGGACGAGATGTGCGAGGCGACGCGCTCGTCGACCGGGTCGTTCGCCGGGTCGTCGTGGACGACGATGTGCTCGTACGTCGTCGTGCGCTGCGCCGGGACGCGGTCGGCGGTGCGGATCATGTCGATCATCTCGCGCAGGTTGGAGCGGTGCTTCGCGCCCGCCGACGACACGACGTTCTCCTCCAGCATGATCGACCCGAGGTCGTCCGCGCCGTAGTGCAGGGTCAGCTGCCCGATCTCCTTGCCCGTGGTGAGCCACGAGCCCTGGATGTGGGCGATGTTGTCCATGAAGAGCCGTGCGACGGCGATCATGCGCAGGTACTCGAAGAGGGTGGCCTGCGTGCGGCCCTTCAGGTGGTTGTTCTCGGGCTGGTACGTGTACGGGATGAAGGCGCGGAAGCCGCCCGTGCGGTCCTGGACGTCGCGGATCATGCGCAGGTGCTCGATCCGCTCGGCGTTCGTCTCGCCGGTGCCCATGAGCATCGTGGAGGTGGACTCCACACCCAGGTTGTGCGCGATCTCCATGATCTCCAGCCACCGCTCGCCGGACTCCTTGAGCGGCGCGATCGCCTTGCGCGGCCGCTCGGGCAGCAGCTCGGCGCCGGCGCCCGCGAAGGAGTCGAGGCCGGCGGCGTGGATGCGGGTGATGGCCTCCTCGACGGAGACGCCGGAGATGCGGGCCATGTGCTCCACCTCGCTGGCGCCCAGCGAGTGGATGACGAGCTGCGGGAACTCCTTCTTGATGGCCGCGAAGTGCTTCTCGTAGTACTCGACGCCGTAGTCCGGGTGGTGTCCGCCCTGGAACATGATCTGCGTGCCGCCGAGCTCCACGGTCTCCGCGCAGCGGCGCAGGATGTCGTCGAGGTCGCGGGTCCAGCCCTTGGCGGTGTCCTTCGGCGGCGCGTAGAAGGCGCAGAACTTGCACGCGGTGACGCACACGTTCGTGTAGTTGATGTTGCGCTCGATGATGTACGTGGCGATGTGCTCCGTACCGGCGTAGCGCCGCCTCCGCACCGCGTCCGCCGCCGCGCCGAGCGCGTGGAGGGGGGCCGACCGGTAGAGGTCGAGCGCCTCCTCGGGGGTGATCCGCCCACCCTCGGCGGCGCGGTCGAGAACGGACTGGAGGTCGGCCTTCTCGGTCACCGGGTGTGTCCCTTTCGGCAGGGTTCTGGACGGACCGAACCAGCCTACGCCAGCGCCTCCGGCGTGTTTCGGGGCGGTGGGGTGCGGTGCCCGCCGGCTCCTCCGGTCACCCCTCCTTGTCCAGCACTGCCCGCGGGTTGCCCGCCCGGGACTCGTCCGAGGTGTAGACGAGCTGCTTGCCGTCGAGCGTCAGCTTCACCGTGTGCGTGTCGCCCGTGCACTTGTTGCCGGGCCTGCCGCTGGACGAGCCGTCGGCGACGAGCTCGGTACGGGTGGCGCTGCGGAGCACCAGCTTGTCCTCGCAGGCGAAGTTGCCGAGGGCGTCGAGCTGGTTGACCGTACCGATCACGGTGCCGGGCCTGCCCTTCCCGACCACCACGGTGAACGAGCCGCCCTGCACCCGGCTGCCGAGGATCTCCATCGTGAAGGGCCCCTTCCACGTGCCGAGGAACTCCTTCGGCACGGCGGAGCCGGCGCCGCCGCCCGGGGCGGTGTCCCCGGGGGCGGTGCTCTGCGCCGGGGGCCGGGCCGTGTCGTTCGGGCCGTCGCCCCCGCCCGGCAGCAGGTCCATGAGGTACGCGCCGCTCAGCGTGACCGCCGCCAGCGCGCCCGCGACCGCGAGCGCCACCGTGCAGCTGAGCCTGCGCCCGCGGCCGGCGGCGGTGGGCTCGGAGGCCGTGCTGACCGACAGGGACACGGGCGTGCGGGGCGGGGGCACCGCGCCCACCGTCGGTACCCGGTCGAACGGCTCCGGCGGATCGACCGGCGGTCCGAAGACACCGGCGGGCGCCACCGCCGGGCTGCTGAACGGCACCGGTCCCGAGCCGGCCGCCGACGGGTCGGCCACCGCCGGTTCCAGGTCGAGGAGCCGCACCGCCTCCTGGCTGAGCCGGGTGACCAGCGGGCCCGGCAGCCAGCCGCCGGCCACCAGCGCGGCCGCCCCGTCCGGCGCCAGCCGGCGGGCGACCTCGGCCGGCGCGGGGCGGGCGGCCGGGTCCTTGGCCAGGCAGGCGGCGACCAGCTCCCGCAGCTCGCCGCCTAGGGTGCCGGCCAGCTCCGGCTCCTCGTGGACCACCTTGTACAGCAGCGCCGCCGAGGAGTCGCCGGTGAAGGGCGCCTCGCCGGTCGCCGCGTACGCCAGGACCGCGCCCAGCGAGAAGACGTCCGCCGCGCCGGTCACGCCCCTGCCGAGGATCTGCTCGGGCGCCATGTAGCCGGGAGAGCCGACCGAGACGCCGGTGGAGGTGAGGGAGGCGGTGCCGTCGGTCGCACGGGCGATGCCGAAGTCGATGAGGCGCGGCCCGTCGAGGGCGAGCAGGACGTTCGACGGCTTCACGTCGCGGTGGACGAGCCCGAGGCCGTGCACGGCGGTCAGCGCTTCCGCGAGTCCGGCGCCCAGCGCCCGGACCGCGCCTTCGGGCAGGGGCCCGTGCTCGGCGACGGCCCGGGCGAGCGGCGGGCCGCTGACGTACCCGGTCGCCACCCAGGGGACGGGGGCGTCCGGGTCGGCGTCGAGCACCGGCGCGGTCCACTGCCCCCCGACCCGCCGCGCCGCTTCCACCTCGCGCCGGAACCGCGCCCGGAACTCCTCGTCCAGCGCGAAGTGCGGGTGCACGACCTTCACCGCCACGGTCCGCCCGCCCTCGCTGCGCGCGAGGTACACCCGGCCCATTCCGCCCGCCCCGAGCCTGCCGAGCAGCCGGTAGGGGCCGATGGCCCCCGGTTCCCCCGCTTCCAGCGGCTGCATGCCGTCCTCCCCCGTTTCACCGTGCCGTCTTCACCGTGCCGTCCGGAACACATACTGGACGCGTACCGACCGCGGCACACCACGCCGGCGGTGATATCCCGGCGCGGCGGAAAGCGGCGCCGGACCGGCAGCCGTTCTCCATTCCGTCGCGGGTCCGTCGCCGGGAATTCCCGTACACGGTGTACGGGCGGTACGGACCGTACGGATCACGCGTGCTGTACGGCGTCCAGCAGCTCCACGTGCACGTCCGCCGGAAACCCGGTGGACGGTCCGGTCCGGCGGGCGAACTCGCGTACGCCGGCGAGCTGGTCCGGACCGAATCGGAAGTCCAGCGTCGTGAAGTACCGCTCCAGCAGCCGCGCGTCGAAGGACTCCCAGCGGGCGGCCTGCTCGGCCACCTTCGCGACCTCCTCCAGCGACAGGTCCCGCGAGGCCAGGAATGCCTCGTGCACCCGGCGCGTCACCTCCGGTTCGAGCGCCAGGTAGTCCTTGCGGACCGCCCACACCGCGAAGACGAACGGCAGCCCCGTCCATTCCTTCCACATGAGCCCCAGGTCGTGGACCTGGAGGCCCAGCCTCGGCGCGTCGTGCAGCGAGGCCCGCAGGGCGGCGTCGCCGATCAGCACCGCCGCGTCCGCCTCCTGCATCATCACGCCGAGGTCGGGCGGGCAGGTGTAGTAGTCGGGGGCGACGCCGTACCGCTCGGCGAGCAGCAGCTGCGCCAGGCGCACCGAGGTGCGGGAGGTCGAGCCGAGGGCGACGCGCGCCCCGTGCAGGTCCTCCAGCGGTCGCTGGGAGACGATCACGCAGGACATGACCGGGCCGTCGCAGCCGACCGCGAGGTCGGGGAAGGCGACGAGGTCGTCGGCGTGTCGCAGGTACTCGACGAGGGTGACCGGGCCGATGTCGAGGTCGCCGCGCACGAGCTGCTCGCTGAGCTTCTCCGGGGTGTCCTTCGTCAGCTCCAGATCGAGGAGCGTTCCGGTGCGGGCGAGGCCCCAGTACAGGGGCATGCAGTTCAGGAACTGGATGTGCCCGACGCGCGGGCGGCTCCGCTGCTGGTGACCGTCGGCTGAATTGTCCACATCCCGAGGCTAGACCCGCGCGATGCCGCCGCTGAGGCGGGGTGGCGCGTCAGCGCCGCCGAATGATTCAAACATCCGGGTGAAGTGATCTTTCCCTCTACCGCTTCCGGGAGGGTGCGTGCTACGCTCGGCGCAAGTTGCAGTTTGGTTTCCCTTGCAGTACAGAGCCTGCGGAGCATGTAACCCGCAGGCTTTTGTAGTTTTCAGACTTGTTTGCAGGTTCTGGAGCAGGGCAACCCTTTGGCCCATAGGAGGGCTTATGGCTACCGGAACCGTCAAGTGGTTCAACGCTGAAAAGGGCTTCGGCTTCATCGCCCAGGACGGCGGCGGCCCGGATGTCTTCGTCCACTACTCCGCGATCAACGCCTCTGGTTTCCGCTCCCTCGAGGAGAACCAGGTCGTGAACTTCGACGTCACCCAGGGTCCGAAGGGCCCGCAGGCGGAGAACGTCACCCCGGCCTAGTTGCCCGGGTCGGCGATCGCGCACGACTTAGCAGTACCCCAAGGAGCCTTTTCCCTCGGCCCCACGGCCGCGGGAAAGGGCTCCTGCCTTTGTGCGCGGCCGCCGCCGGCCGCGAGCCCCTCGCTTCAGGGGCCGGCCGACACCAGCGCCCCGTCCGGGGCCGGACCGACCCGGACGCCGTACCCCCGGCTGACCCGGTCGAGGGTGGCGCGCAGCCAGGCGTGGTCCGCGGGCGAGGCGGGCCCGAGACGCAGACGGCGCGACCGAAGGACCGGCATGCGCAGCCCGGTGAGGCGGCCGGTGCCCGGCTCCACGGAGACGAAGTACAGCGTGCGCAGGTCGCCGCGGTACTGCTCGTAGCCGGTGATGCCCTCGTAGTCGTCCACGAAGTCGCCGCAGCCGTACAGGATCAGCTTGCCCCGGTACAGCTCCAGTGGCCGCGGGTGGTGCGACGAGTGGCCGTGCACGACGTCCACGCCGCCGTCGGCCAGGGCGTGCGCGAAGCGGGTCTGACCGCGCGGGACGCCGTAGCCCCAGTTGGAACCCCAGTGGACGGACGCGACGACCACGTCGCCCGGCCGCTTCTCGTCGCGTACGCGGCGGACGACCGCCGCGGCGGCGGCATCGGACGGCTCGGGGAGCCAGGCCACGCCCGGCCGGTCCGGTCCGGCGGCCCACTCCCCCGGCACGCCGCTGGACGGCATCCCGAACGAGAACACCAGCACCCGGCCGCCCCGCGCCAGCGGGACCGCCGCGGGCCGCCACGCCTCCTCGGCGTCCCGCCCGGCGCCGGCGCCGCGCAGCCCGCCGTCCGCGAGCACGTCGAGGGTCTCCCGCAGGCCCCGCCGCCCGAAGTCCAGCACGTGGTTGTTGGCGAGGGCGCACACGTCGGGCCGGGCGGCGGCGAGGCAGGGCAGGTTGCCGGGGTGCATGCGGTACAGGACGGGCTTGCCCCCGGCGCGGTCGTCGCTGCGCGTGACGGCGGTCTCCAGGTTGATCACGCGGGCGTCGGGCGCGGCCCCGTCGAGCAGCGCCAGCGCGTCACCCCAGGGCCAGGTCCAGTCGACCGGGCGGGGGACGGGGCCGTTCACCGCTTCGGCGAGCTCGACGTAGGCGCGGGCGTCCCGGATGTACTCCTCCCACAGGGTGGGGTCCCCGGGGTGGGGCAGGATCTGGTCGACGCCGCGCCCGAGCATCACGTCGCCGCAGAGGAACAGCGTCACCGGCTCCGGCGTGACCGGGTCCCCGCGCATGCCTCCACGCTACCGCCGCGGTGCGCTGCCGAGGAGGTTCGCCCGCAACGCCGCGACCAGGGAGTCGTCCACCCCCAGCAGCTCGGCGGCATAGCCGCGCACCGACCCGTACCGCTCGTTCAGGCCGTCCAGGAACAGCCGCATCACCGCGGCGGGCGCGGTCCCGTAGCCGGGCCAGGTGAGCTCGCGGCCGGGGTGGGCCGCCCGCCAGTCGGCGACCAGCCGTTCGGTGGCGAACCGCGTGAGGGTGAAGTCCTCCACGATGTCGTCCTCGGGGACGCCCAGCAGCCCCAGGACCAGCGCGGCCAGCAGGCCGGTGCGGTCCTTGCCGGACGCGCAGTGGAAGACCGCCGGCCGGTCGTGCGCGCCGGCGATCACGTCGAGGGCCAGGCGCAGCTCCTTCACGCCGTCGTGGGCGACCTCCAGATAGCGCTCGGCGAGGTACGGGCCGGTCTCGGTACCGGGACCGAGCGCTGCCTGGTCGTACGGGCGGTGCTCGATGCTCAGGTGGTGGTACGTGAGGGAGGGGTGCTCGGGTACGCGCCCCTTGGCGGCGATCTCCCAGTCGTACCGCAGGTCGATGACGGTCCCGATGCCGAGCTCCAGGAACCTGTCCCAGTCGTCGCCGCGGAGTTTGCCGAGCGAGTCGGCGCGGAACAGCCTGCCCCACCGGACGGTGCGGCCGTCCGTGGTGCGGTACCCGCCCAAGTCGCGGAAGTTGTGCAGGAGTTCGAAGCTCAGATGTCGGTTCACACGGGCAGCCTAGGCACCTCAGGGGCGGCTGCGCCGCAGCAGGTGGCGGGCCAGGCCCAGGCCGGCCAGGAGGGCGACGAGCGCGCTCACGCCCGGCCAGCCCACGTGGGTGTACGCGCGCGTGGCGGCCCACGAGCCGAAGCCGCCGCCGAGGAACGCGCACACCATGTAGGCGGTGTTGAGGCGGCTGCGCGCCTCGGGGCGCAGGGCCCAGATCCGCACCTGGTTCGCCACCATGCCGGACTGCATCGCGACGTCGAGGAGCAGCGTGCCCAGCGCCAGGGCCGCCAGGCCGGCCGCCCCGCCGAGGCCGCCCGCGGCGAGGACGGCGGCGGAGACGAGGACGGCGAGGAAGCAGGCGAGGTTGACCGCGTCGGGGCCCCGGCGGTCGATCCGGCGCCCGGCGGCCGGGGTGGCCAGCATGGTGGCGACGTTGACGAGCGCCAGCACACCGACGGACTGGGCGCCGAACCCGTAGACCGGTCCCGTCAGCAGCAGCGCCGCGCCGGTCCACACGGCGGTGAACGCGCCGAAGACCGTCGCCTGGTAGAGGCAGGAGCGGCGCAGCTCCGGCTCGTCCCGCAGCAGGCGCAGCGTGGCGGCGAGCAGCCGCGGGTACGGCTGGCGCACCGCGGGCGCGGTCGTCGGCAGGGTGCGGGCCAGCACCGCCGCGAGGGTCAGGGAGGCGGCCGCGGCGAGCACGTAGGGCGCCCGCCAGCCCAGCCACTCGCCGAGCGCCCCGCCGGCCGCCCGGGAGAGCAGCATGCCGCCGATGGAGCCCGCCAGCAGCGTGCCGGTGACGGCCCCGCGCCGCTCCTCCGGCACCAGGCCGGCCGCCATGGGTCCGACGAGGGGCGCGACGACGGTGGTGACGCCGATCAGCGCGCTCAGCCCGGCGAGCGCCGCCGGCCCCGGCGCGGCGCTCGCCGCGAGCAGGCCCGCGCCGGTGGTGACGAGGAGCGTGGTGATCAGGGGGCGGGGCGGCACGCGGTCGCCGAGCGGTACGAGGAGGAAGATGCCGGCCGCGTACCCGAACTGCGCCGCCGTCACGACGAGCGCGGCCGTGCCGGCCGGTACGCCCAGGCCGGCGGCGACGAGGGGGACGACGGCCTGCGGGAAGTAGAGGTTGCCGACCGCCACTCCGCAGGCGACGGCCAGGAGGAGCACCATGGGCCTGCTCAGGGCGGCCTGTTTCTCGGTCAGCACCGCCCTAAGATCACCCGGCGGCGGGCCGTCGCACAATCGTTCAAGCCGGGCGCACCCGGTAGCGCAGGTGCGTCACGTCCGTGCCCTCGGCGAGCGAGACGGGCCCCTCCAGCTCGTACGGCGCGCCTTCGAGGTCCGTGAAGAACGGTGTCCCGCCGCCGAGCAGCACCGGCACCAGATCGATGCCGACCTCGTCCAGGAGCCCCGCGTCGAGGCACTGCTGGGCGATGGTGCCCGCGTTGACGCCGACGTTCCCGTCCCCGGCGAGCTCGCGCGCCAGCGCGACGGCGGCCTCCACCCCCTCGGTGACGAAGTGGAACGGCGCGCCGTCGCGGGGCCAGCCGTCCGGTACCGCGTGGGTGACCACGACGACGGGCACGCCCATCGGGTGATTGCCGCCCCACCCGTCGGTCAGGTCGAACAGCTTCCGCCCGACGACCAGCGCCCCGGTCTCCCGCACCAGCCGCCGCCAGTGCGTGGCGCTCACCTCGGTGAGCCGGAAGGTCAGCTCGGGGTGGGTGGTCCGGACGGTCACGTCACCGTTCCCGTACCACTTGAACAGCTTGTCGAAGCCCGACTCGCCGGGGCCGGAGATGTACCCGTCGAGGGACATGCTGGCGCCGGTGTACACCTTGGTCATGGTGCTGCTCCTTCGGTTGGTCGTCCGGAGGACGGACCGGCGCCGCGGGCGGAACTCATCGGTGCCGCCGGCTCCCAGCGCGGGGAAGGCCCCCGCGACCTCGCCGCGGGGGCCTTCCGCACGGGGCCGGGGCCCGGCCCGGCCGTGCGCCGTCACTCCTTGGGAACGGTCCCCGTGCACTGGGAGAACGGCTTCTGCTCCACGCACCCGAACAGCGGACTCCACGCGCTGCTCGTGTCGGCAGCGCCCGCGGACACCGTGTCGGCGCAAGACTGTTCCGTCACGCCCCACAGGGATCCGTCCGCCCAGCCGACCTCGCGGGTCCGGTTCTCCACCGAGGTGAGGCAGGCGGCCGGCGCCTTGAGACGCTTGAGCTCCTCGACGAACTGCCGGTGCTCCGGATCCGTGACGGAGCCGTGCAGCCGGTCCAGCTTCCCCTTGGCCCGGTTCCGCTCCTTGGAGTCGGGGCTCTGCAACGACTTCACCGAGGCGAAGTTCTCCTCCAGGACCTTCCTGACCCTCTTCTCCTCCTGGGGCTTCTCCGGCCTGGACTGCGGGGCGTGAAGGGCCATCAGTCCAGCGCTGGCCGACTCCAGGTGTGCGAGAGTGAGGGCGCGCGTCTTCCGCGGCATGCCCGGCGCATCGAGCCCCTTCATCGTGTCGGCATAATCCGATGCGCGCAGCGAGTACCACCGCCTGGTGTTCGAAACCGCGACCTTCTCGTCCACGGCTCCTCTCAGCGCCTCGGTCATGCCCGCCACGATCGTGGTGAGCTGAGCCTTCTCCTCCGGTGCCGTGCCAGGGTCCTGAATGGTCCTCAGCGTCGAGGCCATCTGCGTGAGGACCCTGTCGAAACGGGCCTTGTCCTCCGGCGGCGTACTGGGGTCCTTGAGCGCGGCCTGCACCTTCGCCAGCGTGTCGCCGAGTCCGTCCTTCACCTCCTCCTGCACGTCGAGCTCGGCGATCCCGTTCCGGAGGTCCTTCTCCTCCTCGGGGGTCAGCTTCGGCTGTGAAGCCGGGGGGCTGTCGGGCGGCGGTGGGGGAGGCGGATCCGGCGGATCCGGCGGCGGCGGGGGAGGCGGATCAGCAGGATCCGGCGGATCCGGCGGCGGCGGGGGAGGCGGATCGACAGGATCCGGCGGCGGCGGGGGAGGCGGATCGACAGGATCCGGCGGCGGCGGGGGAGGCGGATCGACAGGATCCGGCGGCGGGGAGGGCTGGGCGGCCAAGGAGGCGACGGACCCGGTGACGGCGCCGCCGGGCGCGGCCACGGCGGAGGTGACGCCTGCCGGCAGTGCCAGCGCGGCCAGGAAGGAGGTACCGACGAAGCGGGAAAGGCGGCGCCGGGCGGTTTTCGGCATGAGGGTTCCAGGTGCGCTCTGTGGTGTGCTGCGGTGCCCCGTCGGCCGGCGCGGCCCCGCGGCCGCCCCGGGGACACCGGAGTCATGGCTCGACGGTGCGCGGGCTTGCAGAAACCACCTTCACCCGGCCGGGTGGCTCCCGCAACCGGGCGCCCCGGCGGACCGCAGCCCCTCGCACGCGGGCGCCCCCGCGGACCGCGGTCCCTCGCACGCGGGCGCCCCGGCGGACCGCGCCCCCCGCACGTGCCGGGACGGTGTCCGTGGGGGCGCAACCCCTCGGCGTTGCGGTGACGGGCGTCCGGCGTAGCGTGGATCGTGTTCCCGGGGCGTACTCAAGGAGCCGCGCCATGGTCACCGCCACGATCGCGTCCGTCCTCGGCCCCCCCGCTTGCGCCCGCCGCCGCGGCCGGCGGCCCGTCAGGAGGACGGGCGCCTGACCACCAGCATGGCGACCTCGAACTCCTCCAGCGACCGCACGGTGGCCCGGGCCTTGGAGTTGGCGTCACCGCGCAGGGCCGCCGCGGGGGCCCGGGAGGCCGCGAGGCTGTCGCGGTCGGCCCAGACCGCGCCCACGGTGCCGCGCCCGCCGGCGCGGTCGATGAGCAGCGAGCCGCCGAGGAAGCCCCGCATGGCCTGGAGCCTGGGCAGGGCGCCGTTCTCGAAGGCGTCGACCAGGAGGTCCGCGTCGGAGGGCGTGAACTCCATCCGGACCAGCCGGAAGCACGCGCCCTCGCCGACCGACTCGGGTCGTGAGGCGACCGCCACCTCCCAGTTGTCGACCGCCACCGTCGTCGCGAACGGCGCGAGCATCCGGGAGCGCAGCTCCGCCATGCGTTCGGCGCCGGCCCGCAGGGCCTCCTCGTCCGCCCACCACGTCCCGGTCAGCAGCTTGCCGAGCTCCCGGTCCACGAACAGCCCCGCCCCCCGGAAGCCGGCTTCCTCCTCCAGCCGCTCCCGGCCCTCCGTGGTCAGCGCCTGCACGGCCTGGTCGAGCGTGGCCGGATCACCTGTCGCGTAAGTCGTCCGTACGAACATGGCTCCATGCGACGCCCGGTCCGTACGGCGGGCAAGGCGGCGTGCCCATTCGGGTGAGGCCCCGGGGACTCACCCGGCCCTCGCACGGCGCCCCGGGATCGCCGTCACGCCCCGGCCGCCCGCCGCGCAGGCCGGGACGAGGCCCCGCGCTTCCAGCCGCGCGGCGTCGCGTTGGGACAGGCCCCGCCGAGGGGACGTGTCAGCCGCCGCGGCGCCGACGCAGGCCCCGCCGAGGAAACGTTTCAGCCGCGTGGCCAAGGGACCGGCGCCTCACCGGTTCGGTGCGTTCGGTGCCCAGCGCTGCCCGTCCATGAGGTTCCCGAGCCCCGTCCAGGCGAAGTTCATCAGCGTCGCCGCGGCCTCCTTCGCGCCGACCTCCGGCGTCTCGTTCGCCCAGCCGGCGAGCGACTCCGCCGCGCCGACCAGTGCCTGGGCGAGGCCCGCCACGTCGCGGTCGCCGAAGGACGGGTCCTGCTGCGCCTCGCGCGCCGCCGCGCCGATCAGTTCCGTGACGAACGCCGCGATGTCGTCGCGCATCGCCGCCACCTCCGCGGCGAACGGCTCGCCGTGCGTGCGTGCCTGCCGGTGCAGGATCGCCCAGCCGTCCGGGTTCTCGGCGGTGTGCGTGAAGAACGCCGTCAGGCCCGCCCACAGCTGCCGGTCGGCCGGCAGCCCCGGCCGGACCGCGGCGCGGACGGCGGCGACCAGCGCGGCGGCCTCCCGCCGGATGCACGCGGTGAAGAGCTCCTCCTTGGAGTTCAGGTACAGGTACACCAACGGCTTGGACACGCCCGCCAGTTCGGCGATCTCGTCCATGGACGCCGCCCGGTAGCCCCGCTGACCGAAGGTCCGTACCGCCGCGTCCATCATCTGCTGCTCGCGCACGGCCCGCGGCATCCGCTTCGGCTTCGCACCCGCTCCCGTGCTCATCACGGCCCCTACCTCCTACCCTTCGGTAGCCACACAGCCTAGGGGGTGCGGGCGCACACGCCGGTGCCCCCGGCCCCCCTCGCGTACGAGGGCGGCCGGAGGCACCGGCGGGGACGGAGAGGGTCAGGCGGTGGCCGGCACGGACACCTTCTGCTCGGCCTCGCGCACGCCGTACGCCTCGTCCTCCTCGTCGACCGGGGAGGCCGTGGCGGCGTTGTACGCGTCGAGGTCGAGGATCTTCTCGCGGGCGGCGACGACGACCGGGACCAGTGCCTGGCCGGCGACGTTGGTGGCCGTGCGCATCATGTCCAGGATCGGGTCGATCGCCATCAGCAGGCCCACGCCCTCCAGCGGCAGGCCCAGCGTGGAGAGGGTCAGCGTCAGCATGACCGTCGCCCCGGTCAGACCGGCCGTGGCCGCGGAGCCGATGACCGAGACGAAGGCGATGAGCAGGTAGTCGCCGATGCCCAGCTGGACGTCGAAGATCTGCGCGATGAAGATCGCGGCGAGCGCCGGGTAGATCGCGGCGCAGCCGTCCATCTTCGTCGTGGCGCCGAACGGGACGGCGAAGGAGGTGTACTCCTTCGGCACGCCGAGGCGCTCGGTGACCTTGACCGTCACCGGCATGGTGCCCACCGACGAGCGGGAGACGAACGCGAGCTGGATGGCCGGCCAGGCGCCCTTGAAGAACTGCAGCGGGTTGAGCTTGGCGACGGTCGCCAGCAGCAGCGGGTAGACGCCGAACAGCACCAGGGCGCAGCCGATGTAGACGTCGGCGGTGAAGGTGGCGTACTTGCCGATGAGGTCCCAGCCGTAGTCGGCGATCGCGTAGCCGATGAGGCCGACGGTGCCGAGCGGCGCGAGGCGGATGACCCACCACAGGGCCTTCTGGAGCAGCTCCAGCACGGACTCGCTGAGCGTGAGGACCGGCTGGGCCCGGTCGCCCAGCTTCAGGGCGGCGATACCGGCGACGGCGGCCATGAAGACGATCTGCAGGACGTTCAGCTCGGTGAACGGCGTGATGACGTCCGTCGGGACGATTCCTGTGAGGAAGTCGAGCCAGGAACCCGCGTGTTCGGGCTTCTCGCCGTCCTTCGGCGTCAGGCCGGTCCCGGCGCCCGGGTTCGTGAGCAGGCCGATCGTGAGGCCGATGGCCACGGCGATCAGCGACGTGATCATGAACCAGAGCAGGGTGCGGCCGGCGAGGCGGGCGGCGTTGTTCACCTTCCGCAGGTTGGTGATCGACACCAGGATGGCGAAGAAGACCAGCGGTGCGACGGCCAGCTTCAGCAGCTGCACGAAGATGTGGCCGACCTTGTCGAGCGTGGTGTACAGCCACTGCACGTCATAGGTGCGGGTGACCCAGCCGAGGACGACGCCGAGGACGAGACCGGCGACGATCTGGGCCCAGAAGGGGACCTTGGGGACGGATATGCGGCGGGCGGGCTTCTCGGTGCTCGCGGACGCGGACACGGACACACTCCAGTGAGGGCGTATCGGGAAATACGGGACAGGATGGGGTGGGTGCGGCGCACGCGCGCTTCAGGCGGCGCCGCTGCATGATGCCGGGTCAGACCTCGCGGCAACAGACCGCGGACATACAGCGGCACAAGTCGACATGCAGGCGCGCCACGAGCGGGAGGCTCATGGCTCCACGGGGGCGCACAGCTGTCTTCACGCCGAACACGTTAACACTTGTACTTTGAGACCCTCAAAGCACTTCTTTGGGTCGAGCAGCCCGTGAACGCCAACACCCCCGTGCGAAGCGCGGCTTCGGCACGGGGGTGCGGACGGGCTGTGGGCCACGTCACTGCGTCAGGTCACTGCGCGGTGGCGTCCTCCTGGGACCGGTTGGCCTCCAGGCGCGCCTTCACGCCGTCGACCTTCGGCGCGATCTGCGCGGACATCGCGTCCCGCTGCTTGCGCAGCAGGACGAAGCTGAGGGGCGCCGAGATGACGATCGAGAGCAGCAGGACCCACAGCAGGTTGGAGTCACCGAGCCCTCGCGGCAGCACTCCGGCGTACACCAGGCCCCACAGGGCGAAGAAGCAGCCGGCGAAGATGCCGAAGCGCATGAGGGTGTAGCGGATGGTGGCGCTCGTCCAGGCGGCAGCGGACACGGCGGGCCTTCCTTCTTCCTGTTCGCTCGGTTGCCCGTCCAGTGAAGCACGTGCCGTTTGGATCATTTCAGGGGGTGAGCGGCAGATACATGATGATGTCGTCCCGGTCGTCACCCTCCGCGACCCGGATCGCGCCCGGGATGCGCCCGACCTCCTTGTACCCGCAGGAGGCGTAGAACCGGTCGACGCCGGTGCCGCCGCGGCAGGTGAGCCGTATCGCCTCGATCCCGCCGAAGCCGCGCACGGCCGCCTCGGTGGCGGCCATCAGGTCCCGCCCGTACCCCTTGCCCTGGTGGCGGGGGTGCACCATCACCGTGTAGAGCCACACCCAGTGGGTCATCAGCCGGTGCGTGTTGTACGTGATGAAGGCGGTGGCGGCGACGGAGCCGTCCTCGTCGAAACCGGCCAGCAGCCGTGTGCGGCCCTCGTCGAGGGCGACGAGGTGCTTGACCCACTCCGGGCGGACGTCGTCGGGGACCACCGGGGGGACGAAGCCGACGGAGCCGCCCGCGTTGGAGACGTCCGTCCACAGGCGGAGGACGCCGTCGCGCAGGGCGGTGTCGATACGCGGGTCGAGGGCGAAGGTCAGCGGCATGCCCCCGACGGTAGACGACTCACTCCAGGGCCCGGGCGGCCATCCGCAGGTCGGACACCAGCCCCGCGTAGACCGCCTCGCGGTCGTCGGCGCGCAGCACGGCGGAGGGGTGGACGGTGGCCAGCAGGCTCTCGCCGCGGTCCTCGTACGGCAGGAGCATGCCGCGCTGCCTGGTCACCCGGAAGCCCGAGCCGAGCAGCGCCTTCCCGGCGGTCGCGCCGAGCGCGACGATGATCTCCGGGTCGACGAGCCGCACCTCCGCGTCCAGCCACGGCTTGCAGGCGCTCATCTCCCGCAGGCTGGGCGCCTTGTGGATGCGGCGCTTGCCCCGCTCGGGCACGATCTCGAACTTGAAGTGCTTGACGGCGTTGGTGGTGTACGTGTCACCAGGGTCGATCCCGGCCTCGGCCAGCGCCCGGGCCAGCACCTTGCCCGCGGGCCCGACGAACGGCGCGCCCTGCCGGTCCTCCTGGTCGCCCGGCTGCTCGCCGACGAGCAGCACCCGGGCGTGCGCGTTGCCCGCGCCGAACACGGTCCGCGTGGCGTCGCGGTGCAGCGGGCAGCCCCGGCACCCGGCGGCGGCCTCGCGCAGCGCCTCGATGCCGCCGCGCCCGGGCACGAAGGGCTCGGCTGTGTACGCGTCCTCCGGGGCGGTCCCCGTACGGCCGGCCATGCGCCCCGGGTACCCACCCGGGGCACGGACGAACGGGCCGGAGCTCCGCCGTGTCAGACGCGCATCGGCTGCGGCGTCTCCCGGCGGCCGGCGTCCGGGCCCGGGTACTCGCGGATGATCTCGTAGCGCGTGTTGCGCTCCACGGGGCGGAAGCCGGCGTCGCGGATCAGCTCCAGCAGGTCCTCGCGGCTGAGCTTGTTCGGCGTGCCGTAGTTGTCGGCGTCGTGCGTGATCTTGTACTCGACGACCGAGCCGTCCATGTCGTCGGCGCCGTGCTGGAGCGCGAGCTGCGCGGTCTGCACGCCGTGCATGACCCAGAAGACCTTGACGTGCGGGACGTTGTCGAAGAGGAGCCGCGAGACCGCGAAGGTCTTCAGCGCCTCCGCGCCGGTCGCCATGGTGGTGCGGGCCTGCAGGCGGTTGCGGATCTTGCCGTCCTGCATGTCGACGAAGTCGTGCTGGTACCGCAGCGGGATGAAGACCTGGAAGCCGCCGGTCTCGTCCTGGAGCTCACGCAGCCGCAGCACGTGGTCCACGCGGTGGCGGGGCTCCTCGATGTGGCCGTACAGCATCGTGCACGGGGTCTTCAGACCCTTCTCGTGCGCGAGCCGGTGGATCCGCGACCAGTCCTCCCAGTGGGTGCGGTGATCCACGATGTGCTGGCGCACTTCCCAGTCGAAGATCTCCGCGCCGCCGCCGGTCAGCGACTCCAGGCCGGCCTCGATCAGCTCGTCGAGGATCTCGGAGGCGGACAGCCCGGAGATGGTCTCGAAGTGGTGGATCTCGGTCGCCGTGAACGCCTTCAGGGAGACGTTCGGCAGGGCCTTCTTCAGCTCGCTGAGCGAGCGGGGGTAGTAGCGCCACGGCAGGTTCGGATGCAGCCCGTTGACGATGTGCAGCTCGGTGAGGTTGTCGTTCTCCATCGCCTTGGCGAGGCGGACGGCCTCCTCGATGCGCATGGTGTACGCGTCCTTCTCGCCCGGCTTGCGCTGGAACGAGCAGTACGCGCACGAGGCCGTGCACACGTTCGTCATGTTGAGGTGCCGGTTGACGTTGAAGTGCACGACGTCGCCGTTCTTGCGCGTGCGCACCTCGTGGGCGAGACCGCCGAGCCAGGCCAGGTCGTCCGACTCGTAGAGGGCGATGCCGTCCTCGCGGGTCAGCCGCTCCCCGGACCGGACCTTCTCCTCCAGCTCGCGCTTGAGCCCCGCGTCCATGTCAGGCCGCCTCCCATACGTGTGTCAATCGGGCCTGCCCCACCGTACTCCCCCGCCTCGCACGGGCGGCCGGAGCCCCGTCCGACCGGGCGTCAGGCCTCCTCGGGCAGGTCCCCGACCCGGTTCTCCCACTTCGTGGACAGCACGATGGTGGTCCGCGTACGGGACACGCCCTTCGTGCCCGACAGCCGCCGGATCGTCTTCTCCAGGCCGTCCACGTCGGTCGCCCGCACCTTGAGCATGTACGAGTCGTCGCCCGCGATGAACCAGCAGTCCTCGATCTCCGCGAGGTCCCGCAGCCGGCGCGCGACGTCCTCGTGGTCGGCGGCGTCCGAGAGCGAGATGCCGATCAGTGCCGTGACGCCCAGGCCGAGGGAGGCGGAGTCGACGGTGGCGCGGTAGCCGGTGATGACGCCCGCCGCCTCCAGGCGGTTGATGCGGTCGGTGACGGAGGGCCCGGAGAGCCCGACCAGCCGGCCGAGCTCGGCGTACGAGGCCCTGCCGTTCTCCCGCAGGGCCTGGATGAGCTGCCTATCCACGGCGTCCATATGCCTGAAGCCTTCCATCTGTCCAGCGAAACCGCGCGTTTGAGTGTCAATCTAAGGCATGCGGGGTCGGCGCCCCGCACCACATCTTTCCGGAGCGCCGCGAGGCGTCGTCATTCGTTCCGGGAGCCCCCGAGCTCCCCCTTCCAGCGGCGGTACAGCCCGTGCGGCACGCCCGCCGCGTCCAGCACCCGCCCGGCGACGAAGTCCACCAGGTCCTGGATGTGGGTCGCGCCCGCGTAGAACGCCGGCGACGCCGGCAGGACCACCGCGCCCGCCTCGTCCAGCGCCACCAGCTGCTTCAGCGTCTGCCCGCTCAGCGGGGTCTCCCGCACCGCCACCACCAGCGGGCGCCGCTCCTTCAGCGTCACGCTCGCCGCCCGCTGCAGCAGGTCCTTCGACAGGCCCAGCGCCACCCCGGCCACGGCCGCGGTGGAGGCGGGCACGATCAGCATCCCCTTGACCGGGTACGAACCCGACGACGGCCCCGCGGCCAGGTCGCCGGCCGCCCAGTACCGCACGTCGTCCACCCGCACGGGGAACGTGCCGGGCTTGCCGTCGGCACCCCGCGCCAGCCACTCCCCCAGGTCCTCGCGCCAGTGCGCGTCGCGGAAGGCGATCCCGGTCTCGTCGAGCAGCGTCAGCCGCGACGCCCGGGACACCACGAGGTCCACGCTCTCGCCCGCCGCGAGCAGCCCCCGCAACACCGCGGCGGCGTACGGCGTCCCCGACGCCCCGGACACCCCGACGACCCACGGAACGCGCTTGCCGACAGTCATGCGCCCGAGCCTATCCGGCCCGGCGGGCGGGGAACCGGGGAAGGTGACCGGACGTTTCCCGAGGTGGGAGCACACCACACCGCAGGGAGCCGCGATGACGGGGACGACGGGTCGCGATACCGCGGCACGCGACGGCGCCGGCCGGGTCAGGGCGGCCGCGCAGCTGATGGTCGCCTGGGTGGCCCTGCTGTGGGTGCTGGAGGCCGTGGACCTGGCGACCGGCCACGCCCTGGACGGGTACGGCATCAGTCCGCGGCAGGTCACCGAGCTGCGCGACATCGTCCCCGCGGCGTTCCTGCACTACGGCTTCGGCCACGTCGCGGCGAACACCGTGCCGCTGCTGGTCTTCGGCTTCCTGGCGGCCCTGGGCGGCATCCGCCGCTTCCTGGCCGTCGCCGCGCTGATCGTCGTCGTCGACGGCCTGGGCGTGTGGCTGGTCTCCCCGCCGTACAGCGTCACGGCGGGAGCGTCGGGACTGGTCTTCGGCCTCTTCGGCTACCTGGTGGTCCGCGGTTTCGTGGACCGCAAGGCGCTGGACATCGGTGTGGGTCTGCTGATCGGCGCCGTCTGGGGCAGCACGATCCTGCTCGGCATATCCCCCACCCAGTCCGGCGTGAGCTGGCAGGGCCACCTCTTCGGCCTGGTGGCGGGCGTGGCGGCGGCCTTCGTCTTCCGCCGCCGCACCCGCCGGGCACCGGCGCTCACGCCGGGCTGACGCCCCGGGCCGGCGCCTTCCGTCAGACCGTGAGCCCGCGCACCAGCAGGTCGATCAGCGCACACACGAAGAGGCTGATCCCGATGAAGCCGTTCGTCGTGAAGAACGCCCGGTTCAGGCGGGACAGGTCGTGCGGCCGGACGATGGTGTGCTCGTAGACGAAGGCGACGGCCACGACGGCCAGGCCCGCCCAGAAGAAGGCACCGGCGTCCGTGAGCAGGGCGTACCAGACCAGCAGCCCGGTCGTCACGACGTGGCACGCCCGCGCTCCGTACAGCGCCGCCGGGATGCCGAAGCGGGCCGGGACCGACAGCACGCCGTGGGCGCGGTCGGCCTGGACGTCCTGGCAGGCGAAGATCAGGTCGAAGCCGCCGATCCAGACGCCGACGGCGAGCCCCAGGACGACCGCGTCCCAGGACCAGGCCCCGGTGACCGCGAGCCAGGCGCCGACCGGGCCGATGGCCTGGGCGAGGCCGAGGATGGCGTGCGGGTAGTGGGTGAAGCGCTTGCCGTATGGATAGACCACCATCGGCACGACGGCGAGCGGCGCGAGCGCCAGGCACAGCGGGTTCAGCAGGGCCGCCGCGCCCAGGAAGACCGCCAGCGCCACCAGCGCCCCGGTCCAGGCCGAGCGCACGGACACCGCTCCGGTGACCAGCTCGCGTCCCGCGGTGCGCGGGTTACGCGCGTCGATCTCCCGGTCGATGATCCGGTTGCAGGCCATGGCGAAGGTCCGCAGGCCCACCATCGCGACCGTGACCAGCAGCAGGGTCGCCCAGTCGATGGTCCGGTCGAGCTCGTGCATCGCGGTGAGGGAGGCGATGTACGCGAACGGCAGCGCGAAGACCGAGTGCTCGATCATCACCAGCCGCAGGAACGCCTTCACCTTGCCGGTGGAGCGCGGCGCGGGGCCGGAACCGACGACCCCGTCCGAGGTCGTCATCACGCGAGGCTCCCGAGGAACGCGTCGAGGTCGGCCAGCAGCCCGGCGGTGGGCACGGGGCCCGTCTCGGCCGTCCACGTCGTGTCCGGGTCGTCGGGCGGGGTGACGCGCGCCGTGAAGGCGTACGCGTCCGCGCCCGCCGGGCGGGCGTCCAGGCTCAGCACGGCGCCGCCGTCGACGGTGAACGGCCCGGACGCGGCGGCGAGTTCCGCGCGAAGCCGCTCGGCGAAGCCGGCGGGCTCCACGTCGCGCACACCGGGCAGCTCGAAGCCGTCGCCCTCACCGCCGGTCTCGACCATGACCATCCAGGTGTCCCCGGGGCCGGCGAACTCCTCCGGCGTCACGCCCGCCTCGGCGGCGGCCGCCCGCACGCCCGGCTGGTCCGGGTCGAGTTCCGGGCGCACCAGCGCGACGTAGTCGGTGTCGGTGCCGATGAAGAGCGCCGGGCCGCCCATGGCGATGGGGCTCACAGGCCGTACTCCTTCCAGCGGCGGTCCACCAGGGCGGCCGTCGCCGGGTCGGACTCCACCATGTCCGGCCAGCCGCCGTCGCGGGTGTAGCCCTCCTCGGGCCACTTCTCGGTGGCGTCGATGCCCGCCTTGCCGCCCCAGAACTGCTGGTAGGAGGCGTGGTCCAGGTGGTCCACCGGGCCCTCGACGACCGTGAGGTCACGGGCGTAGTCGGTGTTGCCCAGCGCCCGCCAGGAGACCTCGTGCAGATCGCGGACGTCGCAGTCGGCGTCGACGATCACGATCAGCTTGGTCAGCGACATCATGTGCGCGCCCCAGATGGCGTGCATGACCTTCTGCGCGTGCTTGGGGTACTTCTTCTCGATCGAGACGATCGCGCAGTTGTGGAAGCCGCCCGACTCCGGCAGGTGGTAGTCCACGATGTCCGGCACGATGATCTTCAGCAGCGGCAGGAAGAAGCGTTCCGTCGCACGGCCCAGCGGTCCGTCCTCGGTGGGCGGGCGGCCGACCACGATCGACTGGAGCAGCGGACGCCTCCGCATCGTCACGCAGTCGATCGTCAGCGCCGGGAACGGCTCCTGCGGGGTGTAGAAGCCGGTGTGGTCGCCGAACGGCCCCTCGGGGAGCATCTCGCCCGGCTCCAGCCAGCCCTCCAGCACGACCTCGGCCTGCGCCGGCACCTGGAGCGGCACGGTCTTGCAGTCGACCATCTCGATCCGCTTGCCCTGGAGGAACCCGGCGAACAGGTACTCGTCGATGTCCTCGGGCAGCGGCGCGGTCGAGGCGTACGTCACGGCCGGCGGGGCGCCGAACGCGATGGCCACCGGCAGCCGCTCCCCGCGCCGCGCGGCGACCTGGTAGTGGTTGCGGCTGTCCTTGTGGATCTGCCAGTGCATGCCGATGGTGCGCCTGTCGTGGCGCTGGAGCCGGTACAGCCCGAGGTTGCGGATGCCGTTCTCGGGGTGCCTGGTGTGGGTCAGCCCCAGGTTGAAGAAGGACCCGCCGTCCTTGGGCCAGGTGAAGAGCGCTGGGAGCCGGTCCAGGTCCACGTCGTCACCGCGCAGCACGACCTCCTGCACGGGCGCGTCCTTGACCTTCTTCGGCGGCACGTGCGTCATCGCGCCCAGCTTGCCGAAGGCCTCCCGCACCCCCACGAAGCCGTGCGGCAGCTCGGGCTTCAGCAGCCCGGCGATCTTGGCGCTGATCTCGTCGTAGGACTTCAGGCCCAGTGCCTTCAGCAGCCGCCGGTCCGTCCCGAAGACGTTCATCGCGAGCGGCATGTCGGAGCCCTTGACGTTCTCGAAGAGGAGCGCCGGGCCACCGGACTTCTGGACCCGGTCGACGATCTCCCCGACCTCCAGATACGGGTCGACTTCGGCCTTGATGCGCTTGAGGTCGCCTTCGCGGTCCAGGGCCCTGAGCAGCGAGCGGAGATCGTCGTAAGCCATGGGGCCAAGTATCCGCCACCGGCTACCCTGGCCCTGTCACCGGGGCTGTCGAAACGCGGCCCGCCGAAGCTTCCAGGGGGCTGTCCCACATGCTCAGGGCACTGATGTACATCCTGCCGCTGGCGCTGACGATCTACGCGTTCATCGACTGCCTGAACACGCCGGAGGACGAGGCCAAGCACCTGCCGAAGGTGGCGTGGATCTTCATCATCCTCCTCTTCTGGGTCGTCGGCCCGATCGTCTGGTTCGCCGCCGGCAAGATGCGCCACGCCCCGGCAGGCGGCCGCACCCCCTCCGAACGGCACCGCAACCACCGCACGGAGTGGGTCGCCCCGGACGACAACCCCGAGTTCCTGAAGTCGCTGCGCGCGGAGAACGAGAAGGACGAGGCGCTCCTGAAGGACTGGGAGGCCGACCTGCGCCGCCGCGAGGAGGAGCTGAAGAAGCGCGAGCAGGACGGCGACGACGACCCGAAGAAGTCCTGAGCGGCACTCCGCCGGGACACCCCCGGCCGGGGCGGGCGGACCCCGGGACACGAACCTCCGCACATCGTCGTCCACGCGTCCGATGCCCGCACCGGCGCCTCGCGGACACCGACCGCTGCGCGGCACCACCCGTCTTGATGTGATCGGAACCTCGTGAGGCTCCCCGCAACCCACGGTTCATCAGTAACCTTGGCCTGACACTGAGTCACGGGGGGTGGCGGTGGACAGACAGCTGTACGGCCGTGAGGCGGTTCTCGAAGCGCACGGTCTCGCCGCACGCCTGACCGGGCTCACTCCGTACGGCTTCGCCAGGGCCGAGTACGAGCACGGCGACGACCCGCCGGTCACCGTGTTCACCGGCGGCCGCGGCATGGGCAAGACCGCGCTGCTCAAGCAGCTCCGCAACGCCTACCGCGGCGGCACCCCGCTCGCCCTGCTCGACTGCGCGCACATCGAGCCGCCCCTGGACCACGGACCCGGCTGGACCCCGCTCACCGGCGCGCTCGCCGAGCTCGCCGTACAGCTGTCGCCGAAGGTGCACGCGGCGAAGGCCGTGCAGTTCCCGCGGCTGTCCCTGGGGCTGGCGGCCGTGGCGGCCATCAGCTGGTCGCAGGAGGACGACGAGCGGGCCCGGCGCGACCTGCAGCGCCTCGGCCCGGTGCTGGCCACCGTCGACGAGGCCAAGGGCGCGGCCACGACCTGGGTGTCCAAGGTGCTGGCCAAGCTGGCCGCGACCGCCGCCGAGACGACCGCGCCGCTGGCCGGGCTCCTCGCGGAGGCGACGGTGGAGACGGTCCTGGAGGAGGTCTTCGGCCGCTACCAGCGCAAGTCCGAGTCCTGGTACGGCACGTACCGCAACGCGGGCGGCAACGGCAAGATAGGGCTCCACCAGCTCGCCGTCGACTTCGAACAGGGCGGGCGGCGCCGCGCCGAGGCCGAGGGCTTCCTGGTCGGCGCGCTCGTCGAGGACCTCCAGCGCGCCTACACGGGCCTGGTCCACCGCGGCACCCGGCGCGGCCGGCCGCTCCTGCTCCTCGACAACGCGCACGTGCCGCTCGGCCGCCGGCTCATCGAGCCCGTTTTGCGGGACCGCAGCGACGGCCGGCGCGACCAGCTCGTGGTCGTCGCCTCCTCCCGCGACCGCGGCCACGAGGGCCTGCGCCGCGCCACCCGCCTCAGGCTGCCGGAGGTCGCGCACCGGGCGCCCTGCCCCCGCGGCACCGACATCACCTCGGGGATCCTCGCCGTGGAACTCACACCGCTGAGCGCCGCCCACACCCGGGACGTCTTCGACCGGTACGACCCGGCCGGCCGCACCCCCGGCGAACTGCCCGGCGCCGTGCACCGGCTGACGGGCGGACGGCCCCTCGGCGTCGTCCTGCTGGGCCGGGCGGCCGGCGAGGCGCCCGCCCGCGAGCGCGGCCGGCTCACCCCGGCGGCGCTGCTGGACCTGACCGTCGAGCTCCGCGAGGACGCCCCCGCGGCGCCCGTCGCCGACACGCTCCTCGCCGCGCTCATGCCGGAGCTGCGCCCCGACGCGCCCGCGGTGCTCGCCGCCGCCCACGACGAGGAGTCCGCGCGGCTGCTGGCCCGCACCCGGCTGCGCGCCCAGTCCGTGGACGGGGACCCCGCCCTGCTGGTCCGCGACGCGCTGCGGGCGGACGGCTGGCCCACCGGGCCCGAGCACTTCGTCGCCGACCCGCTGCTGCGGGCCCTGCTCCTGCACCGGCTGCGGTTCCACGACGGCGACCGCCCCGCGTACGCCGCCTGGCGCGCCGTGTACGAGACGCTGCACCGGCACTACGGGCCGGACCCGACCCCGTACCGCCTCCAGCAGGAACTCGCCCTCGGCCGGACCGGGGAGGCGGTCACCTGGCTGGCGGCCCGGTTCCCGGAACCGGGCGTACGGGACTGGCTGGACCGGCTGCGCTTCATCGCCGCGGCGCCGTACCCGCGCGAGCAGCACCGCACCGGCCCCGACCCGCGCCGCGCCCTGGCCCTGGGCGAGGACCCGGGCGGGCCGCCGCCGAACGGGCTCGACGCGGACGCGGTGGCGCTGCACCTGTCCGTACGGCGGCTGCTGCACGCCGTGTGGCTGCTGACCGATCCGCTGGCCCTGCCCGACGACGAGGTCGTCGACAAACTGGCGCACGAGCTGCGCCGGCTCTCGGGCCGGCACCTGACCGGCCACAGTGCGCTCTGGGACGCGGCCACCCACTGGCCGAGGGACATCCGTGCCTGGCGGGCGCTGTCGGTGCCCCCCGGTGCGGGGGACGGAGCCTGACCCGCCATGGCGAACCCGCTGCGCTACCGCGTCTTCTACACCACCCGCCAGAAGATCGTCACCAGCGTCGTGGTGCTGGCCCTCCTCGCCTGGGGCGCCGTCACCGTGATCGACCGGGCGACGACCCCGGAGGACCGCTCCTGCGCCCCGGGGGTCGCCCGCCCGCAGGGCAGCGACGAGTGCGTGGGCGTCTCCGGCGACGGCCACGACTTCCGGGTCCCCGGGCTCACCGCCGTCGCCGCCGCCATCGCCCGCGAGAACGGCCGGCTGAAGGCGGGGGAGTACGCCACGGTGGCGCTCATGCTGCCGCTGACGTCCACCAGCGCCGGCATGCGGATCAAGGTGCTGCACGAGGTGCAGGGCGCCTACGCCCAGCAGTACCGCGCGAACCACGCGTCGAACGGCCAGGTCCCCCGCATCCGGCTGGTCCTCGCCAACACCGGCAACGGCAACGCCCACTGGCGCACCACGGTGGAGCAGCTCAAGGGCATGACCGGCGCCCCGCACCAGCTGCGCGCGGTCTCCGGCATCGCCACCAGCAGCGCGCCCGTCCGGGACGCCGTGACCGCGCTGACCTCGGCGCGCATCGCCGTCGTCGGCACCACCATCACCGCCGACGACCTCGCGAACAGCGCCACCTCCACCCCCTTCCCGGGCCTGGCGCGGGTCTCCCCCACCAACACCGACGAGGCCCGCGCCCTGGCGAACTTCGGCAAGGTGGACGCGGCGAAGGCGCTCCTGGTCCACGACACGCGCACCGGCGACTACTACACGGACACGCTCAGGCGGGCCTTCACCGCCCTGCTGAAGGACGTCCCCTACGAGCCGCAGCTGTTCACCTCGCCGGAGAACCAGACCGACGAGGGCACCACGGCCAACACCTTCCGCCGGATCACCGACCTCGTGTGCGACACCCGGGCGGAGACCCTGTTCTTCGCCGGACGCCACACCCAGCTGCGGCAGTTCATCAACGCGCTCGGCGCACGTGGCTGCGCGCACCGGAAGTTCACGCTGCTGACCGGTGACGAGGGCTCCTACCTCGGGGCCGACCGGCGGCTCGACCCGACCGCGCTCGACAACGGGGTGACCGTCCGGTACGCCGCCCTCGCGCACCCCGACGCCTGGCGGGCGGTCAAGGGCCGCCCGCTGCCGGCGACGGGCGGCTCGGCCGGCGCGTACGCCGAGTTCGAGCGGATGATGCGGACCGTGAGCGGCCCGGCGTACGGACCGGTGGGGCCGGTGGCGCTCGCGGACGGGCAGTCGATCATCGCGTACGACGCGATGGCCGCGGCCGTGCTCGCGATCCGGGAGGCGACGCCGGAGGGCGGGAAGCTGCCGCTGCTGGTGGACGTGGGGCGGCAGTGGCCGCAGGTGAAGGGCTCGCTGCGGGTGTCCGGGGCGAGCGGCTGGATCTGCCTGGACAACGCCGGCAACCCGTACAACAAGGCGGTACCGGTGGTGCAGCTGACCCGCGACGGCACACCCGAGTTCGTCCAGATCGCCTGGCCGGAGGAGAAGCCCCCGCCGGCCGACTGCCTGCCGCCGCGCCGGCCCTAGGCCGTGTTGCGTCGCGGGGCAGATGGGAATGTGACGACAGGGCCTAGGGGCCGGCCGCGGCCCCGGGCGGCCCGTCGCCGACGGGCCGCCCGGGCCGGGTGCCCGTAGCGTGGGTGAGGTATCCCCACCGCTGAGGGAGTCGCCGCATGACAGCGCAAGCGAACCCGCTCCGCGGCCGCACGGCGGTCGTGACCGGGGCGGCCCGGGGCCTGGGGGAGGCCCTCGCCGTGTGCCTGGCCGACCGCGGCGCCAAGGTGGCGCTGCTCGGGCGCGAGGAGGAGACGCTCGCCCGGGTCGGGGAACGGCTGCCGACCGAGTCGTGGTGCTGGGAGGTCGACGTCACCGACGAGGCGCGCATGGCGCGGGTCGCCGCCGAGGTCAGGGACCGGCTGGGCCCCCCGTCCGTGGTGGTGGCGAACGCCGGGCTCGCCGAGGGCGGACCGTTCGCGCAGTCGGACCCGGCCGTCTGGCGCCGTGTGGTCGAGGTCAACCTGGTGGGCAGCGCCGCCACCGCCCGCGCCCATCTGCCGGCGCTCTTCGAGACGTGCGGCTACTTCCTCCAGGTCGCCTCCCTCGCCTCCATCGGTGCCGCGCCGATGATGAGCGCGTACTGCGCCTCCAAGGCCGGTGCCGAGTCGTTCGCCCACTCCCTGCGCGCGGAGGTCGCCCACCGGCGGGTGGGGGTCGGCATCGCGTACATCAACTGGACCGACACCGACATGATCCGCGACGTCGACGCCCACGCGGTGCTGCGTGAGCTGCGCGGCCACATGCCCGCGCCCGCCCGCAAGGTGTACCCCGCGCCGTACGTGGCGGAGCGGCTGGTCCGCGCGGTGGAGCGGCGGCGTCCCGCGGTGTACGTGCCGTCCTGGCTGCGGGCGACGCAGCTCGTCCGGGCCGCCATGCCGCCCGTGGTCACGCTGCTCTCCCGCCGGGAGCTGCCCCGGCTCGCCGCCGTGCACCCCTTCGAGCCCACGGGCCTGCTGGGGGCGGGCGGCCTCGCCGACGCCTCGGCACCGCGCGGCACGGAACGCTGACCCCGGGGGGCTCCCGGTCAGGTCGCGCCGAAGTCGCGGGCCTCGTACCTGTCCCGCAGCTCCTGCCAGCGCTCCCGGGACCAGGACGACCAGTCGGCCGGCCTGCCGGCCAGCGCGTCGGCGAGGTACGTGAAGTGGTCGTGCCAGCCGGCCAGGCTGTCCAGCCGCCGGTCGTCGGTGCCCCGGAACTCGTTGACGAACCGCAGCACCGTGCCGTCCCCGGCGCCGCCGGGCTCCAGGTGCATCCGGATGCGGCCGTGCACGTCGACGGTGTACTCGGCGATGCGCTCGACGTCCCAGGCGGTGACCGTGCCGGTCGCCACCGTGCCGCTGTTGAGCCAGCGCAGGGTCACCGGGCCGCCGAGGTGCGGTTCCAGCATCTCGGCGTCGGCCAGCCAGCCGCGCAGGCCGCCGGGTGTCGAGACGGCGAGCCAGACGCGCTCCACGGGGTGCGCCAGCGGCACCGTGAACCGCACGGTGTGGGTGTCGCCGCGGGTCTCGGTCGTACCGGGAGGGATCGGATCGGCCATACCTCCAGCCTGGACCGGCCCCCCGGCGCGCGCGACCGCTGGGACTCCGCGGGTGCCGGTCAGACGCCCGCGTAGGAGTGCTTGCTGCTGACGAAGATGTTGACGCCGTAGTAGTTGAAGAGGAAGCAGGCGAAGGCGATCAGCGCGATGTACGCGGCCTTGCGGCCCTTCCAGCCGGCCGTGGCGCGGGCGTGCAGGTACGCGGCGTACGCGACCCAGGTGATGAACGACCACACCTCCTTGGCGTCCCACCCCCAGTAGCGGCCCCACGCGTCACCGGCCCAGATCGCGCCCGCGATGATCGTGAAGGTCCACAGCGGGAAGATCGCCGCGTTCACGCGGTACGCGAACTTGTCCAGGCTCGCGGCGGCCGGCAGCCGCTCCAGCACCGAGCGGGCGAAGGCGCTCGGCGTGCCGCCGTCCGCCAGCTTGCCCTCGTAGGAGTCGCGGAAGAGGTAGAGCAGGGTGGCGACGGCGCCCAGGTAGAAGACCGCCCCGCAGAAGATCGCGGTCGAGACGTGGATCCACAGCCAGTACGAGTGCAGGGCCGGGACGAGCTGGTCGCTCTCGGTGTAGAGCCAGGTGGTGGCGATGCCGAGGTCGAGGAGGACCGTGGTGACCAGGGGCAGGCCCATCCAGCGGACGTTCTTCCGCGCGACCAGGAAGCCGAGGTACGCGCCGACCGCCACCGTGGAGAAGGTGGTGGAGAACTCGTACATGTTGCCCCAGGGGGCCCGCTGCACCGACAGGGCGCGGGTGACGACACCGGCGGCCTCGACGAGGAAGGCGAGGGTGGTCAGGGAGACGGCGATCCGCCCGTACAGGTCGCCCTGCTCGTCCCCGCCGGCCGCGCCCGGCCCGTCCGGTACGTCACGGGCGCCCGCGGAGGCGCGGGTGACGACCTGCGGCTTGTCCAGGACCGCGGTGGCCCCGTCCCGCTGCCGCACCTGGACCTGCACCGCCGGCGCGGCGGCCGCGGGGCGGGCGGTCAGGGCCGCCGCCGTGCGGCCGACCTTGCTGCGGCTGCCGAAGACCCACTCGGCGATGTGGGCGAGGAAGGCCAGCGTGTAGACGGCCATGGACGAGTAGATGAGCACGTTGCTCATCTCCGCCAGGCTCTCGTTGGTCGCGGCGGCGAGATTCACTTCCCAGCCCCTTCGGCAGGTGCCTCTTCGGCTTCTTCGGGTTCTTCGGCTTCGTCGTGTCGACCGGCTTCGTCGTGTCGACCGGCTTCGTCGTGTCGACCGGCTTCGTCGTGCCGACCGGCTCGGGCGGCATCGTCGTGCCGGCCGGCTTCTCCGGCTCGGGCGGCGTCCCCGCCGGCCTCCTCCGCCGCGCCGGGCGCGGTCGGTGCCACGGCGTTGAGCGTGGCCGCGAGACCGGCCAGCTCCTCGGGGAGCTTCGCGGACTCGCTCCGCCCCAGCCCCGCCATCTCGACGACGGTCACGCCGTCGTCACCCCGTACGGCCCGGACCCACACCCGGCGGCGCTGGATGAACAGCGAGCCGACCAGTCCGGCGATCGCGGCGATCGCACCCGCGAGGGCGAGACCGTTGCCCGGCTGCTGCGAGACCTGGAAGCTGGCCCACTCCTTGATCTCCTTCTCGAAGGTGATCGAGCCCGCTCCGTCCGGCAGCGTCATGCTGTCGCCGGGCAGCAGCGTCTGCTTGAAGATGTCGCCCTTGGCGTCCTTGAACGGCTTCATCTTGCTGGTGTTCAGCTGGTACACGTTCTGCGGCATGCCGGCGTCGACGCGCAGGTCGCCGTGGTACGCGCTGAGGTTCAGCGCGGGGTAGACGAGGCCGGGGAACTGGCTGAACATCTGGCCGTGGCCCTTGCCCGCGTACGTCGGGACGAAGAAGGCGGGGAAGCCGAGCTGCACCTTCTTGCCGGTCTTGTCCCGGTAGCCGTCCATCACCTTGATGACGCCCGTGGAGGTGACGTTGTTGTCGATCGGCAGGAGCGGGACGGCGGCCTGGTAGACGATCTCGCCCTTGCCGTCCCGGACGGTGACGACCGGCGCGTACCCGTGCGAGATCAGGTAGACCTTCGAGCCGTCGATCTCCAGCGGCTCGTTGACCCGGATGACGCTCTTCTTCTCGGGACCGCCCGCCCGGGAGTACGTCACGTCCGCCTCGAAGGTGCGCGGGGTGCCCCGCTGCGGGCCGTCCGTCTCGTACGTACCGGTGAACCGGTCCAGGCTGAAGTGGAACGGCGCGAGGTCGTCCGCGCCGGCCAGCGAGCCGAACTTGATGTCGTCGTACTGGGTGAGGGTGTTGGAGAAGCCGTCGCCCTCGACGATCAGCTTGCCGCCCTCGGTCTTGAAGAGCTGGCCGGTGGCGAAGGCCACCAGCATGACGATGAGCGCGACGTGGAACAGCAGGTTGCCGACCTCGCGCAGGTAGCCCTTCTCGGCGGCGACGGCGTCACCGGTGGCGTGGGCGCGGAACCGCCGCTTCCGAAGCAGCGCCAGCGCCGCCTCCCGCACCTCCCCGGGCGCGGCGTCCGTGCGCCAGGTGGCGTACACCGGCATACGGGTCAGGCGCTTGGGGGCGGCCGGCGGGCGGCTGCGGAGCTGGCCGGCGAACTGCCAGGTGCGGGGCACGATGCAGCCGATGAGCGAGACGAACAGCAGGATGTAGATCGCCGAGAACCACACCGAGCTGTAGACGTCGAAGAGCTGCAGCTTGTCGTAGACCGGCGCGAGGACCTCGTGCTCCTCCTTGAAGGTGCGCACCTTCAGCTCGTCGGCGCTGTTCTGCGGGATCAGCGAGCCGGGGATGGCGCCGAGGGAGAGCAGGAAGAGCAGGATCAGCGCCACCCGCATGGAGGTCAGCTGGCGCCAGAACCAGCGGATCCATCCGAGGGGGCCGAGCACCGGGCCGCCAGGGCCGCTGAGCTCTTCGGTGGGGGCGGTCGACAGCTGCGACCCGGCGTCCGCCACGTCCCGCTCGGTGTCCCGCCCGGACGTCTCTGTCTTGCTCATGGAACTCAGATCCCCACCTGGAAACCGTTGGACCAGACCTGCATCTGCTGTACGAGGAAGTCCCACGCACCGGTGAGCAGCAGCAGCCCGGTCACGATCATCATGCCGCCGCCGATCCGCATCACCCACGCATAGTGCCGCTTCACCCACGCGAAGGCACCCAGCGCCCTGCGGAAGGCGATCGCGGCGAGGACGAACGGCAGCCCGAGGCCGAGGCAGTACGCCATCGTCAGCAGCGCCCCGCGGCCGGCGCTCGCCTCGTTGGCGGCCAGCGCGTTGACGGACGCGAGCGTCGGGCCGATGCACGGCGTCCAGCCGATGCCGAAGAGCGCCCCCAGCAGGGGCGCGCCGGCCAGGCCCGCCACCGGGCGCTTGTGGAAGCGGAACTCGCGCTGCGTGAACCACGGCATGAGCCCCATGAAGAAGATCCCCATCAGGATCATCAGCACGCCGAGGACGGTGGTGAGCGTCTCGCGGTGCTGCTGGAGGGTCCAGCCGAAGTAGCCGAAGAGCGCGCCGCCGGAGACGAAGACGGCGGAGAAGCCGGCGACGAAGAGGACGGCCCCGGCGGTCATCCGGCCGCGCCGCGCCTCGGCGAGGTCGGTGCCGGTGACGCCGGTCACGTACGAGAGGTAGCCGGGCACGAGCGGCAGCACGCAGGGCGAGAAGAAGGAGACCAGCCCGCCGAGCACCGCGATGGGCAGGGCCAGCAGGAGGGCCCCGCTGAGTACCGTCTCGTTCATCTACGCGCCCGCGCCCGTGGTCTTGCCGGAGCCCTGCACGGACGGCCCGGACGCCGCGGAGCCCTGCGCCGGCGATCCGGCCGCCGTGCCGGTGGCCTTCTCCGCGACCAGCGGGTCGATCAGCTCGCGCAGCTGCTCCTCGCCCAGCGGGGCGAGGGCGCGCACGGCGATTTTGCCGTCGCGGTCGAGCACGATGGTGGTGGGGATGGCCTGCGGGTTGAGCGTGCCCTTGGGGAAGCCGTTGAGGATGAGCTTGCCGGCCGGGTCGTACAGGCTCGGGTAGCTGATCCCGTAGTCCTTCTCGAAGGCGAGCGCCGGCTGCTTGCTGACGTCGCGGGTGTTGATGCCGACGAACGCCACGCCCTTGGGTTCCAGGTCCCGGGCGACCTTGGCGAAGTGCTTGGCCTCGGCGCGGCAGGGCGGGCACCACGAACCCCAGACGTTCAGGACGACGACCTTGCCCTTGAGGTCGGCGACGTCGAGCCGCTCGCCGTCGAGGGTCTCGCCCGCCAGGGTGTGGGGGGCGGTGCGCTCCCCCTTGGCGACGGTGGCGATGCCGCCGTCGCCGGCGACGAAGTTGGTGTTGCCGCCACCGCCGGACTTCCCGTTGTCGCCGCTGCACGCGGTCAGCGCGAGCGCGGCCGCCAGGGCACCGGTGGCGAGCAGGATCCCTCGGGGGGCGCGGCTGAAGCTCATGTGAAAAGTTTCGCATGGGCGTTTTCGGGGATCTTCCGCACCCCCCTCGGTGACCGTGGAACCCGGTGTCAGGCGGTCTTGAGGAAGGTGTTCCAGCCGCCCGCGGGCGATTGCCCGACCTCAAGGCTGCGGAGCTTGTCGAGGATCTTCGGATCCTGGACGTCGAGCCAGTCGGTGAACTGCTTGAAGGAGACCAGCCGTACGTCCTTCTTGCCGGCCATGCCCTTGAGCGCGTCCTCGACGGCGTCCATGTAGATTCCGCCGTTCCACTGCTCGAAGTGGTTGCCGATGAAGAACGGCGCGCGATTCGTTTCGTAGGCGCGCTTGAATCCGGCGAGATACGCCTCGGTGGCCTGCTTCTTCCAGCCGGGATAACGCGAGGGCACGCCCTTGGTCGTGTTCCGCGACTGGTTCGCGAGGATGTTGTAGTCCATGGAGAGGACTTCGAAGGAGTGACCGGGGAACGGCATCGCCTGCAGCGGCAGGTCCCAGATCCCCTGGCGCTTGTCGGGCCACCGCTGGCGGCCGCCGGGTGAGCTGGCGTCGTAGCGCCAGCCGAGCTTCTTGGCGGTGGGCAGCAGGTTGTCCTGGCCGAGGAGGCAGGGCGTGCGGCCGCCGACGAGCTCCTTGCGGTAGTCGAAGGGCAGCGGGTCGAGGTCGGTCCAGCCGCTGTTCGTCTTCCATTCGGTGACGAACTTCACGGCCTGTTCGATCTCGCTCTGCCACTGCGCGGAGGTCCAATTCCCGACCGAGCCGGAGCCGGCGCAGAAATGCCCGTTGAAGTGGGTGCCTATCTCGTGCCCGTCGAGCCACGCCTGGCGCACGTACTTCAGCGTGTCCTTGATGTGCTCGTCGGTGAGGTAACCGATGTCGGAGGCGCCGATGCGGTTGTTCGGCGGACGGTAGAGGGTCTTCTTCGATTCGGGCAGCAGATAGATACCGGAGAGGAAGAAGGTCATGGCCGCGCCGTGGTCCTTGGCCAGTTCCAGGAAGCGGGGGAAAAGCCCGTTGCCGACCTCCCCCGCACCGTCCCAGGAGAAGATCACGAACTGGGGCGGGGTCTGTCCGGGCTCCAGGGGGACGGGCTTGTCGGGCTGGTGGGGCTGCTTTCCCGTGTCGGAGGTGGAGCCGTCGCCTATCGGGCGGCCCTGCGGCGTGCTGGGCACGGGATTTCCCTGCCCGTCCTTGCCGGGCCGCTGTGCACCGCCCTTGCCGCCGTCACCCTTGCCGCCCTCGGGACCGCAACCGGCGATTCCCATCGCGGCTGCGGCCCCAACTCCGGCTCCCAGCAATCCCCTTCGGCTGATCCCGCGCATATCGTCCCCATCCGCGCTCGCTTTTTGCCGGAAAAGTCATCCGGACCGGCAGTGGGAGAGATGCGGCCGGGAACGCAGAGGTTCCAGGAATAATGCGCTTATCTGCTCTGTGACATGACGGTTACGCGCCGAAGGCCTTCGACGAGCCGGCGCCCTTCACCGGCTTGGCACCGGCCAGCAGGTGTGCCGGCACGAGGTCGCGGGCGGGCTCGCTGTACCCCACCGAGACGATCTTGTCGCCGCGGTACGTGAACGTGGTCAGCGACGCGAGCGTGCACTGCCGGCGCCTCGGGTCGTGCCACAGCCGGCGCCGCTCCACGAAGCTGCGCACGATCCAGATCGGCAGCTGGTGGCTGACGCACACCGCCTCGTGGCCGCGGGCCGCGTCCCGCGCCGCGTTCAGCGCGCCCATCATCCGTACGACCTGGTCGATGTAGGGCTCGCCCCACGAGGGCCGGAACGGATTCGTCAGGTGCTTCCAATTGGAGGGCCTGCGCAGGGCGCCGTCGCCCACCCCGAAGGTCTTGCCCTCGAAGACGTTGCCCGCCTCGATCAGCCGCTCGTCGGTCGCCAGGTCCAGGCTGTGCGACTTGGCGATCGGCTGGGCGGTCTCCTGGGCGCGCTCCAGCGGCGAGGCCACGACGTGGGTGATGTCGCGCTCCGCCAGGTGCTCGGCCACCCGGTCGGCCATCTTCCGGCCCAGCTCGGAGAGGTGGTAGCCGGCGCGGCGCCCGTACAGCACCCCGTCCGGGTTGTGCACCTCGCCGTGCCGCATCAGATGGACGACGGTGATCTCGTCGCCGCCCTGCTCCTGCCCCGCGGTCATGCCGTCGCCTCCGCGGCGGCGCGGGCGGCGGCCGGCAGCGCGGCGGCGATGCGCTCGACCGCGCGCTCGTCGTGCGCCGTCGACACGAACCATGACTCGAAGGCCGACGGCGGCAGGTACACGCCCGCCGCCAGCATCGCGTGGAAGAAGGCGGTGAAGCGGAAAGCCTCCTGCTTCTTCGCGTCGTCGTAGTTCACGACCTCGGCGTCGGTGAAGAAGACGGAGAACATGTTGCTCGCCGTCTGCAGCCGGTGGGCCACGCCCTCCTTGGCCAGCGCCTCGGTCACCAGGCCCTGGATCTCCCGCGAGACCGCGTCGACCTTCGCGTACGCGGCGTCGTCGAGCAGCCGCAGCTGCGCGAGCCCGGCGGCGGTGGCGATCGGGTTCCCGGAGAGGGTGCCCGCCTGGTAGACGGGACCGGCCGGCGCCAGGTGCGCCATGACGTCGGCGCGCCCGCCGAACGCGGCGGCCGGGAAGCCGCCGCCCATGACCTTGCCGAACGTCATGAGGTCGGGCGTCACGCCGTCGACCCCGTACCAGCCGGCCTTCGAGGTGCGGAAGCCGGTCATGACCTCGTCGGAGATGTACAGCGCGCCGTGGGCGGCGCACAGCTCCTTCAGCCCGGCGTTGAACCCGTCGCGGGGCGGGACCACGCCCATGTTGCCCGGCGACGCCTCGGTGATCACACAGGCGATCTCCCCCGGGTGCGCGGCGAACGCCGCGCGCACGGCCTGGAGGTCGTTGTACGGCAGCACGATGGTGTCGCCCGCCTGGGCCCCGGTCACGCCCGGTGTGTCGGGCAGACCGAAGGTCGCGACGCCGGAGCCGGCCGCGGCCAGCAGCGCGTCCACGTGCCCGTGGTAGCAGCCGGCGAACTTGACGACCTTGGCGCGGCCCGTGAAACCGCGGGCCAGCCGGATCGCCGACATCGTCGCCTCGGTGCCGGACGACACCAGACGCACCTGCTCCACCGGCGCGACGCGGGCCACGATCTCCTCGGCGAGGGCGACCTCGCCCTCACCGGGCGTACCGAAGGACGTGCCGCGCGCGACCGCCTCCTGCACGGCCGCGATCACCTCGGGGTGGGCGTGCCCCAGGATCATCGGCCCCCACGAGCAGACGAGGTCGACGTACTCGCGGCCGTCCGCATCCGTGAGGTACGGGCCCGTACCGGACACCATGAACCGGGGCGTTCCGCCCACCGCTCGGAAGGCGCGCACGGGAGAGTTCACGCCGCCGGGCGTCACGAGGGACGCGCGGTCGAAAAGCGTCTGTGAGACTGGGGCTTCGTATGAATACGGCACTTTGGTCCTGACCTGCGAGAACGAGTGGACGGGCGGCAATGCACGAGCACGGCCGGCGGACGGCGACGATCTTGCTGACGACCTTGTTTTACGACGGGGCGTCAGCCCTCCGCGTCTGCGAAACTGGGACGTCATTGGGAAAGCTCACGGAAACCATGGTGTCAGAGGCCCGGACGTTCTTGCGGACAGGTGTTTCACCGCACGCGCGTGGGGGAGGTCACTGTCACGATGATCGGGTTGCGCGGCGGGGGCCACGTTGCCTAAAAAGCAGTCGGGTGGAGATATGCATCGCGGTGGCGGACTGGGTGAAGGGACCGACGGCCTGGGTCCCGAGCCTGCCCGGCGGGGGAAGCACCGGCGAGAGCGGGACGATCCCTCGGGGGACAAGTCCCCCCGGAACACGCCCTCGGGGAACAGGTCCCTGGGCGACGAGCACATGGGGAGCGCCCCCCTGGGGGGCGGCGCCCTCGGGAGCGGTGGTGGCCGGGGCATGGGGGTGACCTACAAGTACTTCGGCGCGCCCAACGGCGCCACGGCCGCGCGCGTCCCGATCTCGATGCGCCCGGAGGAGCTCGGCGGCGACGAGCTCGGTATGGGCGGCATGTTCACCAAGATCAAGCCCGAGACGATAGCGGCGATGGTGCTCACCGGCATCCAGGGCATGCCGCTGCACAAGGTCCCGCCCCTGGAGCTGGTGGTCCTCCACCCGGACTACGCCGTGGTGAAGCTCCCGATGACGGTCGTCGACCCGCTGCGCGGCGTCGGCGAGGAGTCGGTGGGCGCGGCCGCCTTCATATGGTCGACGGTCCCGGACCGCGGAGGGCCGCGGGACGCGTTCGACGTGTACCAGCTGCTGCACGAGTGGCAGGACTTCTCGGTACGGCTGCACGAGGCGGGACACCAGCCGTACTGCCTGGTGTGGCCCTGAGCCGCCGGCCGGCGGCGACGGGACGACTTACGGAATACCGGCCGGCATGACGGCCGCGCCCGGCTTCAGGCCGGCCGCGCGGCGATGCCCCCGGCGACCGCGGTGAAGAAGCGCGCGTAGGCGGCCGGGCTCGGCGGGGCCTCGGGGTTCCAGGGCACGGTGACCGCCCCGCTTCCGGTGCGGGGGCGGCTCGCGTGAGCCCGGCCGTCCACCAGGAGCAGGTCGGGGCGGAGCCGGGTGACGTGCTCCCAGCCGGTGGTGAGCCAGTTGACGCCGGGCCCGGGGCCCGGGTCGAGCAGCGGAACGCCCAGGCCCGACAGGTGGTGCAGCTCGGGCCAGGTGTCCGGGCGGGCGAGGTGCACCCGGTCGGGACCCGCACCGGACAGCGCGAGGACCCGCGGGGGCGGGCCGGCGGCGAGCGCGGCGCGCAGGGCGTCCTCTGCCTCCCCGAGCTCCGGTACGGCTCCGGGCGCCGGCTGCTGCGTGCCAAGGGCGGCCGCGAGGGCGCCGAAGCGCTCCAGGATCGCGGTCAGCGGCGCGCCGCCGACGGACAGGGTGAGCAGCGGGACGCCGAGCCGGCCCGCCAGGGCCTCGTCGAGGGCGTAGGCGCTCTTCTCGTCGTACGTCACGTCGACGATCAGGTCGGGGCGCAGGGCGGCGAGGTCCTCGTCCGCGAGGGTGCCGCCCGGGCCGAGGTACGGGACGGCCGCCGCGGGCAGGGCGCCGCCCTTGGCGGGGTCGATGCGGTCGCCGTCGTGGTCGGAGCCGTACACCGCCACGGGCCGTACCCCGAGATCGTGGAGTGCGGCTCCGGCACGGACGTACGCGACCGTCCGCTCCGGCCGGCGGTCCGCCCGTAACGCCTGCCCCGTGTCGTCCGTGAACTCCCACACAGCCGCACTCCCCTCCTGGTCGGTGGCCGGACTTCGCCCCCACCTTGGTGGCGGCCGGCGGCCCGGCACAAGACCGCCTCGGCGGGCCGGCGGAGGCGGGGCCGACACGGCCTAGGGTGGCGCGCATGACCGTACGCATCGAGGCCTGGTCCGAGCGGGACTTCGACCTGCTCCTGGCGGCGAACGCACCGGAGTTGATGGCTCACCTCGGTGGGCCGGAGACGGAGGAACAGCTGGTCAAGCGGCATCAGCGGTACGTCGACCTCAGCGCGGACCGCACGGGGGCGGGTCGGATGTTCCGGATCGTGCTGCTGCCCGAGGAGGTGCCGGTCGGGACGATCGGCTTCTGGGAGCAGACGTGGAACGGGGCACGGGTGTACGAGACGGGGTGGGTGGTGCTCGGCGGGTTCCAGGGGCGCGGCATCGCCACGTCCGCGACCGCCGCGGTCGTCCGGGAGGCGCGGGCCGCGCGCAAGCACCGGCACCTGCACGCCTTCCCGTCCGTGGACAACGCCGCCTCGAACGCGGTGTGCCGGAAGGCGGGCTTCGCCCTGCGCGGTGCGTGCGACGTCGAGTACCCGCCGGGGCGGCTGATGCGGAGCAACGACTGGCGGCTCGACCTCTCCCGGCACCCTTCCTGACGGTCGGCCGGCTCCTGGCGGTCCGGGGCTTTCGGCTCCTGTGGGCGTACCTCGCTCCTGAAGCCCGGCGGTAAAGCAGTTGACGGGTGGTTCTCGGTGCCGGACATTTATCTGCGTCACGCAGATATTGCGCCACACTGGCAATCGGCCAGGGGTTCCCCGGGGCCACGCGTACCCGACGTCTCACGCCGGTCGGCGCTCGTGAGGGGCGTTCGAGCCCCCGTCACGAGGCCCGCGTCACGAGGCCCACGGCATACCGACCCCGACACCCCCACGCGAAAGGCATCCCCATGACCAGAAACGCCACGACCAGCACGGTCCTCGTCACCGGAAGCCGCGGCCGCGTCGGCTCCGCACTCGTCGGCCTGCTCCACCGCCGGAACGTCCCCGTGCGCGCCGCCTCGGCGAGCCCGGCGGACCTCACCCCGCCCGCCGGGGTGGAGGCCGTACGCTGCGACCTCCGCGATCCGGCCACCTTCCCCGCGGCCCTCGACGGCGTCGGTGCCGTCTTCCTGTACGCCGACCCCACGCACATCGACGCGTTCATCGCGCAGGCCCGCGCCGCGGGCGTCCGGCACATCGTGCTGCTCTCGTCCAGCGCCGTCCTGTCCCCCGACGCCGGGGCGAATCCGATCGCGGCGCACCACCTCGCGGTCGAGCGCGCGCTGGCGGCCGCGGCGGCGGAGGGCGCGTTCGACGTGACGTACCTCCAGCCCGGTGCCTTCGCGACCAACGCCCTGCAGTGGGCGCCCGCGATACGGGCGGCGGGCGCCGTGGACCTTCCGTACCCGCAGGCGGCCGGCGACCCCCTCCACGAGAGGGACCTCGCCGACGCGGCGTACGCCGTCCTCACCGACGAGCGGCTGCGCGGCGCGTCGTACGTGCTGTCCGGGCCGGAGGTGCTCACCTTCGCCGAGCAGCTCGCGACGATCGCGCGCGTCACCGGGCGCGAGATCCGGGTCGGCACCGTGACGCCCGAGGCGTGGAAGGCGTCGGTCGCGCCGTACCTCCCGGCGGAGTTCGCGGACGCGCTGCTCGACCACTGGCGGACCGGCGCGCCGGAGTCCCTGCCGCAGCCCCGTACCGTCGAGGAGCTGACCGGCCGTCCGGCCCGGACCTTCGCGCAGTGGGCGGCCGACCACGCGGCGGCGTTCGGAGGCGCCGGGCAGGCGGTCGCGTAGGGGGCGTCGGCCAACCGGTGGCCAGGGCCCGTCCCGGCAGGCGGCGGGCCCCGTCCCGGCAAGGGGCGGCGGGGAAATGACCTGGCCGGGCGCGGAGCCCCGGTGGCATGCTGACGACGTGAACCGACCGGAGATCCACATCAGCTTCGCCCCCGAACTCGGCCTCTTCGTCGCGGCGCCGCGCCGCGCGGGCCGTACGGCCGTGCTCACGGACGGCGCCTCCACGCTGGGGCACGTCGTCGAGTCGCTCGGGGTCCCGTTGACCGAGGCGGGCACGCTGCTGGTGGACGGCCGCGCGGTCGGCACGTCGCACATCCCGGCGCACGGCGAGCACGTCGAGGTGCTGGGCCACGAACGCCCGCAGCCGGTCCCGGGCGCCCCGCTCCGGTTCCTCCTCGACGTCCATCTCGGCACGCTGGCCCGCCGGTTGCGGCTGCTCGGCGTCGACGCGGCGTACGAGAGCGAGGACATCGGCGACCCGGCGCTGGCCGCGTGGTCGGCGAAGGAGCGGCGCGTGATGCTCTCGCGCGACCGCGGGCTGCTGCGCCGCCGGGAGCTGTGGGCCGGGGCGTACGTCTACAGCGACCGGCCGGACGACCAGATGCGGGACGTCCTGGAGCGGTTCGCTCCGGCACTGGCGCCCTGGACGCGCTGCACCGCCTGCAACGGGACGCTGACCGACACCGACAAGGACGAGGTGCGCGAGCACCTGGAGCAGGGCACGCAGCGCACGTACGACGTGTTCGCGCAGTGCACGGCCTGCCGCCGGGTGTACTGGCGGGGCGCCCACCACGCCCGCCTGGAGGCGATCGTCGAGGACGCGCTGCGGGAGTTCGGCGACGCCTCGGTCTGAGGCGCGGCCCGGGAGGGACCGGGTCCCGGGGTCAGTCCGGGGCGTGCGTGCGCAGGCGCTCGATCTGGGCGGCGCCGAGGTCGACGGTGCGCCGCATGTGCGCGGTGAGGAACGCCACCTCTTCGTCGGTGTACGCGTCGAACATCTCGGCCCATGCGCCGCCCACCTGCTCCCAGACCGCCGCCAACTCGGCCATCCGCTCGGGCACGGTGCTCACCAGCACCCGCCGCCGGTCGTGCGGGTCGCGCTCCCGCGTGACGTACCCGGCCCGCTCCAGCCGGTCGACGAGCCGGGTGGCGGAGCCGGTGGTGAGCCCGGTCAGCCCGGCGATGCGCCCGGTGGTGACGGGCCCCCGCTCCAGGTCGAGCAGGTTCAGGCACTGCACGTCGGTGGGGTGCAGCCGCAGCCGGTCGGCGAGGGCCTGGTTGAAGAGGGCGTACGAGGCCATGTAGCGGCGGGACGCGCCGACCAGGTCGGCCATCAGCCCCGGACGTCGCCCCCGGTTCTCCTGCGGCATGCAGGGAGTCTACGCAGCGCGGAGGAGGAGCCGGCCGGCACTCCGCGGGGCAGCCGCACGGGCCCCCTCAGGGGCAGTTCGCACGGGCCGCCCGGGCGCGTACCCCGCACGGGCAGTCCGCGGGCGGGGGCCCGCGCGGGCTTTCACCGACACGGGCGGAGGAGCTTCTCCGACGGTCAGGGCCGCTCCGCCGTGAGGTAGCGCTGCACGGTCGGCGCCAGCCAGGCGATGACCTCGTCGCGGGACATCTCCACCGCGGGCGGGAGTCTCAGCACATAGCGCGCCAGCGCCATGCCGAGGATCTGCGCGGCGACCAGGGCGGCGCGGCGGGGGGCTTCGGCGGGGTCGGGGCAGACACCGGCCGCGATGGGCCCGAGCTGCGCCCGGAACACCGCGCGCATCCGCTCGGCCCCCGCGCTGTTGGTCACGCCGACCCGCAGCACGGCCGTCAGGACGTCGTCCTGCTCCCAGCGGTCGAGGAAGTGCGAGACGAGGACGGCGCCGATGTGCCGGGCGGGCAGCGCGCCGACCTCGGGGAGGCGCAGGTCGATGTCGGAGGCGGCGGCGAAGAGCCCCTCCTTGTTCCCGTAGTAGCGCATCACCATCGACGGGTCGATGCCGGCGTCGCGGGCGATGGCCCGGATCGTGGCGCGCTCGTATCCGTCCGCGGCGAACCGCTCGCGGGCGGCGTCCAGGATCGCGGCACGGGTGGTGTCCGAGCGGCGCGAGGCACTCGGGGCGTCTGGGGCGGCTTCCGACATCATGCCAACAACTGTAGGCCAACAGGCGTTGACACGCCAGAGCCGTCGGGTCTACCGTTGCCAACAGACGTTGACCAACAAGCGTTGACCAACACTCGTTGACCGGGCGGCCTCGACCGACGAGCGCCGGCCGACCCTCAGGAGGCAGCCATGACAGGCAAGCCGGGCACGGAGTTCGACGTCGTCGTCGTGGGCGCGGGCCCCACGGGAACGCTGCTCGCCGGCGACCTCGCCGCCGCGGGCCTGAGCGTCACGGTCGTGGAGCGCCGGCCGCAGGGGACGAGCAACCTGACGCGCGCGTTCGCCGTGCACGCCCGCACCCTGGAGCTGCTCGACGCCCGCGGCCTCGCGGACGAGCTGGTGAAGACGGGCGTACCCCTCACGCGGCTGCGTCTGTTCGCCCGGCTCTCGCTCGACCTGTCGCGGCTCCGCTCCCGCTTCCCGTTCGTGCTGATCACCCCGCAGTACGAGGTTGAGCGGCTGCTGGAGCGCCGCGCCGCCGAGGCAGGCGTGACCTTCCGGTACGGCACGGAGCTGCGGGGTCTGCGCCAGGACGCCACCGCGGTCACCGCCGAGGTGAGCGGCCCGGACGGCGCCCCGTCGGAGCTCCGTGCCCGCTACCTCGTGGGGGCGGACGGCGTACGGAGCACCGTGCGCCGCGGCCTGGGCCTGCCCTTCCCCGGCCGCGCGGTCATCCGCTCCATCGTGCTCGCCGACGTCCGCCTCACCGAGGAGCCGGAGTCCCTGCTCACGGTCGACGGCCGGGGTGGTGCCTTCTCGTTCATCGCGCCCTTCGGTGACGGCTGGTTCCGTGTCATGGGCTGGGACCGCAACCACCAGGCCGCCGACAGCGAGCCCGTCGGCCTCGACGAGATCCGCGGCATCGCCCGCCGCGCCCTCGGCTCCGACTTCGGCATGCACGACGCCCGCTGGATCTCCCGGTTCCACAGTGACGAGCGCCAGGTCCCCGCGTACCGCACGGGCCGCGTCCTTCTCGCCGGCGACGCCGCGCACGTCCACTCGCCCGCGGGCGGCCAGGGCATGAACACCGGTCTGCAGGACGCCGCCAACCTCTCCTGGAAGCTGGCCGCCGTCCTGCGCGGGGAGGCCGCCGATCCGGAGTCGCTGCTGGACAGCTACCACTCCGAGCGCCACCCCGTCGGCGCGATGGTGCTGCGCAGCAGCGGCGCGATCGTCCGCATCGCCATGGCGCACCACCCGCTCCTGCGGGCCGCCCGCGCCCTGGGGGCCGCGCTCCTCGACGCGGCGCCCCCGGCGACCGCCAAGGTGATGGGCCTGATCAGCGGCATCGGCATCTCCTACGGCGCCGGGCGCGGTGTCCACCGCCTCACCGGCCGGCGCGCTCCCGATCTGGCACTGGTCGAGGGGCGGCTCTACGAGCTGCTGCGCCAGGGAGCCTTCGTCCTCGTCGGCCCCCGGTCCGGCGCCGCCGCGGACGCCCCCGCCGTGCCCGGCACGGTCATACGGGCGACCTGGGCGAACCCGGCCCGCCGCGACACCGTCCTGGTCCGCCCCGACGGATACATCGCCTGGGCCCGGGACTGAGCCCCCCGGGCCCCGCACCTGGTGCATCGCCACCATGAACGGAACATGCCGATTCCGGCGTCCCTTTACGCTGACGCCATGCTCATCGCCCGCTCCGCCGCCCTGTTCGTCCTGGCCGCCCTCTGCGAGATCGGCGGTGCCTGGCTCGTCTGGCAAGGCGTCCGGGAGCACCGGGGGTGGATCTGGATCGGCACCGGCGTGCTCGCCCTCGGCGTGTACGGCTTCGTCGCCACGCTCCAGCCGCAGGGCGACTTCGGCCGCATCCTCGCCGCGTACGGCGGGGTGTTCGTGGCGGGCTCCCTGGCCTGGGGCATGGTGGCCGACGGCTACCGCCCGGACCGCTGGGACGTGATCGGCGCCCTCGTCTGCCTCGCCGGCATGGCCGTGATCATGTACGCCCCACGCGGCCGCTGACCGGGCCGGGACCGCGCCTATCCTGGCGGCGTATCGACCGTCCCTTCGATCATCCGCGCGAGGAGCACCCCATGACCGCCGCCGGCACCGCCGCCGATCCCGCCACACCCGTCGCCGTCGTCACCGGAGCGAGCAGCGGTATCGGCGCCGCCACGGCGCGGCAGCTCGCCGCGGCAGGTCACCACGTGGTGCTCACCGCCCGCCGCAAGGACCGCATCGAGGCTCTCGCCGCGGAGCTCACCGCGGCGGGCCTGCAGGCCACGGCGTACGCCCTCGACGTCACCGACCGCGCGGCCGTCGACGCCTTCGCCCGGACGCTCGACCGTTTCCCCTCCGTGGACGTCCTCGTCAACAACGCGGGCGGCGCCCTCGGCGCCGACCCGGTCGCCACCGGCGACCCGGCCGACTGGCGCGAGATGTACGAGGTCAATGTCATCGGCACCCTCCACATGACGCAGGCCCTGCTCCCGGCCCTCACCGCGAGCGGTGCCGGCACGGTGGTCGTGGTCACCTCCACCGCCGGCCACGCCACCTACGAGGGCGGCGCGGGCTACGTCGCCGCCAAGAACGGCGCCCGCGTCCTCACCGAGACCCTCCGCCTCGAGATCGTCGGCACTCCGGTCCGGGTGATCGAGGTCGCCCCCGGCATGGTGAAGACCGACGAGTTCGCCACGACCCGCTTCCGTGGCGACACCGAGAAGGCGGCCAGGGTCTACGCGGGCGTCCCGGACCCGCTCTCCGCGGACGACGTCGCGGACACCATCGCCTGGGCGGTCACCCGCCCCGCCCACGTCAACATCGACCTCCTGGTGGTCCGCCCCCGCGCCCAGGCCTCCAACACGAAGGTCCACCGCGAGTCGTAGGGACCGGACGGCACGCTCCGCCCGTAGCGCCGCGGCGGGCGGCAGGCGGCAGGCGGCAGGCGGCAGGCGGCAGGCGGCAGGCGGGGCGGAGGATGCACCGGGGCGGACGACGCACCGGGGCCGGCTGGGCCGACGGATCGGACGATGCGGCGGGGCGGGCGGGGCCGGGCCGGTGACGCGGCAGGGCCCCGGCGCCGACCCGCCGGGGCCCTGACCGTCCGTACGCGCGCGTGGTGCGCCGAGCCACGGGGCTCAGCCCTTCACGCACACCACCTGCTTGAGCTTCGCCACGACCTCGACCAGGTCGCGCTGCTGGTCGATGACCTTCTCGATCGGCTTGTACGCGCCCGGGATCTCGTCCACGACACCCGAGTCCTTGCGGCACTCCACGCCCCGCGTCTGCTCCTCCAGGTCCCGCGTCGAGAAGCGCTTCTTCGCGGCGTTCCGGCTCATCTTGCGACCGGCGCCGTGAGAGGCCGAGTTGAAGGAGGCCGCGTTCCCTAGGCCCTTGACGATGTACGAGCCGGTCCCCATGGAACCGGGGATGATCCCGAAGTCGCCCGAGCCCGCCCGGATCGCGCCTTTGCGCGTGACCAGCAGGTCCATCCCGTCGTACCGCTCCTCCGCCACGTAGTTGTGGTGGCAGGAGATGACCGGCTCGAAGGTGGGCCTGGCCTTCTTGAACTCCTTGCGGACGACGTCCTTGAAGAGCTCCATCATGATCGCGCGGTTGTACTTCGCGTACTCCTGCGCCCAGAAGAGGTCGTTGCGGTAGGCCGCCATCTGCGGGGTGTCCGCGATGAAGACGGCGAGGTCGCGGTCGACGAGCCCCTGGTTGTGCGGCAGCTTCTGCGCCTGGCCGATGTGGTGGTCGGCGAGTTCCTTGCCGATGTTCCGGGAGCCGGAGTGGAGCATCAGCCACACCGCTCCGGACTCGTCGAGGCAGAACTCGATGAAGTGGTTTCCGCTGCCGAGCGTGCCCATCTGCTTCACGGCCCGCTCCTGACGGAACTTGACCGCGTCCGCCACGCCGCCGAACCGCTTCCAGAAGTCGTCCCAGCCCGCCGTCGGGAAGCCGTGCAGCCGTCCGGGGTCGACCGCCTCGTCGTGCATGCCGCGGCCCACCGGAATGGCCTGCTCGATCCGCGAGCGCAGCCGCGACAGGTCCCCCGGCAGGTCGTTCGCGGTGAGGGAGGTCTTCACCGCCGACATGCCGCAGCCGATGTCCACGCCCACCGCGGCCGGACAGACCGCGCCCTGCATCGCAATGACCGAACCGACCGTCGCGCCCTTGCCGAAATGCACGTCGGGCATCACGGCCAGGCCCTTGATCCACGGCAGCGTCGCCACATTCCGCAGCTGCTGCATCGCGACGTCCTCGACCGTCGACGGGTCCGTCCACATCCGGATCGGGACCTTCGCCCCCGGCACCTCTACATACGACATAGTTCCTCGATCCCCCGAAAAGCATGGAAACGCAAAAACCGGCGCCAACGTCCGTATAAGCGACAACGGACCGGCATCGACGGCTGCGCGTGCGATACACATTGTGTCCACCCGCCGGCATCGGACGCCAACATGTTTTCGGTGGGCAGGCACCCGAGCGAAAGGAGCCCCGGACCGTGCAGCGAAGGGCGTACGCACCCGGCCTGGCCGCACTCCTCGCGGCGGTCACCGCCGGTGTCACCGGGCTCACCGGCTGCACCGCCGGCTCCGGCGGTGACGGCACCGCCACCGACTCCAAGGCCGGCAGCCCGGCCGAGGCCGCCGCACCCCCCGGCAAGTACCGCACGCTCCTCGAACCCTGCGGCTCCGTCCAGCGCTCCACGCTCAGGGACCTGCTCCCCGGCATCGACTACCTCCCCGAGGAGCAGCGCGAGCGCGTCTACCGCGGCACCGCCGCCGTCACGTACGACACCGACCGCCGCGCCGGCTGCAGCTGGAAGGCGGACGGGCCCGACGCCTCGCACCAGCTGACGCTCGACTTCGAACGCGTCGTCTCGTACGACCCGGCCGTCAGCGACGACGACCGCGCCCAGCAGGTCTACACGGGAAAGGAGAGCGCCGCCGGGCTGTCCGCCGGCCCGACCGCCCCGCTGCCCTCCGGCTCCCCCGCCGGCGCCCCGGCCGGCGCTTCCCCCGCCGGTGCCGCCGCGGCGGGCACCACGCCGCAGACCGCGAGCCCGGGGACGCCCGCGGCCGCCGACGGCACCACGGCGGCCCCCGAGGGCCTCGAACCCCGCCTGCTGGCCGACCTCGGCGACGCCGCGTTCCTCGACGACGTCCTCACCCGCGCCGGTTCGACCGCCCAGCGACGCACGGTCAGCGTGGTCTTCCGCACATCCAACGTGATCGTCACCGTCCGGTACGGCGAGCAGCCCGGCCGCATCACCGAGGTCCCCGACAGCAAGGAACTGCAGGAAAAGGCGCAGGGACTGGCCCGCACGCTCGCCGAGAAGTTCGACGAGTAGCCGCGCCCGCCCCGCGCGCCGCGCACCGGCAGCCCGCCCCCGGGCCCGTACCGACTCGGGCTACCGTGTCCGGACTGCCGGACGCCCGTACGACAAGCGACTGAAGGAACCATGTACCGATCAGCCCCGCGACTCACCCGCATACTCGCCTGCGCAGCCGTCCCGGTGATGCTCGTCGTCGCCGGCTGCTCGTCGGACTCCGACAGCAAGGCCGCCCCGACCAAGGACGGTTCCCCGGCCGCCGCTTCGAGCGGCGCCGCCAAGGAGTCCCCGAAGGCGGTCGCGCCGGCCACGTACGCCAAGCTCCCCGACGCGTGCAAGGCGATCGCCGCGAAGACCATCGAGGACATGGTCCCGGACGTGAAGACCAAGTCCGGTACGCCGGGGAAGTCCAGCGACATCGCCAGCCGCAGCAGCTGCTCGTGGAACGGCCTGGAGGACAAGGGCATCAAGGGCTCGAACTACCGCTGGCTGGACGTCTCCCTCCTGCGCTACGACTCCGACCCGGCGCTCGGCAGCGGCGAGGAGCGCGCCAAGGAGAGCTTCGACAAGGAGGTCGCCAAGGTCCAGGCGACCCAGGGTGCCGCCGCCGTGCGCACCTCGGTCGCCACGGGCGTCGGCGACCAGGCGACGGCCGTCAGCTACGGCCTGAAGAAGACCGGTGAGGACTTCAAGTACGCGGCGATCGTGACCCGTACCGAGAACGCCGTCATCACTCTCTCCTACAACGGTGCCGGGTACGCGGGCGCGAAGACGCCCGACCCGAACGACCTGATGGAGGACGCCGTCAAGGCGGCCAAGGAGGCCGTGGCCGCCGTCGCCACCGCCAACAAGTAACCCGGGTACGGCACGCGTGCGGCAGCCGCCACCGGCTCGTTGCGGAGTCCGGCCCTCCCCCTGAGGGCCGGACTCCGTACGTATGTGCCAGGCTGTGCCCGCCAGACTCGACAACGGGAGGGGATCGCGGGTGGCCGCGATGCAGCTGACTCGGACGCACCGACTGCTCATAGGTGTCGTCATCACCGGTGCGTTGATCATCGCCGGTATCGGCTTCGCGGGCTCCTACGCGGCGGTGCGCGAGCTCGCCGTACAGAAGGGCTTCGGCGACTTCTCGTACTTCTTCCCGATCGGCATCGACGCGGGCATCTGTGTGCTGCTCGCCCTCGACCTGCTGCTGACCTGGATGCGCATCCCCTTCCCGCTGCTGCGCCAGACGGCGTGGCTGCTGACCGCCGCCACCATCGCCTTCAACGGCGCGGCCGCCTGGCCCGACCCGCTCGGCGTCGGCATGCACGCCGTCATCCCGGTGCTGTTCGTGGTCGCCGTCGAGGCGGCGCGGCACGCGGTCGGCCGCATCGCCGACATCACGGCCGACAAGCACATGGAGGGCGTGCGCCTCACCCGCTGGCTGCTGTCACCGGTGCCCACCTTCCGGCTGTGGCGCCGGATGAAGCTGTGGGAGCTGCGCTCGTACGACCAGGTCATCAAGCTGGAGCAGGACCGGCTGATCTACCAGGCGCGGCTGCAGGCCCGGTTCGGCCGGGCGTGGCGCCGCAAGGCTCCGGTCGAGGCGCTGATGCCGCTGCGGCTGGCGAGGTACGGCGTGCCGCTCGCCGAGACGGCTCCCGCGGGCCTGGCGGCGGCGGGCATCGAGCCGGTGCTCCTGCCGCCCAGCCCGAAGCCTGACCCGGCGCCGGTCCCGCCCGCCACGGCCACCGCCGCCATGGCCGGCGCTGTCACCGCCGCCGCCGAGCTGCCGCAGGCGCCCACCCCCGCGCAGCCGCAGGCCCGCCCCCGTCCGCGGCCCGAGGAGCAGTCCGAGCCGTCCCCGCAGGCTCCGCTGCCCCAGCCGGTCCCGCAGCCGGGCCCGGCCCGGGCGCCGCAGGACGAGCTCGCCGAAGAGTTCCCGGCCCCGCACCCCGAGGACGGCGCGCCGCAGCCCGAGCCGCCGCTCCCCGCCAACCACGTCAGCCCGTGGTTCGCCGCGCCCCAGCTCCCGCCGGCCCCCTACGAGGGCACCTACGACCCCGCCTTCGACGCGCACCCCGCCGGCCCGGCCGGCCAGGTCGCGCCGGAGGACGGCGCCGCCCCCGGCGCGGTCCTCGACGAGGCCCCGTACGACGAACGGGACGGCGCCCCGGACGACGAACGGGACGCCGAGCTCGCCGGCGCGGACGCCCAGGGGTTCGCCGGCCTGGCGTACCCGGTCTTCAAGCAGTACGTCGACGAGAACAACGTCTGGCCGAGCGTGGAGGTCCTCGACATACACCTCGGCGACCGCCACGGCATCCGCCACCCGCTCAGCGCGGTGCTGCTGCGGCGCATGCTGGACGACTTCAAGAAGCGCTACAACACGGAGCTCGAAGCGGAGCACATCGCGTAGGAGTCCGTACGGGCCGGGCCGGGCCCGGGCTGGCGGCTCAGCGGGCCGCCCGCTTCTTCGCCGTCTCCCCGTACACCGCGAGCACCGCGCCGACGACGGCGATCACCGCGTATCCCGCCGTGGGGATCTCCCACCACCGGTGCAGCAGACCCCACGGCCCGTCGCCGAACGTCCGCCCGGCGACCCCGAGCGCGCCCTGGATGCCGGTGACCCAGCCGATGATTGCCACGATCTCTCTCATGGCTCCACGCTCCCGCGCCCGGCGCCCGGATACGTCGTGCCCGGGGCGGAACACGCGGTCATCCGAAGGGTGCAGCACACGCCGGAGGGCCCCCACCCCAAGGTGAGAGCCCTCCTGGTCGATGCGCCCGGGACGCCGAGCAGCGCCCGAGCCGGGCCCGCGGACGCGGAGCACCGCGGACACCGGGCACCGCGGGCGCCGAGCGCGCCGGACGCCTACGCGGCGAGCAGCTTGCGCACCCGGTCCGCGCCCACGGCCAGCAGCAGCGTGGGCAGGCGCGGGCCGGTGTCCCGGCTCACCAGCAGCCGGTACAGCAGCGCGAAGAAGTTCCGCTGGGCCACCTTGAGCTCGGGCGTCGGCTTCGCCTCCGGTTCGAGACCCGCCATCACCTTCGGCACGCCGTAGACGAGCGTGGTCAGCCCGTCCAGCGACCAGTGGCTGTCGAGGCCCTCCAGCAGCAGCCGGAGCGACTCGCGGCCCTCGTCGTCCAGGGAGCCGAGCAGCTCGGTGTCCGGCTCGGTGCGGACGATGGTGCGCTGGTCGGCCGGGACCTGGGTGGAGATCCAGTTCTCGGCGCGGTCCAGCCGCGGCCGGACCTCGTCGAGCGAGGCCAGCGGCCGCTCCGGGTCCAGCTCGCTGAGGATGCGCAGCGTCTGCTCGTCGTGCCCGGCGGTGATGTCGGCCACCGAGGCGAGCGTCCGGTACGGCAGGGGGCGCGGGGTGCGCGGCAGCTCACCGGCCGCGGTGCGCACCGCCCGGGAGTGGGCGGCGGCGTCCGCGGGCAGCACGGTGCCGTCGGCGACCTTGGCCTCCAGCTTGTCCCACTCGTCGTAGAGCCGCTGGATCTCCTGGTCGAAGGCGATCTTGAAGGACTGGTTGGGCTTGCGGCGCGCGTACAGCCAGCGCAGCAGCGGCGCCTCCATGATCTTCAGGGCGTCGGCCGGGGTCGGGACGCCTCCCTTGGAGGAGGACATCTTCGCCATGCCGGAGATGCCGACGAACGCGTACATCGGACCGATGGGCTGGACCCCGTCGAAGATCTCGCGCACGATCTGCCCGCCGACCACGAAGGACGAGCCGGGCGAGGAGTGGTCGACACCGCTGGGCTCGAAGATCACGCCTTCGTACGCCCACCGCATCGGCCAGTCGACCTTCCAGACCAGCTTGCCGCGGTTGAACTCGCTGAGCTTCACCGTCTCGGAGAAACCGCACACGCAGGTGTACGCGAGCTCGGTCGACTCGTCGTCGTACGCCGTGACCGTGGTCAGGTCGCGCTCGCACCGCGCGCAGTACGGCTTGTACGGGAAGTAGCCGCCGGCGCCGCCGGAGCCGTCGTCCTCGCTCGCCGCGCCGGAGCCCTCGGCGGCCTCCAGCTCCGCCTCGTCGACCGGCTTCTGCTGCTGCTTGACCTGCTTCTTGGGCTGGCCGGTCGCCTTGTCCTTGGTCCGGTAGCGGTCCAGGATCGCGTCGATCGCGCCGCGGTGCTTCATCGCGTGCAGGATCTGCTCGCGGTACGCGCCCGCCGTGTACTGCTGGGTCTGGCTGATGCCGTCGAACTCGACGCCCAGCTCGGCGAGCGACGCGACCATCGCGGCCTTGAAGTGCTCGGCCCAGTTCGGGTGCGGGGACCCGGCCGGCGCGGGGACCGACGTCAGCGGCTTGCCGATGTGCTCGGCCCAGGTGTCGTCGACGCCCGGGACACCGGCCGGCACCTTGCGGTACCGGTCGTAGTCGTCCCAGGAGATCAGGTGGCGGACCTCGTGGCCGCGCCGCCGGATCTCGTCGGCGACCAGGTGCGGGGTCATGACCTCGCGGAGGTTGCCCAGGTGGATGGGGCCGGACGGCGACAGGCCCGAGGCGACGACGACCGGTTTGCCAGGCGCACGTCGCTCCGACTCGGCGATGACCTCGTCCGCGAAACGGGAGACCCAGTCGGTCTCGGTGCTGCTCTGAGCCACGATCGGCACGTCCTTGGTTGCTCGGGGTTCTCGAAGGCTTGGCGTAAGCCATTCTCCCAGACGGATCCACCCGGTCCGGGGTTGTCCACAGGTCCGGCGGTTCCACCGGTTCGGGTTGTCCACAGGCCACGCCGCACCCGGCAAAGAGCTTGCGGACCCGTGGGACACTTGACAACCGGAATACCCATTCACCACCACGACAGGAACGGAAGCTCATGGCCTCGGTCCCTTCCCTCGCTTCGACCGTGCAGCAGCGCCTCGCGGACGCCCTCTCGGCAGCCCTGCCGGAGGCCGGCTCCGCCGACCCGCTGCTGCGACGAAGCGACCGGGCGGACTTCCAGGCCAACGGCATCCTCGCCCTGGCCAAGCGGCTCAAGGGCAACCCGCGCGAGCTGGCCGGCAAGGTCGTCGACGCCATCCCGGCGAACGACCTCATCGGGGACATCGAGGTCTCCGGCCCCGGCTTCCTCAACATCACCATCACCGACGAGGCGATCACCACGACCCTCGCGGCCCGCGCCGCCGACGAGCGCCTCGGCGTCCCGTACAAGGACCGCCCCGGCACGACGGTCGTCGACTACGCCCAGCCGAACGTGGCGAAGGAGATGCACGTCGGCCACCTGCGCTCCGCCGTCATCGGTGACGCCGTGGTCAAGATCCTCGAGTTCGCGGGCGAGAAGGTCGTGCGCCGCCACCACATCGGCGACTGGGGCACCCAGTTCGGCATGCTCATCCAGTACCTGATCGAGCACCCGCACGAGCTGGACCACAAGGACGCGGACGTCTCCGGCGAGGAGGCGATGTCCAACCTCAACCGGCTGTACAAGGCGGCCCGTGCACTGTTCGACTCCGACGAGGAGTTCAAGGCCCGCTCCCGCGACCGCGTGGTGGCCCTCCAGTCCGGCGACGAGGAGACCCTCGCGCTGTGGCAGCGGTTCGTCGACGAGTCGAAGATCTACTTCTACTCGGTCTTCGACAAGCTCGACATGGAGATCGCCGACCCGGACGTGGTGGGCGAGTCGGGCTACAACGACATGCTCGACGAGACGTGCCGCCTGCTGGAGGAGTCCGGCGTCGCCGTGCGCTCCGAGGGCGCCCTGTGCGTGTTCTTCGACGACGTGAAGGGCCCGGACGGCAACCCTGTCCCGCTGATCGTGAAGAAGTCCAACGGCGGGTACGGATACGCCGCCACCGACCTCTCCGCGATCCGCGACCGCGTGCAGAAGCTCGGTGCCGACTCGCTGGTGTACGTGGTGGACGCGCGCCAGTCGCTGCACTTCAAGATGGTCTTCGAGACGGCCCGCCGCGCCGGCTGGCTGAACGACCGGGTGCACGCGTACCAGCTGGCCTTCGGCACGGTCCTGGGCAAGGACGGCAAGCCGTTCAAGACCCGTGAGGGCGAGACGGTCCGGCTGGTCGACCTGCTGGACGAGGCGATCGACCGGGCCACCGCCGTGGTCCGCGAGAAGGCCGGGAAGGTCGGCCTGAGCGAGCAGGAGATCGTCGAGAACGGCCGGTACGTCGGCATCGGCGCCGTGAAGTACGCCGACCTGTCCACCTCCGCGTCCCGCGACTACAAGTTCGACCTGGACCAGATGGTGTCGCTCAACGGCGACACCTCCGTGTACCTCCAGTACGCGTACGCCCGTATCCAGTCGATCCTGCGCAAGGCGGGCGACGCGAAGCCGGCCGCGCACCCGGAGCTGCCGCTGGCCCCGGCCGAGCGCGCGCTGGGCCTGCACCTGGACCAGTTCGGCGAGGTCCTCGCCGAGGTCGCCTCCTCGTACGAGCCGCACAAGCTGGCCGCGTACCTGTACCAGCTGGCTTCGCACCTGACGACGTTCTACGACCAGTGCCAGGTGATCAGCGACGAGAACGCGCCGGAGGTCGTGGAGAACCGGCTCTTCCTCGTCGACCTGACCGCCCGCACCCTGCACCGGGGCATGGCGCTGCTCGGCATCCGTACCCCCGAGCGCCTCTGACCCCGCGTCACCCCGAGTCCGGGCCCCCGCCGCACCCGCCGTGCGACGGGGGCCCGGCCGTCTCCGGGGCACGGAACGGCGTACGGCGGCCGCCCCCAACTGCCGGACCGCCGACCGGAGATCGGCCGGAAACCCGCCGGGGATGTCAGCCCGCGATCCGCCGGGGACCGGCCGGAGCCGCGGCGTGAGCGCGTTGTCAGTGGCGCGTCCTATGGTCGGTCGCATGGTCATCAATCCGAACGCCCTGGGCCTGGAACTGCCGCCCGGCACCGTACGCGTCCAGCCGTCCTACTGGTACGCGGACGAGCACGCCACGTCCGGCACGTGGAGCCGTCTGATGCCCGCGCGCGAGGCGGCCGGGTTGCAGCCGCTGCTGCTCGCCGAACCCCACTCCCTCCACCCGAGCCAGGTGGACGACCCGGACGACCACGACGCCGCCGCGATACTGGCCGAGCTGTGGGTGGAGGTCCAGGAGGAGGACGACGACGAGGACGGCGAGGCCGCCGACGCGCTGATCGAGCCCTTCACGCGCGTGTGGCCGGGCCTCGCGCCGGCCGGCCCGCCCGGCGCGGACCCGGATGCCGTGGCCGCCCGCGTGGCCGCCGAACTGGCCGAGGGCGACGAGTGGCTGAAGGAGGCCCGCGGCGCGCTCGTCCCGGCCCGCCGCAGCGCCGACATCCTGGCCGTGCTCGGCTGGGGCGGCGCCTCCGAGCACACCGACGCGGTCCGGCTGTCGGCCGTCCTGCGCTCCTGGGAGGAGCGGTTCGGCATACGGCTGGTGGGGCTGGGCCCGGACCTGCTCGTCGTGTCCGTCGCGGCGCCGCCCCGCACCCCGGACGACGCGCTCGCGCTGGCCGCCGAGCACTACGCGTTCTGCCCCGACGCCGTGTGGCAGGACTACGACTCCCTGCGCGAGTACGCCGCCGAGGAGGTGCTGAACCGCCACCAGTGGACGTTCTGGTGGGACTGATCCGGACGCGGTGTCATCCGGAGTTGCACCAGCGGGAGTTCTGGGGAGTGGAGAGGCGCCGCTCCGTCATGTCCACGCTGCTGATCGCAAGGAGACCCGCATCCATGACCAGGATGAAGAAGTACGCGCTGGCGGTGTCCGTGACCGCCGCGCTGGTGGCGGTCCCCGCCGCCCTGCCGACCGCGGCGTTCGCGACCGCCTCCCCGGAGCCGGTGCCCGCGCCGGGTGCGACCGTCGCGGCCGCACCGGCGCAGCCGGCCACCGTGAAGGCCCCCGCGACCGCCGGAAAGACCACCGCGAAGACCCATGCCTCTCCCGTGCGCGTGGTCGCCCCGGGCGAGCGCGTCAAGGCCGCCCCCGGAGTGGAGCTGTGGCTCACCCCCGAGGGCAAGCACTGGTCCACCGGCGACGGCGGCGAGAACTTCCGCAGCGTCGTCGACGGCAACCTGGACATGTCCGCGCCGGGCGTCAGCCACCAGACCGAGGGCACGGCCAAGCGGCTGTTCCACTCCGGCGTCTGGTACGGAACCAAGGCCGCCGCCCGCGTCGTGCTCACCGACGCGGCGGGCGGGACCACCACCGCCAAGCTCGTGGAGCTCCCCGGCAAGCCCGGCTGGGGCGCCTGGTACGCCACCACGCCCGCCGCAGCGGGCGACGGCCACGGCGTCACCCTGTACGACCGCCACGGCAGGGTCCTCGCGGAGCTGCCCGGCTTCGACCGCTGACCTGCGTCGATCCGATCCGCATGCGCGGCAGGGCCCGGCACGGGGCGGGCCCTGCCGCCATCCCGCCGCCGACCGCGAGGACCGTCACCGTGCCGCACGAGAACACCTCCGACTTCGCCGAGTTCGCCACCGCGGCCTGGCCCCGTCTGGTCCGCACGGCCCACCTGCTCACCGGCGACTTCCACGAGGCCGAGGACCTGGTGCAGACCACGCTGGCCAAGGTGTACGGGCGCTGGCGGTCGGTGCCCCGCGACGAGGTCGACGCGTACGTGCGCCGCGCCCTGGTGAACAACAACCTGAGCCGGTTGCGCAGGAGACGCGTCGCGCACCTGCTGATGCCGTTCCTGCCCGAGACGGCGCACCACTCCCACGCGGGCCACGCCGACGCCGTGGAACTGCACACCGTCCTGTGGGAGGCGCTGGGGACCCTGTCCGCCCGCCAGCGCGCCGTGATGGTCCTGCGCTACTGGGAGAACCTGAACGAGCAGGACATCGCCGGCGTACTGAACTGCTCCGTCGGCACCGTCAAGACCCACGCCCGGCGCGCGCTGGAGGCCCTGCGCGCCCACGCCGCCTTCACCGGCGGCCGGCCCCACGCCTCCTCCGGAGCGAAGCGATGATCCCCGAATCCGAAGCTTGGTCCGCGGCCCCGGGCCCCGAGGGAGCCACGGCCCGTCCCGAGGAAGCCCGCCGGCTGCGCGGCGCGTTCGCGGACGCGGCCGACGGCATCACGCCCGGCCCGGTGCCCCTCGCCGCCGTCGTACGCGCGGGCCGGGCTCGCGTGCGCCGCCGCGCGGCGGGTCTGGCGGTCTGCTGCGGGCTGCTGGTGGCCTCCCTCGCCCTCGTCCTGCACCCGCTGCTCGCGCCGGAGGGGGAAGGGTCCGTGGTGACGCCCGCGTCCCCGACGGCGAGCCCGTCGCCGGCGCCGTCCCGGCCCCGGACACCGTCCACGAGCCCCGCCCCGCCAAGGGTGGTGGCCGCGGGCGAGCGTGTGAAGGCCGCCCCCGGAGTGGAGCTGTGGCTCACCCCCGAGGGCAAGCACTGGTCCACCGGCGACGGCGGCGAGAACTTCCGCAGCGTCGTCGACGGCAACCTGGACATGGCCCAGCCGGGCCTCAGCCACCAGACCGAGGGCAGCACCGACGGGCTGTTCCACTCCGGCGTCTACTACGGGACCAGGGCCGCGGGCCGCGTCGTGCTCACCGACGCGGCGGGCAGGACCACCACCGCCGACCTCGTGAAACTCCCCGGCGAGCCCGGCTGGGGCGCCTGGTACGCCACGACACCCGCCGCGGCCGGCACCGGCCACGGCGTCACCCTGTACGACCGCCACGGCAAGGCCCTCGCCGACCTGCCCGGGATCGACTCACCGGGCCCGTCCGGAGGAGGCCCTAGCGGATGAACCGCTGCGCGGCCTCGGTCGCCCAGTACGTCAGGATCATCTTCGCGCCCGCGCGCCGGATGCCGGTGAGGGTCTCCAGGATCGCCTTGTCCCGGTCGATCCAGCCCTTCTCCGCCGCCGCCTCGATCATCGCGTACTCACCGCTGATCTGGTACGCGGCGACCGGCACGTCCACCGCCTCGGCGACCTTCGCCAGCACGTCGAGGTAGGGACCGGCGGGCTTGACCATCACCATGTCGGCGCCCTCCTCCAGGTCCAGCGCCAGCTCGCGCATCGACTCGCGGAGGTTCGCCGGATCCTGCTGGTAGGTCTTGCGGTCGCCGCGCAGGGACGAGCCGACGGCCTCCCGGAAGGGCCCGTAGAAGGCGGAGGAGTACTTGGCCGTGTAGGCGAGGATGGCGACGTCCTCCTTGCCGATGGTGTCCAGCGCGTCCCGGACGACACCGACCTGACCGTCCATCATGCCGCTGGGTCCGACCACGTGGACGCCGGCGTCCGCCTGGACCTGCGCCATCTCGGCGTACCGCTCCAGGGTGGCGTCGTTGTCGACACGCCCCTCGGCGTCCAGCACCCCGCAGTGCCCGTGGTCCGTGTACTCGTCGAGACACAGGTCGGACATGATCACCAGGTCGTCGCCGACCTCGGCGCGCACATCGCGGATGGCGACCTGGAGGATGCCGTCCGGGTCGGTGCCGGCCGTGCCGAGCGCGTCCTTCTTCGACTCCTCCGGCACGCCGAAGAGCATGATCCCGGAGACTCCGGCCGCGGCCGCCTCCACGGCGGCCTTCCGCAGCGTGTCCCGCGTGTGCTGCACGACCCCCGGCATCGCGGCGATCGGCACCGGCTCGCTCACGCCCTCGCGCACGAAGGCGGGGAGGATCAGGTCGGCGGGGTGCAGACGGGTCTCCGCGACCATCCGCCGCATCACGGGAGTCGTCCGCAGCCGCCGCGGCCGCGCACCGGGGAAGGATCCGTACGAAGTCATACGCCCACGCTACGCCCGCCCCGCTCGTGCTCTTGCCGACAGCCTGCCGGAGCGCGCGTCGCCGCTTCGGCGGGCCCGGCTCAGGCCGCCGACGCCGATGGCGGACGGCAGTCACGGCAGCGTCCCGGCTCCGGGGAGCGGAACGCCCGGTCGCATGTGTCGCACGTCTGGAACGGGTGGGGCCGGGCCTCCCCGGCGCCCGTGGCGCCGCACGTCCCGTCCGGAGAGGGTGAGCCGGTCGTCGGTGCGGCGCAGGTCCACGAGGAGCTGGGCCAGGTGGTTGCCGATGACCGTGTACCGCTCCGGCTGGTGTTCCCTGATGTGGGTGACACCGGCGCGGGTGGCGCTTGCGGGAACACGGGGTCGGGGGCGCACGGCGGCGCTAGGCTTCTTCTCAGCCATGGGGGAAGACCTGGTTCTCTTCCTCGGTGGTCAGGCCCTCGCACTGGGATGCCAGTCCCGGCGGGGGCCGTCGCATGTCTGCGGTTGTCAGGGCGAGGCTGCCCGACCGAACGCCCCCGCGCCAGCGAGGTTGGGCGGATTCACTCCAGTGAGTGACGTGCGCGGGGTTTGGTTGGTTTGGAAGGTTCTTTCCCAGGGTTCTTTGGTCTTTGACCGCCCGCCGCACCGGCGCACGGAACACCGGAGCCTGAAGGTCCGGGCTTCGGTGCCGCGTTCACCGGCAGGGGGCGAGGCCGGCCGTACGTCTCGCGGGCACTGACGACACGGCAGAGGGGGGGGGGGGGGGGGGGGGGGGGGGGGGGGGGGGGGGGCGCGCGGGGCGCGCGGGGCGCCCCCCCCCCCCCCCCCCCCCCCCCCCCCCCCCCCCTCGGAGGCCCTGGGAACGTCAGGTCGTCGTACGCCGTCGCCGCGCCCCCGGCCGCCGCTCGCTCGGCCGTGTGACCGGGTCGCCGGCCTCCAGCGCCGCTTGCCGGCGCCGTACGCCGAACTCCGCGAGCGCCTCCGCCAGCTTGTGCACCGAGGGCTCCGGCGCCAGGACGTCCACCCGCAGCCCGTGCTCCTCCGCGGTCTTCGCGGTGGCGGGGCCGATGCAGGCGATCACCGTCACGTTGTGCGGCTTGCCGGCGATGCCGACCAGGTTCCGCACGGTCGACGACGACGTGAACAGCACGGCGTCGAAACCGCCGCCCTTGATCGCCTCGCGCGTCTCGGCCGGCGGCGGCGAAGCGCGCACGGTCCGGTACGCGGTCACGTCGTCGACCTCCCAGCCGAGCTCGATCAGACCCGCGACCAGCGTCTCGGTCGCGATGTCGGCGCGCGGCAGGAAGACGCGGTCGATCGGGTCGAAGACCGGATCGTACGGCGGCCAGTCCTCCAGCAGGCCCGCGGCCGACTGCTCGCCGCTGGGCACGAGGTCCGGCTTCACGCCGAACTCCACCAGCGCGTTCGCCGTCTGCTCGCCCACCGCCGCGACCTTGATCCCGGCGAAGGCACGCGCGTCGAGCCCGTACTCCTCGAACTTCTCCCGCACCGCCTTGACCGCGTTGACCGAGGTGAAGGCGATCCACTCGTACCGGCCGGTGACGAGCCCCTTGACCGCGCGCTCCATCTGCTGCGGCGTGCGCGGCGGTTCGACCGCGATGGTCGGCACCTCGCTGGGCACGGCACCGTAGGACCTGAGCTGGTCGGAGAGCGACGCCGCCTGCTCCTTGGTGCGCGGGACGAGGACCTTCCAGCCGAACAGCGGCTTGGACTCGAACCACGCGAGCTGGTCGCGCTGGGCGGCGGCGCTGCGCTCACCGACCACGGCTATGACCGGCTGGTGGCCGTCCGGGGACGGCAGCACCTTCGCCTGCTTCAGGACCTGGGCGATGGTGCCGAGCGTCGCGGTCCACGTCCGCTGCCGGGTCGTCGTCCCGGCCACGGTCACGGTCATGGGGGTGTCCGGCTTACGGCCCGCCGCCACCAGTTCACCGGCCGCCGCGGCGACCGCGTCGAGCGACGTCGACACGACCACCGTCCCGTCGCTCGACCCCACCTCCGTCCAGCACCGCTCGCTCGCGGTCCGGGCGTCGACGAAGCGCACGTCGGCGCCCTGGGCGTCGCGCAGCGGCACTCCGGCGTACGCCGGCACGCCCACCGCGGTGGCCACGCCCGGCACGACCTCGAAGGGGATGCCCTCGGCGGCGCAGGCGAGCATCTCGGCTCCCGCGTTGCCGTCGAGCCCGGGGTCGCCGCTCACCGCACGGACGACCCGCTTGCCGCCCCGCGCGGCCTCCATGACAAGATTGGACGCATCCCTCAACACGGGGACCCCGGCGGGCATTGACGCGTCGTCAACAACCGCCAGCTCAGGCGTGCTCACGCCCGCCCGGGCATGGCCGCGTACGACATCGAGCACATCCGGCTCGGCGATGAGTACGTCAGCGCCCGCCAGCGCCTCGACGGCGCGCAGTGTCAGCAGCCCCGGATCCCCGGGTCCGGCGCCCAGGAAGGTGACGTGACCGCACGCGGAGAACGCCGAGGAAACCTTGGATGCAGTGGTGGGGCTCAAAGTGCTCGCTCCCCCATAAGACCGGCCGCACCCTTGGCGAGCATCTCGGACGCGAGTTCGCGACCGAGCGCGACAGCGTCGCCGTGCGACGTGGGTACGGGACCGGTGGTGGACAACTGCACCAGCGTGGTGCCGTCGGTCGTGCCGACGACGCCCCGCAGGCGCATCTCATGAACAACCTGCCCATCGGCCAGCAGGTCGGCCAGCGCACCCACGGGTGCGGAACAGCCGGCCTCCAGGGCGGCGAGCAGGGACCGCTCGGCGGTCACGGCGGCCCGCGTGTGCGGGTCGTCGAGCTCGGCGAGCGCGGCGGCGAGGTCGGTGTTCGCCGCCGTGCACTCGATCGCCAGCGCCCCCTGACCGGGCGCGGGCAGGACCGTGTCGACCGACAGGTGGTCGGTCACTTCGTCGCCACGCCCGATGCGGTTCAGACCGGCCGCGGCGAGTACCACCGCGTCCAGCTCCCCGCTCCGCACGTAGCCGATGCGCGTGTCGACGTTCCCCCGGATCGCCACGCATTCGATCTCCAGGCCGTGGCTGCGCGCGTACGCGTTGAGCTGCGCCATGCGCCGCGGCGAACCGGTGCCCACGCGGGCTCCGGCCGGAAGCTCCTCGAACCGCAGCCCGTCCCGGGCGACCAGCACGTCGCGCGGGTCCTCGCGCCGCGGGATCGCCGCGAGCACCAGGTCGTGGGGCTGCGCGGTCGGCAGGTCCTTGAGCGAGTGCACCGCGAAGTCGACCTCGCCCGCGAGCAGCGCGTCGCGCAGCGCCGTGACGAAGACGCCGGTACCGCCGATCTGCGCCAGGTTCTCGCGGGAGGTGTCGCCGTACGTGGTGATCTCCACGAGCTCCACCTTCCGCCCGGTCAGCTGTCGCACCGCCTCCGCGACCTGCCCGGACTGGGCCATGGCGAGCTTGCTGCGCCTGGTCCCCAGCCTCAATGCCCTCTCGGTGGTCATACTCGCCCTCGGTTCTTGTGATCGGCGTCGTTCACGTCGGCCCGGCTGACGGAGGCGACCGTCCCCGGGTCGAGGTCGAAGAGTGTGCGCAGCGCGTCCGCGTAGCCGGCGCCGCCGGGCTCGCTGGCCAGCTGCTTGACCCGCACGGTGGGCGCGTGGAGCAGCTTGTCCACCACGCGCCGCACGGTCTGGGTGATCTCGGCGCGCTGCTTCTCGTCGAGACCGGGGAGCCGCCCCTCCAGCCGCGCCATCTCACCGGCGACCACGTCCGCGGCCATGGTGCGCAGGGCGACCACGGTGGGGGTGATGTGCGCGGCACGCTGGGCGGCGCCGAAGGCGGCCACCTCGTCGGCGACGATGCCGCGCACCTGGTCGACGTCGGCGGCCATCGGGGCGTCGGCGGACGCCTCGGCGAGCGACTCGATGTCGACGAGCCGGACGTTGACGAGCCGGTGCACGGCGGCGTCGATGTCGCGGGGCATGGCCAGGTCGAGCAGCGCCAGCGGCGCCGTGCGCCCGGCCATCGCCGTCTCGACGGCGGCGCCGGTGAGCACCAGCCCGGTGGCGCCGGTGCAGGAGACGACCACGTCGGCACGTGTCAGCTCGACGCCGACACCGGCCATCTCGACCGCGCGGGCGGCCACGCCCGTGCCGCCGGGCTCGGTGAGGATCTGTACGAGCCGCTCGGCGCGCTCCATCGTCCGGTTGGCGATGACGACCTCGTCGACGCCGGCCCGCGCGAGCGTGGCGGCGGCCAGCGACGACATGGAACCGGCGCCGATGACCAGCGCGCGCTTGCCCTTGGCCCAGGTGTCGACCCCGGTGCCGACGGCCAGCTGCTCCAGGCCGAAGGTGACCAGGGACTGGCCGGCCCGGTCGATGCCGGTCTCGCTGTGCGCCCGCTTGCCGACCCGCAGCGCCTGCTGGAACAGGTCGTTCAGCAGCCGTCCGGCGGTGTGCAGCTCCTGGCCGCGCGCGAGGGCGTCCTTGATCTGGCCGAGGATCTGGCCCTCGCCGACGACCATGGAGTCCAGCCCGCACGCCACCGAGAAGAGGTGGTGGACGGCCCGGTCCTCGTAGTGCACGTAGAGGTACGGGGTGAGCTCCTCCAGCCCGACCCCGCTGTGCTGCGCCAGCAGCGTGGACAGCTCGGCGACGCCCGCGTGGAACTTGTCCACGTCGGCGTACAGCTCGATGCGGTTGCAGGTGGCCAGGACCGCGGCCTCGACGGCCGGCTCGGCCGCGAGGGTGTCCTGCAGCAGCTTGCCCTGCGTGTCGGCGTCGAGGGCGGCCCGCTCCAGCACGCTCACGGGGGCGCTGCGGTGGCTGAGGCCGACGACGAGGAGGCTCATGCCGGCATCACGGCGGGCATGTCCCCGTCAGGTCCCTTACGGCCGCCGGCCGGGGCGGCGTCGCGCAGCGCGGTGCCGGCCGCACCGGAGGCCACGGGCGACGGCGCCACGACGGCCGCGGCGTCCGACTCCTCGCCCGCCTTGCGCTGCTCGTGGAAGGCGAGGATCTGCAGCTCGATCGACAGGTCGACCTTGCGCACGTCCACGCCGTCGGGCACGGACAGCACGGTCGGCGCGAAGTTCAGGATGGAGGTGACGCCGGCCGCGACGAGCCGGTCGCAGACCTGCTGGGCGGCGCCTGCGGGGGTGGCGATCACACCGATGGACACGCCGTTCTCGTCGACGATCTTCTCCAGATCGTCGATGTGCTGCACGGCGATGCCCGCCACGGGCTTGCCCACCATGGCGGGGTCGGCGTCGATCAGCGCGGCGACGCGGAAGCCACGGGAGGCGAACCCGCCGTAATTGGCGAGGGCGGCGCCGAGGTTACCGATACCGACCATGACGATCGGCCAGTCCTGGGTCAGCCCGAGCTCGCGCGAGATCTGGTAGACGAGGTACTCGACGTCGTACCCGACGCCGCGCGTCCCGTACGACCCGAGGTAGGAGAAGTCCTTGCGCAGCTTCGCGGAATTGACCCCCGCCGCCGCCGCGAGCTCCTCGGAGGAGACCGTCGGGACGGAGCGCTCCGACAGTGCGGTCAGCGCCCGCAGATACAGCGGAAGCCTGGCGACGGTGGCCTCGGGGATTCCTCGGCTACGGGTCGCCGGTCGGTGTGTTCGGCCAGTTGCCACGGTGCTCCTGCGGGATGAGCGGGGCTGCAGGCGGCCAGACGTACCGAGGCCGCCCCGTCGACAGCAGGCTATGTCTTTGTGAACGCGTGCACAAAGATGGTGTCCTATTTGTCCGGCCAAAGTGACCGGGGTCACGCAAACCGAACGCGCCGCACGGGAACCGGGGGCGGCGTCACACCGTGGGGACAACGAAGGGGGCAAAACCGTCCACACTCCTCACGACTCCGCCCCCGAAACCAAACAAAACGCACATGATGGTAACCGCCCTTTCCGGTCACCCCCGCCGCTCGAGCTCCCGCCGCAGCCGCCCGGCGTCGACCTTCCAGAAGGTGTGCTGCTCCCCGTCCACCAGCACCACCGGGATCTGCTCCCAGTAGGCGCGGTGCAGCTCCTCGTCCTGGAGGATGTCCTTCTCCTCCCACACCGCACCCGTCTCCGCGCATACCTGCTCGATCACCGCGCGCGCGTCGTCACAGAGGTGACAGCCGGGCTTCCCGATGAGCGTCACCGTGGGCGGGCCGGGCCTCTTCTTCGAACGTCCGAACATGCACCCATTCTCGCGCCCCCTTCACAGAGCCGACGCCGACAGTTCACGCCATGGCGTCACCACAAGTCGGGAAGCACCGAACACAGTGGCTATGCTCACGCCATGGCCGCACTGGCATGGCTCACCCCCCGCAAGCGCTCCGCCACCGCGCGCAGTGTGCTCGCCGGCGAAGCGTCGGCCGAGGCCGCCCGGAAAACGTCGCAGCCCTTCCCCGTCCCCGGGGACGAGCGCGCTGCCGCCTTCTTCGACCTCGACAACACCGTCATGCAGGGCGCCGCGCTCTTCCACTTCGGCCGCGGCCTCTACAAGCGCAAGTTCTTCCAGCGCCGGGAGCTGGCCCGCTTCGCCTGGCAGCAGGCCTGGTTCCGGCTCGCCGGGGTCGAGGACCCGGAGCACATGCAGGACGCGCGCGAGAGCGCGCTGTCGATCGTGCAGGGCCACCGTGTCTCCGAGCTGATGACCATCGGCGAGGAGATCTACGACGAGTACATGGCCGACCGCATCTGGCCCGGCACCCGGGCCCTGGCCCAGGCGCACCTGGACGCCGGCCAGAAGGTCTGGCTCGTCACCGCCGCCCCCGTCGAGACCGCCACCATCATCGCCCGCCGCCTCGGCCTCACGGGCGCACTGGGCACGGTCGCCGAGTCGGTGGACGGCGTCTACACCGGCAGGCTGGTCGGCGAGCCCCTGCACGGCCCGGCCAAGGCCGAGGCCGTACGCGCCCTGGCCGCCGCCGAGGGCCTGGACCTGTCGCGCTGCGCGGCGTACAGCGACTCGCACAACGACATCCCGATGCTCTCGCTGGTCGGCCACCCGTACGCCATCAACCCGGACAGCAAGCTGCGCAGGTACGCGCGCGAGCGGGAGTGGCGGCTGCGGGACTACCGCACGGGCCGCAAGGCCGCGAAGGTCGGCATCCCGGCGGCCGCGGGCGTCGGCGCCCTGGCGGGCGGCACGGCCGCCGCGGTGGCCCTCCACCGCCGCCGCCGCTGACCTCCCCCCGCCGCCACCTTCCCCCACCGGCCCGCCGCCCCTCGGGCTCACCCACCCGGGCAGCCCGCCGTGTGCCCCGTACGGCGGGCCCGCTCCGGCCCCCGCACGCCCTCTTCCGCCGCCGCGGACCGCGGCCGGGTCACGGCCAAACCAGGGTCTTACCCCGGCGAAACGCAGCCCAGTCCCCCGGCGACGCACTCGGCCACAACAGATCCCGCACCCCACCACATTTCGAAGTAATCCGATCAATTAACGGTCACCAAGTGATACTTGATCAGCCGCGTAGCGGTAACAGAAACGACTGAATCGATGATTTGAGCAACTCGGTGTAGCGCTCCCTGCACGAAGCGTTATTCTCCTCAGACGCAATACGGGGCCCTCGCACGTCGCTACGACGGGTGAAAGGTTCCGCACTGCACGTGATGGAAGCTCTGCCTCTGGGAGTCCCGTGTACCCACACGTCGGGGTTGACGCCTCGGGCCTGGCTACGCTCCGCGCAACGGTCCTCGACCACCTGCGCGGCTTCGTCCCCACCGCGTACGCCGTCCCCGCCTTCGCCGCACCGGCACCCGCCGGTCCCTGCTATGCCCTCGCCGACGGCGGTGCCGCCGTCGGAAGACGGAGCGGCCGCACCGGAGCGGGCACCTCGACCACCGCCCGCCGCCCCACCGCCGACAGCGACAGCGCGCGCATGATGGACCTGGTCGAGCGCGCCCAGGCCGGCGAGGCCGAGGCCTTCGGCCGCCTGTACGACCAGTACAGCGACACCGTGTACCGCTACATCTACTACCGCGTCGGCGGGAAGGCGACCGCCGAGGATCTCACCAGCGAGACGTTCCTGCGCGCCCTGCGCCGCATCTCCACGTTCACCTGGCAGGGGCGCGATTTCGGTGCCTGGCTGGTCACGATCGCTCGCAACCTGGTCGCGGACCACTTCAAGTCGAGCCGCTTCAGGCTCGAAGTGACCACAGGTGAAATGCTCGACGCCAACGAGGTCGAGCGCAGCCCGGAGGACTCGGTGCTGGAGTCCCTCTCCAACGCCGCCCTCCTGGAGGCCGTCCGCAAACTGAACCCGCAGCAGCAGGAGTGCGTCACCCTGCGCTTCCTGCAGGGCCTCTCGGTCGCCGAGACCGCGCGCGTGATGGGCAAGAACGAAGGCGCGATCAAGACCCTCCAGTACCGGGCGGTCCGCACCCTCGCCCGCCTGCTCCCCGACGACGCGCGGTGACCGGGGACCACCGTCGGTGATGCCTCGATGACGCGCTGGTCGGATCATCTTTCGTGCGTAACCCAGGTGCCGCGACACTCGTTGTGCGGGATGCAGGCTCCCTATGGTCACACCCTGACCGCTCCCACTCACTCGTTCGGGTGGATGTGCTCAAGGTGTGCAACCTTCCCGACCTTCCGGGGAGTCGACCGTGATGACGAGAGGAGGTGCCGCCAGTGATCGCGAACGTATCGGCGCACCGGCGGGCGAACGCCTTCGCCCAGGCCCTGGAAGATCAGGCGGCCGAACAGCCCGACGCGTCGGTCGGACCGACCGAGCGGGGTCGGCTGTTGGCCCTGGCGAGCGATCTCGGCGAGCTGCCGAAGCCGGAGTTGGACCCCGAAGTGAAGGTCGTGCAGCGAGCGCAGCTCGTCGCCGCCATGGAAGCGATGATGGCGGAGGAGGGTGCGTCCGCGGGCCCTACGGTGCCGGAGCAACGGACGTCGACCGGACGGGGAGCCCACCGGGCCACCACGCTCCGGAAATTGCGTCCGCGCTCCCGCTGGTCGAAGGGCCTCGCGGCCGGCGGCCTCACGGTCGGCGTGGCCGCGGGGGCGTTCAGCGGGGTGGCCGCTGCCAGTTCCGACGCCCTTCCCGGTGATTCGCTGTACGGGCTGAAGCGTGGCATGGAAGACCTCAAGCTGGGTCTGGCCGACGACGAGGCCGACCGCGGCGGGATCTACCTGGACCAGGCGTCCACCCGGCTCAGCGAGGCCCGCCGGCTCATGGAACGCGGCCGCTCCGGCGTCCTCGACCACGAGTCGCTGAGCGAGATCCGCCGCGCGCTCAACGGCATGCACCACGACGCCGCCGAAGGCCACCGCCTGCTCCGCATCGCGTACGAACGGGACGGGACCATCGCTCCGATGGCCACACTCGACTCGTTCGCCCGCAACCACCGCGACGCGTGGAACGGCCTGCGCGACCAGCTGCCGCCGCAACTCACCGATGTGCGCGACCAGGTGAGCTCGGTCTTCGACGCCATAGACGAAGAGGTCGGCCCGCTGCAGTCCAAGCTGCCGCGCGCCCCGGAGCAGAAGGACCACCACCGTCCCTCCGGCTCCGGCAGCCCCGAGCGCTCGACCGGCTCGGGCAGCCCGTCGCACCAGTCCCCGTCCGCGCCGGAGGCCCGCCCCTCCGGCAGCACCGGCAAGCCGGGCCCCTCGGGTTCCGGCCCCGCTCAGGACGAAGGACTGCTCGGCGGCAACACCGGCGGCATCCTGGAGCCGGACCCGTCGACACCGCCGCCCGACGCGGACCAGCAGCCCCCGGCGCCGGCTCCCGACGTCACGATCCCCCCGCTGCTGCCGGGCATCCTCCCGGGCCTCGGCATCGACGAGGAGGACGCGCGATAGGACGCGCGACGGCACGAGCGTGGGGCGTCGGTTCCGGATATACCGGACCGGCGCCCCACGTCCGTATCCCCGCCGCAAGCGCCGAACGCGCCCCGCGCGCCTCAGCGCCGCACGCTCGCCTAGAAGAAGACCGACCTCCGCTGCACGAGCAGCTTGTACAGCGTGTGCTGGATCTGCTCCCGCACCTGGTCCGTCAGGTTGAACATCAGCATGGGGTCCTCCGCCGCCTCCGGCGGATAGCCGTCCGTCGGGATCGGCTCACCGAACTGGATCGTCCACTTCGTCGGCAGCGGCACCGCCCCGAGCGGCCCCAGCCACGGGAACGTCGGCGTGAGCGGGAAGTACGGAAGACCGAGCACCCGCGCGAGCGTCTTCGCGTTGCCGACCATCGGGTAGATCTCCTCCGCGCCGACGATCGAGCACGGCACGATCGGCACCCCGGCGCGCAGCGCCGTCGACACGAACCCGCCCCGCCCGAACCGCTGGAGCTTGTACCGCTCGCCGAAGGGCTTCCCGATGCCCTTGAAGCCCTCGGGCATCACCCCGACGACCTCGCCGCGCCGCAGCAGCCGTTCCGCGTCCTCGGCGCACGCAAGGGTGTGACCGGCCTTCCGCGCCAGCTCGTTGACGACCGGCAGCATGAAGACCAAGTCCGCCGCCAGCAGCCGCAGGTGACGCTCCGCGGGGTGGTTGTCGTGCACGGCGACCTGCATCATCAGACCGTCCAGCGGGAGCACCCCCGAGTGGTTCGCCACCACCAGGGCCCCGCCCTGCGCCGGGATGTTCTCCACGCCCTTCACCTCGACGCGGAAGTACTTCTCGTACAGCGGCCGCAGCAGCGACATCAGGACCTGGTCGGTCAGCTCCTTGTCGTACCCGAACTCGTCGACCTCGTACTCACCGGTGATCCGCCGCCGCAGGAACGCCAGCCCGCCCGCGATCCGGCGCTCCCAGCCGCCACCGCCTCCCGCGTCCGCCTGCGCGCCGTCCGTACCGTCCGCACCACCCGCACCGCCCGGGGCGTCCACGGGCGCCTCCAGCGGCACCTGAGGGCCCGGCAGCGGGCTCACCGGGGCCTCGCCCTTCCGGCGTGTGCCACCGCTCAGGGGGGGCCGCCGGCGCCCCGGTCGTGGCGTGGCCGCACCCGCGCGCGGCCGGTCGTCGTCGAACGGAATGACCTTGGCGTCCGCCATCGTTGCTCGCGCTCCTTATCCGGCGTCGTGACCGGCACTGTGAGTCGTGTTCGTCGCGCCGCCCAGGAGCGGCGACGCGGCGATGCGGTCGACCGCCCCCGCCAGGGCCTCGGGCGGCAGCAGGCCCGCCCCCCGGCTGCGCGCGAAGTCCGCGAAGGTCTCCGCGGTCGTGTACCCCGGTTCGAACCCGAGTGTCTCGCGCATCTGCGCGGTGCTGACCACCCTGCCGTGCGTCAGCAGCCGGATCTGCTCGGGCGAGAAGTCCGTCACGCCGACCGTGCGCAGCGCCGTGCCGACCCACCTGATGGCGGGCAGCAGCACCGGTACCGTCGGCCGGCCCAGCCGCCGCGAGCACTGCGACAGCGTCAGTACGCCGTCGCCGGCGATGTTGAACGTGCCGCTGTTCAGCGTGCCCCGCCGCGGCTCGTGGGTGGCGATCCGCAGCACGTCGACCACGTCGTCCTCGTGGACGAACTGCAGCCGGGGGTCGTACCCGAGGACCGTGGGCAGGACCTGGAGGGAGAAGTACTCGGCGAGCGGCGAATCCGCGCCGGGTCCCAGGATGTTCGCGAAGCGCAGCACGCACACCGCCACGTCGGGCCGCCGCCGCGCGAAGCCGCGCACGTACCCCTCGACCTCGACGACGTCCTTGGCGAAGCCACCGCTGGGCAGCGACTTCGGCGGCGTCGTCTCGGTGAAGACCGCGGGGTCGCGCGGCGCGGAGCCGTACACGCTCGTACTGGACTTCACCACCAGCCGGCGGATCGTCGGCGACTTCTGGCACGCGCCGAGCAGCTGCATCGTGCCGATGACGTTGGTCTCCTTGACGGCCGTCCGGCCACCCGACCCCAGCGCCTGGCCCGTCACGTCCAGGTGGACGACGGTGTCGACCCCGTACTCGGCCAGTACGCGCCCGATGGCGGGCTGCCGGATGTCCGCGCGGACGAACTCCGCCGTACCCAGCTGGTGCGCGGGGGCCACGGCGTCCACGCCGATGACCCGCTCCACCTCGGGGTCCTTCTGGATGCGCCGCACGAAACGGCCGCCGAGCTGCCGGGCCACCCCGGTGACGAGCACGACCTTCCCCAAGATCAGCGCCTTCCGTTCGGTCCTGTCCTCGCCTCTGCGCCACCGTAGCGGTTCGCCGCTGCGGTGTGATGACCGCCGCACCTCCGGCGGGCGACGGCACCCCCGGCCGGCACGCCGCCGCACTCCTCCGGGCCGGCCCCGCAAACACCGCGGCCCTCCCACCGGAACCGGTGGGAGGGCCGCGAATGCCTCACGTACAGCCGACGCTTACTTCTTGTTGCGACGCTGCACGCGGGTGCGCTTGAGCAGCTTGCGGTGCTTCTTCTTGGCCATCCGCTTGCGCCGCTTCTTGATAACAGAGCCCACGACTACCCTCGCTCACTTCTCGGAACACCCCCGCATCAGCGGGGGATCTCGGTGCGGGGCGTCTGGGCCCACACGACCTACGTCGGCCTAGCCTACCCGCCCGAGCGACGTGCTTGTAATCCGAGGGGTGCGTGGGACCTGCCCGCGCCCCGCTACGCGGTCTCCACCCCCACGAAAGACTCTCGGAGGTACTCGTGAACCGCTTGCTCCGGCACCCGGAACGACCTGCCCACCCGGATGGCCGGCAGATGACCGCTGTGCACCAAGCGGTACACGGTCATCTTCGACACTCGCATCACCGCGGCGACTTCCGCCACGGTCAGGAACTTGACCTCGTTGAGAGGCCTCTCGCCAGCAGCAGCCATGACCCACCTGTACCTTCCGCACACGACGCCCACCGGCTTCCCCTCCGGTGACTCTTCGTCGCGGTGCGCTCACTCACCAGACTAGGGGCGGGTGATACGAGTGGGGAAGAGGAGCTGCGATCAGGCGCCTACTGTGACAGACACGCCCGATTGAGTACATAGCGCGTCATCGGCCGGTAGTAAGCGGACCGCACACCGTCATCCACCGGCACGGCGACGGACACCCGCCCCTCCGCTTCCCCGACGAACAGCGCGGGGTCGTCCGTATCGGCCAGCCCGATGGCCTCGAACCCCAGCTGACCTGCCCCGCAGACCCATCCGTGGTCCCCCACCACCAACTCCGGCAGCGGCCGGCCGGCCACCGCCAGATCCTCCAGAACGGCCCGTACGGGAAGGGGGGAATGCGTATGTGCGCCGGTCTCACAACCGGCGCCCTCCGCTCCCGGTTCCCGCACCATGGCGACTCCCCGTACGTAGTCCACGACGTACGTGCGTACGCCGAACCGGGTCGTTATGTCGACACATCGCCCCTGCGGGGATGTGAGAACGGTGCAGCCCGCCGCCGACAAAGCGTCTGCCAACCCTGCGTAGAACCCCAGCAGACGATGCGGATGCCCGGTCCCGAACAGCACCGCTCCGCGCCGCGCGGCCACCTCGCCGAGCCGCGCGGCGAACGCGTCGAGCGCCCTCAGCATCCGCTCCGGATCGATGACGTCGAACCCGGTCCGGTATGCCGGATCACCGGAGACCCCGCACCTGTCGGCCATCAGCCGCAGTACATCGCGCTCGCTCCAGACCCCGTCGGGATCGAGCCCCAGCGTCACGCGCGGATCCCGGGCCGCGAACAGCCGGTAGCTCCGCAGACTGTCCTCCCGCGAGGTGGCCACCGTCCCGGCCAGCCCCGCGGCCACCACATGCGCCCGCAGCGCACCAGCACTCACCACCCTCCCGATGCTCCCGCACGGGGCACCCGCGGGCACCGGAACCCCGGCCACACCGCACAGTTGGCGTAATGCAGCCGGTCCGGCGCAAAACCCACGCCGCCGGACCGCCGGACCATCGGGCGCGGGGTGACCCAGGGGCGCGGCGCTACGCCAGCAAGCCCCGCAGCGGGAACACCGCCCGCCGCGCCGCCAGCACCGCCTGGTCCAGCCGGTCCGCCGGGTCGTACCCCTCCTCCCACGCACGCCACTGCACCGGCCACCGCCCGTCCGTCATCCGCCCCGGCGCCAACTGCCGCGTCCGCGCGTACACCTCGTCCCGCCACGACGACGGAATGACCGACTCCGGCTCGACCGGCGCCCCGGCCGCGATCCCGACCAGATGCGTCCACGACCGCGGCACCACGTCCACGACCGCGTAACCGCCGCCGCCCAGCGCGACCCACCGCCCGTCGGCGTACGCGTGCGCCAAGTCGTGACAGGCCACCTGCACCGCACGCTGCGCGTCCAGCGACACCGCCAGATGCGCCAAGGGGTCCTCGAAGTGCGTGTCCGCCCCGTGCTGCGTCACCAGCACCTGGGGCCGGAAGTCCGCCAGCACCTCCGGCACCACCGCGTGGAACGCCCGCAGCCACCCCGCGTCCCCGGTGCCGGCCGGCAGCGCCACGTTCACCGCACCGCCCGCCGCCTCACCGGTCCCGCCGGTCTCCTCCGGCCACCCGGTGCCCGGGAACAGCGTCCGCGGGTGTTCGTGCAGCGAGACCGTCAGCACCCGGGGGTCGTCCCAGAACGCCGCCTGCACGCCGTCCCCGTGGTGCACGTCCACATCCACGTACGCGACCCGCTCCGCCCCCAGCTCCAGCAGCCGGGCGATCGCCAGCGACGCGTCGTTGTAGATGCAGAAACCCGCAGCGGAGCCCGGCATCGCATGGTGCAGGCCCCCGGCGAAGTTCACCGCGTGCACGGCCTCCCCCCGCCACACCGCCTCCGCCGCGCCCACCGACTGCCCCGCGATCAGCGCGGAGACCTCGTGCATCCCGGCGAACGCCGGGTCGTCCATCGTCCCCAGCCCGTACGCCTGGTCCGCCGCCCTCGGCTCCGCCGACGCGGCCCGCACCGCCGCCACGTAGTCCTCACGGTGCACCAGCCGCAGCGTCGAGTCCCCGGCCGGCTTGGCCGCCACCACGTCCACGGCACGCTCCAGGCCGTACGCCCGCACCAGCCCCATGGTCAGCGCGAGCCGCACCGGATCCATCGGGTGCCCGGGCCCGAAGTCGTAACGAGTTACTGCCTCATCCCACATCAACAGTGTGCGGCCGCTCATGCCCGCCACCGTATCGGTACCGTTCAACGCCGAACGACCGGGCGTACCGCAGCGTCACCAGCACCAACACCAACGGCACCACCATCGCCCCGCGATAGCCCCACGCATCGCCGAGCGCGCCCACCAGGGGCGACCCGATCAGGAAGCCCACATAGTTGAAGACGTTCAGCCGTGCGACCTCCTCGTCCCCGCGCGCCGCCGCGAACGTCTGGGGCACCAGCACGCTGAGCCCCAGCCCCAGCACCGTGAACCCGGCGACACCGGCCCACACCCCCGGCGCCACGGCCACGGCCCCGAACCCGGCCGCCGCCAGCACCGCCCCGCCCCGCACCACCGCCACGGCCCCGAAGCGCCGCACCCCGAAATCCCCCACGGCCCGCCCCAACAGGGTCGTGACCATATAGGCGTTGTACGGAACGGTCGCCAGCTCCTCCGAGCTCCCGAGGACATCCGTCAGGTACTTCGCGCTCCAGTTCGACACCGTCGAGTCCCCGATGTACGCGAACGTCATGACCAGGCACAACGGCAGCAGCGCACGGGACACTGCGGCATTCCGCGCCACCGGCCCGATCCCCCGCTCCCCGTCCACGTACCACCGGCTCCCCACCAGCGCAGCCGGCAGCAGCACCACGACCACCGGCAGGTACGACACGAGCAGCGCCAGGTCCCAGTGCGCCCCCGCCCATGCCAGGGACGCCCCCACGATCCCGCCCAGGCTGTACGCGGCGTGGAAGCCGAGCAGGATGCTGCGCCCGTACGCCCGCTGGAGGCTGACCCCCAGCATGTTCATCGACGCGTCGAGCGCCCCGACCGCCAGCCCGAACACGCCGAGCGCCACCCCGGCCTGCCACAGCCGGTCCCCGGCCCCGACGCCCACCAGGGCCAGCAGCACCACCGGCTGCGCCCACCGGAGCACCGTGCCCGGGGCGACCCGCCGCACCAGCCTCCCGGTGGCGACGCTCCCGGCACCCGCGAGCACCGGGACGGCCGCCAGGAAGGCGGGCAGCAGGGCGTCGGATATCCCGTAGCGGTCCTGGACCGCGGGGATGCGCGTCACGAGCAGCGCGAACGCCACCCCCTGCACGAAGAAGCAGAACGCCAGCGAGCCCCGCCCACGCCGCAACCGCGCATCCGTCATGGCGGCACAGCGTAGGGCCGCCGTGCACCCCTGGACAGATCGGTCACGCCAGCAGCGCCGGCAACGCCGCCATGTCGTCGAAGTGCCCGTGGGCGCCGGCCAGCTTCTCCGCGGACGTCATCGCCGTGAACCCGTACACGTCCATCCCCGCGGCCAGCGCCGACTCCACCCCGAGCGGGCTGTCCTCGATCACGACGCACCTCTCCGGGGCCACCCCCATCCGCTCGGCCGCGTACAGGAAGAGGTCGGGCGCCGGCTTGCCCCGCCCCACGTCCTGGGCGCTGAACACATTGCTGTCCCCGAACCACAGGTCCAGCCCGGTCTTCCGGTGCCCCACCCGGATCCGCTCATGGCTCCCGGACGACGCGACACAGTACGGCACCCCGTCCGCCACCAGCTTGCCCAGCACCTCCGTCACTCCGGCGACCGCTTCCAGCTGCCGCTCGAACGCGGCGAACACGCGGGCGTGGAACGTCGCGTCGAAGTCCTCCGGCAACCGCTGCCCGGTCCGTTCCAGCACCAGATCGTGTATGCGGTGCACGGCGCCCCCCATGTAGTCCCGCAGCGAGTCCTCGTACGAGGTGGGGTGGCCGAGCTCCGTCAGATAACCGGCCAGGATGGTGTTGGACAGGGGCTCGCTGTCGACGAGCACACCGTCGTTGTCGAAGATGACGAGTTCATAGCGCATGTCACCACCCTAGAAGCCGTGCCCGGCCCGGAACGCGGAAAAGCCCCGCACCATAACGGTGCGGGGCTTCCCCACAAGAATTGTTCGGCGGCGTCCTACTCTCCCACAGGGTCCCCCCTG